>DASQGL010000033.1:0-9527 GCA_035632635.1 Candidatus Limnocylindrales bacterium
GACGAGCACCCCGACCGCGCCCATCGTGAAGAGGACGCCCGACAGCCAGAGGAAGACGTAGGCGGGAACCGGCATCAGCGGGTCACCGCTGCTTCCGCATGGCGAGATACACAGCGCCCACCGCCGCCACCAGCAGCAGGACCGAGGTCACCTCGACCGGCAGCAGGATCGTCGTGTAGAGCGCGGTGCCGGTCGTCTGCACGTTGCCCGCGTGGTTGATGACGTCGGGCGTGTACGGGCCGGGCCGTCCGGTCAGGCTGCGGTTCGCGAGCAGGGCGACCAGCAGCCCGGCGAAGATGACGCCGAAGAGCACGCCGAAGGCCCACTCGGTGCGCGTCCGGCCGACCGTCAGGTCGATCGCCGGGTTGAGCAGGGCGATGATGAAGACGAAGAGCACCATGACCGCGCCGGCGTAGACGATGATCTGGGCGGCGAACAGGAACTGCGCGTTCAGCATGAGGAAGAGCACGGCCAGCCCGAGCATGTTCGCGACCAGGGACAGGGCGTTGTAGATCGGCCGTCGCGAGCCAACCACGCCCGCGGCGGTGACCAGCAACCAGGCCGCCAGGATGGCGAAGGCGATCACCATTTCCGGGCGACCTTCTGCGCGGACGGGGCGCCGCTCGGCGTCGCCGTGTCCGAGAGGCTGGCCTCGAGCGGCTCGAGCAGGTCCTCCTTGACGGCGATGAACTTGTCCGGGTGGTCGTCGGCGAGATCGTAGCGGGGGCCCATCGTGATCGCGTCGTACGGGCAGGCCTCCTCGCACATCCCGCAGTAGATGCAGCGCAGCAGGTTGATCTCGTAGCGCTTCGCGTAGCGCTCGCCGGGCGAGACCCGGCGCTCGGGCGTGTTCTCGGCGGCTTCGACGACGATGCAGCCGACCGGGCAGGCGATCGCGCAGAGCTCACAGCCGACGCACTTCTCCAGGCCGTCCGCATAGCGGTGCAGGATGTGCCGGCCGCGCTCCCGCGGCGGCACCGGCTTCTGGTGCTCCGGATACTGGATGGTCACGACCGGACGGGCGTTGTGCTTGAAGGTCGTCGCCATCGCCTTGAGCAGGTAGAGCGGTCCGAGCACGACGTCACGCAAGGGCATGGTCACACCTACCTCTGGGCGGCAACGACCACCACGGCCGTCGCCATCATCATGAGCAGCGAGAGCGGCAGCAAGGACTTCCATCCGAGCGCCATGAGCCGGTCGTAGCGCACGCGCGGCAGGGTGGCCCGCAGCCAGACGTACAGGTAGAGGAAGAGGACCACCTTGAGCAGGAACCACCAGGGTCCGGGCAGGATCGCGAAGGGTCCCCACCAGCCGCCCAAAAAGACGACCGTCGCGATCGAGCTGACCGTGATCATGTTGATGTACTCGGCCATGAAGAAGAGGGCGAAGCGCATCCCGGAGTACTCCGTGTGGTAGCCCGCGACCAGCTCGGTCTCAGCCTCGGGCAGGTCGAACGGCGCGCGGTTGGTTTCGGCGATGCCCGCAATCAGGTAGAGGATGAAGGCCGGGAAGAGCGGGAGGACGAACCACCAGGTCTTCTGGGCGTTCACGATGTCGACCAGGCTGAAGGAGCCGGCCAGGATGAAGACGGGGACGAGCGAGAGCCCGAGCGCCATCTCGTAGCTGATCATCTGCGCCGAGGAGCGCAGCGCGCCCAGC
This sequence comes from Candidatus Limnocylindrales bacterium, assembly GCA_035632635.1. Lineage (GTDB taxonomy): Bacteria > Chloroflexota > Dormibacteria > CF-121 > CF-121 > CF-120. The sequence goes on from DASQGL010000033.1 coordinate 1,660, forward strand.
AGCGAGTACTTGCTGTTGGACGCCCAGCCCGCCAGGAAGATGCCGTAGACGCCCATCGAGGTCACGGCGAAGTACCAGAGCAGGCCGATGTTCACGTTCATGACGTACCAGCCGATGGCGTGCCCGAACAGGGTCCACGTGCCGGGCCCGCTGACCGGGATGATCGCGAACGAGGCCAGCGCCGCGACCATCGAGAGCATGGGCGCGAGCAGGTAGAGCAGGTGGTCGCGCCCGGCGGGCGGCGCCTGCGACTTGAACATGAGCTTGAGCCCGTCCGCAGCCGGCTGGAGCAGGCCGAACGGTCCGACCCGGTTCGGCCCGTAGCGCTGCTGGAGGCGGGCCTGGACCTTGCGCTCGAACAGCGTCAGGTAGGCGAAGCCGGTCAGCAGGGCGCCGATCACGATGACCGCCTTGACGAGGGTTTCGATGACGACGGCGAGCGTCATGGTGCCTCGCTCCAGAGCACGCGCTCGCCGAGGAGCGCCCGCTGGTATTGCGGCATCGCCCGGGCCAGATCGGCGAACACGTCTTCGACCACGCCATAGTGCCACTCTGCCCCGAGCGCCTGGGCCAGGTCCTGCAGGATCCTCCAGTCGTCCCGCACGGCGGCGGCGTCGACCGCGGCCCGGATCAGCTGCACCCGGCCCTCCAGGTTGGTGACCGTGCCGTCCTTCTCGGTGAAGGTGCGCCCGGGCAGGATGACGTGGGCGACCTCGTCGAGCGGCGACGGGCGTGACCGCTGCAGCACGACCGTGTCCAGCCGGGCCAGCCACTCCCGCTCCTCGCCGGAGGCGTCGAACGCGTGCAGCGGGCTGGCCTCGAACAGGTAGACGCCCAGGATGCCGGCGGCTTCCCAGCCGAGCCGCGGCCGGCCGGCCGGCCCGCTGAGCGCGGCGTAGCCGGAGCCGCGGTCGGGCAGGATGCCGAGGTCCTGGGCGCCGCGGCCGTTCGGGCCGTCGCCGACGATCAGGCGCCGGACGCTGCCCTTGACCTTGCCGGCCAGCCGGCCCTGGAGATCGACCGCCTCGTCCTTGCGGGCGCCGACCGCCAGGATCCCGACCGCCTGCGCCTCGGCCGGCACGCCCTCGAGCCCCGCGCTCAGGTGGTCCACTTTGAGCACGTGCACGCCGCGCCGCTCGCTCTTGAGCAGCCGCAGGTGCAGGACGGGCGCGGCATCGATCACCCCCTGCCCGCCCAGCACGATGACGTAGTCGCATCGCTCGAGATCCGCGATCGGCAGCGTCATGTCCTCGGGGTCCGCGGCCGGGGCGGCCGGCGACCGGGCCGGACGGTGGTCGAGGTGCGGCGACTGCAGCACCTCGCGGAAGAGGCGGCGGAAGAGGAAGAGCTCCTCGTTGGTGGCAGCCGGCGACGCCCAGCCGGCGAGCGCGGGCCCAATCCGGCTGAGCCCCTGCGCCGCCGCGGCGATCGCCTCCGCATAGGTGACCTCCACGAGCCGCCCATCCCGACGGACTCTGGGCCGCTCGATGCCGTCGCGCTGGAAGTTCGGGAAGCTGAAGCGGCCGTAATCGCAGAGCCAGCCGTCGTCGACCGCCAGGTTCTCGCGTGACTGGAACCGGCCCACCCGGTTGTTGCGCGCATCCGCGTGGATGTTGCAGCCCATCGAGCAGCCGGGGCAGATGGTGGCGGTCCGATCCAGGTCCCACGGCCGGCTGCTGAACCGGTACTGGCGGCTCGTGAGCGCGCCGACCGGGCAGATCTCCGTCCAGTTGCCCTGGTACTCGGACCGGGCCGGCTGGTCGTCGAACGTGCCGATGACGGTCTCCTTCCCCCGCTGGATCAGGGCCAGCTCCCGCTCGCCGGAGATCTCCGCCGAGAACCGCGTACAGCGCCAGCAGAGGACGCAGCGTTCGCGGTCGAGCAGGATCTTGTCCGACAGCGGCACCGCCTTGTCGAAATGCTTCTTGGGAAAGTCGTACCGGCTCGCGCCCGGGCCGTAGGCATAGGTCTGGTCCTGGAGCGGGCACTCGCCGCCCTTGTCGCAGATCGGGCAGTCGAGCGGGTGATTCGTCAGCAGGAACTCGAGCAGGCCGTTCTGGTACTTGTGCACCTGGTCGGTCCTGGTCCGGATCACCATGCCGTCGCTGACGTAGACGGCGCAGGCCGGCTGCAGCTTCGGCATCTTCTCGACCTCGACCAGGCACATGCGGCAGACGGCGACCGGGTCCATCTTCGGGTGCGAGCAGAAGATCGGGATCTCGATGCCGAGCTTCTTGGCGGCATCGAGGATGAGGGTGCCCTTGGGCACGGTGACGGTGCGCCCGTCGACCGTGACCGTGACCTGATCGGTGACGACCGCCACGGCTAGGCCACCGCCTCGCGCTCTTTCTTGAAGGGACAGCCTTTCTCGCTGATGTGCTGCTCGAATTCGTCGCGGAAGTACTTGATGACGCTGCGCGGGAACCAGGTCGAGGCGTCCCCGAGCGGGCAGAACGATCGCCCGTCGATGTTGTAGCCCATGTCGAGCAGCAGGTCGGGGTCGCCGGGCTTCCCCTCGCCGAACTCGATCCGGTCGAACAGGTTCGCCATCCAGTAGGTGCCTTCACGGCAGGGCGTGCACTTGCCGCAGCTCTCGTGCTCGAAGAACTTGACCAGCCGCCGGGCGACGTCGACGATGCAGGTGGTCTCGTCCATCACCATCATCGCGCCGGCGCCCGCCATCGAGCCGGCCTTCGCGATCGCGTCGAAGTCGAGGCCGACGTCGAGGTGCTCGGGGAGCAGCACCATCATCGAGGCGCCGCCCGGCTGAAACGCCTTCAGCTTGCGACCCTTCCAGATGCCGCCGCCGTGCTCGAAGATCAGCTCGCGGATGGGGGTGCCCATCTCGAGCTCGTAATTGCCCGGCCGGTTCACGTGGCCGCTCATGCACCAGAGCCGGGTGCCCTTGCCGGTCGGCGTCCCCATGGCCGCGAACCAGTCGGGGCCGTGGTTGACGATGTGGGGCAGATTGGCGAGCGTCTCCACGTTGTTGACCACGGTCGGCTTCGCGTACAGCCCCTTGACCGCCGGGAAAGGCGGCTTGAGCCGGGGCTCGCCGCGATAGCCTTCGAGCGAGGTCAGCAGCGCCGTCTCCTCGCCGCAGATGTAGGCGCCCGCGCCCCGGTGGAGGATCACGTCGACGTCGAAGCCGCTGCCGAGCACGTTGCGGCCCAGGTAGCCGGCCTGACGCGCCTCCTCGATCGCCGCCTCCAGCGCCTCGGCCTGGGGCAGGTACTCGCCGCGGATGTAGATGAAGGCCAGGTTGCAGCCGATCGCGTAGGCCGCGATCAGGATGCCCTCGAGCACCTGGTGCGGGCTCTCCTCGATCAGGTAGCGGTCCTTGAAACAGCCCGGCTCGCTCTCGTCCGCGTTGCAGACGAGGTAGCGCGGGTAGACGCCCTTGGGCAGGAACCCCCATTTGTTGCCGGTCGGGAAGCCGGCGCCGCCGCGGCCGCGCAGCCCGCTCTTCTTGACCATCTCGATCAGGTCGTCGGGCGTGATCTCCTTGAGCGCCTTCTTGAGCCCGGTGTATCCACCCGCGACCTCATAGCCTTGCAGGTGGGCGAGGCCCTCGCGGCCGAAGTCCTTGGTGAGCAGTGGCTTGAGTCCCATTACGTCTGCGTCCTCTTGCCGCGCGGGCGGGCGCCTTCCGCGCCGCTGCGGACCTTTCCTCCCTTGACCGGCGGAACGGCTTGGGGCACGGTCCGGACCTCATGGGGCGCCGGCTCTAAGCGCAGCCGCTCGAAGATGGCATCGATCCGGTCGAAGGTCAGATTCTCCTCGAAGCGGTGGTCGACCTGCATCATGGGCGCCCCGCCGCAGGCGCCCAGGCATTCCGGGGTCGAGCGCAGCGTGATCGCGCCGTCCGCCGAGGTCTGCCCGTCGCGAATCCCGAGCTTGCGGGTGGCGTAGGCGACCACCTCGTCGGCGCCGCGCAGGCTGCAGGGCGCGTTGACGCAGATGACCACGTCATGCCGCCCTTCGGGGCGGGTCAGGAACATGGAATAGAAGGATGAGGTCGATTCGATCAGCGAGGGCGGCAGGTTCAGGTGCTGGGCGATCTCGGCGAGCGCCTCGGCGGTCACGTAGCCCAGCTCGTGCTGCACGGCCCAGAGCGCGGGGATGATGGCGGACTGGGCGGAGGGATAGCGCCGCGCGTACTCCTTGATCCGTTCGACCGTTGCCGGCTGCAGCGCCATCAGCGATCCACGTCCCCGAGGATGATGTCGATCGAGCCCAGGATGGCGACCACGTCGGCGACCAGCCGGCCCTGGACCATCTTCCCGATCGCCTGCAGGTTGCAGAGCGAGGGCGGGCGCACCTTCATCCGGTACGGCTTGTTCGTCCCGTCGGAGACGAGGTAGTAGCCGAGCTCGCCGCGCGGGCTCTCGACGAAGGCGTAGACCTCGCCCACCGGCGGCTTGAACCCCTCGCTGACCAGGCGGAAATGATGGATGACGGCCTCCATGCTCCCGGACAGCTCGGCGCGCGGCGGCAGCGCCACCTTGCGGTTGGCGGTGATGACCGGTCCGCCGGGCAGCGAGTCGATCACCTGCTGCAGGATCTTGACGCTCTCGCGCATCTCGCGAATCCGCAGCAGGTAGCGCTCGTAGCTGTCACCCGCGGTGCCGACCGGGACCGCGAAGTCGTACTGCTCGTAGCCGCAGTAGGGGAACGCCTTGCGCACGTCGTAGCCGATGCCCGACGCGCGCAGCACCGGCCCGGTGACGCCCCAGTCGATCGCCTCCTCGGCGGTCAGGACGCCCAGGCCCCGCGTCCGCTCGATCCAGATCGGGTTGTGGGTGAACAGTCCTTCGTAGTCGTCGATCCGTGAGGGCAGGACGTCGACCAGCTTCTGCAGGTCGTCGAGCCAGCCCTCGGGCAGGTCCCAGGCGACGCCGCCGACCCGGGTGAACGAGGTCATCATGCGGACGCCCGAATAGGCCTCGTTCAGGTCCAGGATCTTCTCCCGATCGCGCCAGGCGTAGAAGAAGCCCGAGTACACGCCCAGGTCCAGCCCGGTCGTCCCGAGCCAGAGCGCGTGGCTGCCGATGCGGGCGAGCTCCATCATCATGACCCGGATCGCCTGCGCCCGCGGCGGGACGTCCAGCTCCATCAGCTTCTCCACCGCCATCACGAAGCCGACATTGTTGATCGGGGGCGCAAGGTAATCCATCCGATCGCTGAACGTGATCCCCTGGGTGTAGGTCTTGTCCTCGAAGGACTTCTCGAAGCCGGTGTGGAGGTAGCCGATCTCGCACTCGGCGTCGCGCGCGATCTCGCCGTCGAGCTTCAGCTTCACGCGCAGCACGCCGTGGGTCGAGGGATGCTGCGGCCCCATGTTGAGCTCCATCCACTCGGACTCCGGCTCGGCGCCCGGGTCGCGCTCGACCTGCGGCTCGATGGAGGTGTCAGCCACGGATGGCGTCGGGCTCCAGACCCTCGAGCTTCTGGTCGCTGAAGATCACCGGCTCGCCGAAGGACACGTAGTCCTTGCGCAGGGGATGCCCCTCCCACGTGTCCGGCATCAGGATGCGGCGCAGGTTGGGATGTCCGTCGAAACGGATGCCGAGCAGGTCGTAGGTCTCCCGTTCATGCCAGTTGGCGGCCCGCCAGACGGCGGTCAGACTGGGCACGGCGTAATCCGGGGCCGCGGCCCGCGTCTTGAGCCGCACGCGCGTCCCGCGGTCCAGGTTGCGGACCTCCCAGACGACGTCGAAGCGCGGCTCGCGGGCCGGCCAGTCGACGGCCGTCACGTAGAGGAGGTAGGTGAACCCGAGCTCCGAGTCCTCTTTGAGGAAGCGGGCCACGTCGACCAGCTTGGTCGCGTCGACCAGCAGGGTCAGGTCGCCCCGGAACTCGCCGTGCTCGAGCAGGGCGGCCGGGAACCGTTCCTGGACCTTCCGCACAAGCATCTCCGACCAGCTCTCGCTCACTTCTACTCCTCCGCGTCGCTTCCCAGGCTATCGCTGGACCAGTGGCAGGCCCTTGATCTTCCGCTGCAGCTTGATCACGGCGTCGATCAGGGCTTCCGGACGCGGCGGGCATCCGGGGATGTAGATGTCGACCGGGACGATCTTGTCCACGCTCTGCACGATGGCGTAGTTGTTGAACATGCCGGCGCAGGAGGCGCAGGCGCCCATCGCGATCACCCACTTGGGTTCCGGCATCTGGTCGTAGATCTGGCGCAGGACGGGAGCCATCTTGATCGAGACCCGACCGGCGACGATCATGAGGTCCGCCTGCCGCGGAGAGGCCCGGAACAGCTCCGAGCCGAAACGGGAGAGGTCGTGCCGCGGCCCGACCGTGCCCATCATCTCGATCGCGCAGCAGGCGAGGCCGAAGAGCGCCGGCCAGATCGCCCCGGCGCGGCCCCAGTTGATGACCTTGTCCAGGGTGGTGGTCAGCAGATTGTCGCCGAGCGCGTTGAGCGGGGTGGGCCCGGCGGCGCGGCCGGTGACGAAGGGCCGGCTGCGGATCTCTAGCTCCCCCAATCGAGGGCTCCCTTGCGCCAGACGTAGGCGAGCGCCACCAGCAGGATCGCGACGAAGACGGCCATCTCCGCGATGCCGAACCAGCGCAGCCCGTGCAGGATGACGGCCCACGGATAGATGAAGATCGCCTCGACGTCGAAGATGATGAAGAGCATGGCGGTCAGGTAGAAGCTGACCGAGAACCGGCGGCGCGCGGTCGAGCGGGGCACGATGCCACACTCGTAGGGCAGGTCCTTGGCGGCCGAGTGGCGCGACCCGGCGAGGTAGGCGGGCAGGAAGAGCGCGATCGCGCCGAAGACCACGACCGCGGCAAGAAAAATGAGCAGCGGAGCGTAGTCGCTAAGCATCCGTTGGCGATTCTAACAAGCTTGAATCTCCTTCCCCCCAGCCGAGGGCGTTGGAGCGCGAGCCTATCGGGTCTCGACCCGATGACTAGGGCCGGAGGTCCTCCAGTTCCCAGAGCGCGCCCGGGTGGTGCGCGCCCGGGAACCGGCCGTCCGGGTCCTCCTCGAGGAACTGCCGCGAGTGCTTGCGGAACTTGCAGACGGTGCACATGTACTGACCCGGGACCGGGATGCGGTCGCCGGGCTTGAACCGGTCGCCGATCCGCACCGGGCGGCCGGGTTCGGGGCGGGGCGCCGCCTCACCGGGTTGCCAGGTGCCGAGCGGCCCGCGGGGCCGGGGGCCGACCACGATCTCACCGGCCGCGTTGTGCTCGGGGTGCTGATGAGCTTGCCCATCCAGGGGGCGGCGCGGCCGGTAGGGCGGGGCGGGCGCGGTGGGGTTTCGCGGGTCGCGGGTCCAGCCCAGCGCGTCGATCTCCCGCAGCCAGCGCTTGAGGTAGACCGCCTCCTTGACGTCGGAGACGTCGACCACCTCGCTGAGCGGGATGAAGAGGTCCGGTTGGCCGGCCTCGGTAACCCGCATGTACGGTTCGCTGTCGACGAACATCGACCGGGGCGGGCCGCTGAAGACCTCCCGGACGGTGCCCACGTCGCCGTCCCGCGCCTCGACCCGGTAGCCGGTGCGGACCTGGAAGGGAACTACCGGCACGTTCCGGCACTCGCTTTTCGCATGAGACCGGGGGTATTGTACTCACGTGGCGGATGCCCGGTTCGGCCCGAACACCGGCGAGGTCGAGCGATTCCTCGAGCGGTTGGAGGCCCTGGACCGGGCCCAGTGGCAGGGGATCCTGAAAGCGGCGCCCGAGGCAGGCGCCCTGCCCGAGCACGAGGTCTCGGCCGCGCCGGAGTACTTCGGGGCGCTCGCCGCAGCGGCCCGCCTGGCCAAGAGCGCCGTGTTCCCCGGGTCGGAGACCGCCTTCTTCGAAGCCATGCGCGTCGCCCACCACCGGGCGGAGACGATCGTGGCCGG
>DASQGL010000034.1:0-8788 GCA_035632635.1 Candidatus Limnocylindrales bacterium
CCCGGAGGCACCATGGCGCGTATACGTCTTAAGCCTTGAGCAGCGGCAGGGTGGAGAAGTTCCCGCCCAGCAGGTCGGACGCCGGCGCCTTCAGGTAGCTCTGCAGGACCGTGGCATAGACGCTGCGGAAGTCCGTCGTGAACTTCAGGTTGCCGTTGTCCAGGGTCTGCAGGCTGGGAGTCTCGCCATAGAGGCCGCCGTTGACCGGGGTCCCAAGCAGGAACATCGGCGCCGCGGTGCCGTGATCGGTGCCCGCGCTGCCGTTCTCCTTGACCCGCCGCCCGAACTCCGACCAGGTCATGACCAGCACGCGGTCGCTCAGTCCGTGCCCCTGCAGGTCCTGCATGAACGCGTTGAGCGCCTGGTCGAGGTCCTGGAGCAGCTTGTCGTGGACCGGCTTCTCGCGCGCGTGGTTGTCGAAGCCGCCGAGGGTCACGTGCGCGACGCGCACGCCCTGCCCGGAGACGATCGTCTCCGCGACCAGCCTGAGCGAGCTGGCGATCGGGCTGTTGGCCGGGTAGGTCGCCTTGGCCTGGTAGGTCGCGTCGGTGGCCTGCAACGCATGCGAGGCGGTCAGCGCCTCCTGCAGCGTGGTATCCAGCAGCGCGCCGTAGGGGGCCGGCGAGGCGGACTTGAGGGCCCCGTAGAACTTCATCAGCGGGTTCTCGACGTCGACGATGGTCCCGTGTTCGTTCACCGGCTGCAGCTTGAATCCCTTGAGCGAATTCAGGGTCAGCACGGGGGCGGTGCTCGAGCGCAGCTCCGGGGGCACGAGCGACCCGGCGCTCACGCCTTCCAGCGCGTGGTTGGGGCTCTCGCCGACATGGTCCAGGTAGGCGAGGTAGCGTCCCAGCCAGCCGTCGCCGATCCCGCCGCTGACGCTCGCGCTCTCCCAGATCGCCATCGAGGCGAAATGCGAGAGGTTCGGGTTCGGATAGCCGACCCCTTGCACGATGGCGAGCTGCCCCTTGTCGAAGGCGGTCTTCAGGAACTTGAGGTTCGGGTGCAGGGCGAGCGTGGCGTTGACCGGCAGGACGCCCGTGGTCTGCCGCAGGGTCGGCCGGGCGTCATGGTAGGTGCCGTCCTGGAACGGGATCACCGTGTTGAGGCCGTCGTTGCCCCCCGCCAGCTGCACGAGGACGAGGATGCGGTCGCTAGGCGCCGCATTCGGCGAATCCGCCGCGGCCGCCGCGATGCCGTTGGCGAAGACGGCGGGGACCGAGGAGCCGGCGAAGACCGGGATCAGGCCTTCCTTGATGAAGTCGCGGCGGGTGAACATGGTTTCCTTCAGCTCCGTGGGTTCAGTTCAACTGGTATTCCGGGGTCGCGAGCACGAAGTAGAGCAGGGTCGCCGGATTGCTGCCGTGCGCCGCGGCCAGCTGCTGCAGGCCGGCCTTCGTGGCGTCGGTGACGTTGCCGTCCAGGTAGGTCGCCAGCATCCCGTCCAGCGTCTTCCCCGCGAACGCGGGTCCAACGCGCCGGGCCAGGGCGTTGGCGAAGTTGAGCCGGTTCATCAGGGCCGAGCTGTTGATCCACGTGCTCCCACCCGGCCAGCCGGCGACGTTGGGCGGGTAGAACAGCACCTGGCCCATCGCGCCCATCGCGGCCACGGCCGCGTTCAATCCGGTGGCCTGCGCCGACGTCACGCTCCCGGAGCCCGAGGCGCCGGCGGCCGGCCCCGCGGCGAGCGCCCCGGTGGTGCGGATCATCTGTGCCACGTACTCGGCGGGACTCTTGGCCGCGGCCCGGTAAGCCTTCGGCGAGTAGAAGGCGTCCATGGTCAGGATCGCGCGGACCACCGCGCCCACGTTGTAGCGCTTCTGCTGGAACGTGTCCGCCAGGTGCTGCACGATCGCGGGCTCGGGGTTGGGGTAGGCGAAGAACGTGAACAGCTTCGTGCTCAGCCGCTCCGCGGTGGCGCGGAGGGGGACGAGCATCTCGATGATGTCGTCGCCGGTGAAGGCGCCGGTCTTGCCCATGAAGGTCTTCATCCCGGCGTCGTGCAGGCGCGGCACAAAGGTCGACTGGAGCGGGTAGCGCACGTTGCCCCGGCCCAGCGTCCACCCGGTGAACGCGCGCGCCGACTCCCGCACGTCCGTCTCGCTGTAGTGGCCGATCCCGGTGGTGAAGAGCTCCATCAGCTCGCGTGCGTAGTTCTCGTTGGGCTTGCCGACGCGATTCGTCTCGGTGTCGAGGTACACCATCATGGCCGGGTCCCGCGTGACGGCCTTCAACAGATCGTCGAAGTTGCCCAGCGCATGGGCCCGGTAGAGCTGGTTCTGCAGGTAGAGCTGCCCGGGTCCGGACTTGTCCAGGCCGCTGGTCAGCAGGCCATGCCAGAAGAGCGTCATCTTCTCTTCCAGCGGGCGCGCGGTCGCCGCCATCCGCTGCAGCCACCAGGCCTGGAGCCGCAGGTTGCCGGCCCCGTTGCGCAGCGCGGCCGGATCGATCGGCGGCAGCTCGGTCTCGAGCACCTGGTTGGACACGGCCGAGTAGCCGAGAACGGCTTCGGTCGCCGCCGTCGTCCCCATCGCGGCGTAGTGGTCGAGGTCCTGCGCCGTCGCGCCGAACCCGGCCCGGCGCAGCAGGTGCGCGACCCGCACCCGGTCGGTCGTGAACGGGTTCTGGTAGCCGTGGGCCAGGTCCTGCACGTGCTGCAGGATCTGGGTCAGGTCGCCGCTTCGCCAGAGGGCCGCCAGCGCGACGCCCGCGGCGGCGGTCGCCCCGCCCGCCAGCGCCGCCCGGCGGGTGACGGGCCGCTTCCAGAGCGGAGGCTTGCCGCTCGACGCCAAAGCCGTGCCGTGAGACGGTGCGTCCGGGGCCGGCGACTCCATGGAGGCCACGCTACCGGTGCAACGTGAAGCTGGCCTTAGACCCGGCTTAGACGCAGTCGGCCTCCGAGATCGCGCGATCGGGCCCGGTCACCCTCGGGGATTTCGCGTCGCGGTGACAGCCGGGTCACGTCCGGGCAAGCCCGGGGCCGTTTCTGGGGGTCCCCGACCCCCCGTCGCTAGCCCCGGCGGTGCTCGCGGCTCTGCACGAACTGGAAGCCGAACCGCCCCTTGACGCAGAGGTGGCCGCGGGTCACGTCGTGATCCAGGGGCGAGGTGACCTTGACGATCGTGTTGTCCTGGACGTGCAGGTCGAGCGTGCAGCCCACCCCGCAGTATCCGCAGATGGTCGAGGTCACCTGTTGCCGCGACTCGTCCCAGGTGCCCGCCTGGCGCATGTCGTACTCGCTCTTGAACATGAGCGCCCCGGTCGGGCAGACGCCGATGCAGTTGCCGCAGTAGACGCAGGCCCCCTCACCCAGGGGCACGTCGAACTCGGTCGAGATCCGGGCTTCGAAGCCGCGCCCGGCGACCGAGATCGCGAACGTGTTCTGGGCGTCGACCCCGCAGGCCTCGACGCACTTGTAACAGAGGATGCATTTCGAGTAGTCGCGCACGTAGAGGTCGTTATCGATCTTCACCGGCTGTGCCACGGTGAGCGCCGTGCCCGGATCCGGCGCGTGGTGATGGCCCGCCTGGGCATGGTCGCGCCGGCCGGCCGGTGCGGCCGGGGCGGGCGGGCCGTGCCGCTGCGGGCGCGCGCCGTAGCTCTGCAGCCATCCCTTGACCTCTCGCGACGTGAGCGACAGGTCGGCCGACGACGCCAGCAGTTCGAGCACCATGCGGCGGCTGAGGCGCACGCGCTCGGTGTCGGTGCGGATCGCCATACCAGCCTCGACCTTGCGCGAGCACGACGGGACCAGCGTCCGCGATCCCTCGACCTCGACCACGCAGGCGCGGCAGACGTTCACCGGGGTGAGCGTCTCGAGGTAGCACAGCGTCGGCGTGTCGATCTGCTGCCGCCGCAGGGCCTGCAGGATGGTCGTCCCCTCGGGCACGCGCACCGAGACCCCGTCGATGGTGACGGCGACCATCCGCCGCAGGGCGTCGACAGCGACCGCGCTCATGCGGGCGCGCTCCCGCGCGCGGCCAGCAGGTTCAGGCGGATCGCGGATTCGGCGGCGGATCCGGCGGTCTGGCCGAGCCCGCAGATCGACGCGTCCCGCATGACCTGGGCCACGTCCCTGAGCAGGGCCATCTGGCCGTCGCGTTCGCCGTCGAGGCGGCCGTGGATCAGGCGCAGGAGCGCCTCCTCCTGGCGCACGGTGCCGACCCGGCAGGGGACGCACTGCCCGCACGACTCGTCCCGGAAGAAGCGGGCGATACGCAGGACGAAGCCGTTCAGGTCGGCCTCGTCGTCGATCGGCATCACCACGCCGGATCCGAGGGTGAGCCCGCACGCGCGCGTGCCTTCGAAGCTGAGCGGGACGTCGAGCTGGTCGGGCGCGGTGAAGCTCCCCGCGGCGCCGCCCAGCAGCACCGTGCGCAGCCGCCCCCGCACGCCGCCGGCCCGCTCCAGCAGCTCGCGCAGCGTGATCCCCATGGGCGCCTCGTAGAGCCCGGGCCGTTCGATCGATCCACTCAGGCAGAAGAGGCGGGTGCCGGTCGACTCGGCCGTGCCCACCGCGGCAAACGCGCCCGCGCCGCGCTCGATGATCTCGAGGACGTTGACCAGGGTCTCGACGTTGTTGACCAGCGTGGGCTTGCCGAACAGGCCGACCGCGGTCGGGAAGGGCGGCTTGTTGCGCGGCTCAGCCCGCTTGCCTTCGATCGAGTTGAAGAGCGCGGTCTCCTCGCCGCAGATGTAGGCGCCGGCGCCGCGGCGGACCTCGACGTCGAAGGCGAAGCCGCGGCCCAGGACGTCCTCGCCCAAAAAGCCGTGCTCGCGCGCCTGCGCGATCGCGTTGTCGATCCGGCGCCGGGCGAGCGGGTATTCGCCGCGCACATAGAGGTATCCGCGCTCGCATCCGCTGGCGAAGGCGGCGATCGTCATGGCCTCCAGCACGGCGAACGGGTCCGCCTCCATGAGGACGCGATCCTTGAAGGTGCCCGGCTCCGATTCGTCTGCGTTGCAGACGAGGTAGTGGGGCCGCTCCGGCGCCCGCGCGACCGCGTCCCACTTGCGCCCGGTGGGAAAGGCCGCGCCGCCCCGGCCCAGCAGGCGGGCGTCCTGGACCTCGCGGATGACCGCCTCCTGGCCCAACGCGACGGCGCGGCGGAGCGCCGCGTAGCCGCCGTGCGCGCGGTAGCTGCTCAGGTCGTCGGGGTCGACGACCCCCACGCGCCCCAGCAGCCGCAACGGACTCCCTTCCACCACGATGTCCCTCCCCCCTGGAGGGGGAGGGTCCGGGTAGGGGGGCGTCAGGAGCCTGAGTGCTTCCTCGACGCTGAGCGCCCCGACCGATACCTCGCTCCGCTGCCGCCGATCGCCCGCCTGCTGCACGAGCGCCGCCACCGGCGTGTCGCAGCGCCCCAGGCAGGGGCTGCGCATCCAGGTCGAGCCGCCCGATCCGCCGCCCGAGCCTTCCGGCCCCAGGCGCCGGCCCAGCTCGTCGCACAGTCGATCGGCGCCCGCCATCCGGCAGGCGAGGTCGTCGCAGACGTGGACGACCCGGGCGGGGCGCGGCTCGAGCGCCAGCAAGGCGTACCCGCTCGCCACCGCGTAGGCCTCCGCCGGAGGAATGGTCAGGCGTTCGCAGAGGTAGTTGACCGCGCCGTGGCTGCAGTACCCGACCCGGTCCTGGATTGCGTGCAGGGTCGGGAGCAGCAGGTGCCGCTGGGCCCGCGCCTGCCGGCCGCCGAGGGCGACCCGCTGGTCCATCGGGCTCGGCGCGCCCCCGGTCCATCCCGAGCGCGGCGGGCCGAGGACGTCGTCGACCGCTTCGCGCTCCTCGGCGGTCGCCGTCTCCCCCGCGACCTTGATGTCCACGTCAGGCGCGGCCGGTCGCGGCCGGCGCCAGCTTCTCGACCCGGATCGCGCTGGCCTTGAACTCCGCGGTGCCGGACTTCGGGTCGGTCGCGTCGATGGTCAGGATGTTGGTCGCGGTCTGGTCGGGGAAGTGCAACGTCATGAACGCGAGCCCGGGTCGGCAGGCGGGGTCATAGCGAACCGGGACCTCGAGCGAGCCGCGCCGGGAGCTGACCCGCACGCGTTCGCCGTCCGCGACCTGCAGCTCCTTTCCGTCCTCGGGCGCGAGGTGCAGGAATTCGCCCTCGCGCAAGGGCGAGGAGTAGCCGCCCGATTGCACCCCGGTGTTGAAGGAGTCGAGGCGCCGGCCGGTGGTCAGGCGGATGGGGAAGTCGTCGGAGAGTTCGTCGACCGGAGGCTCCTGCTGGACCGCAGAGAAGGGCGCGCGCGGTCCGCCCACCGGGTCCTGCCAGAGCCGCCCGTGGAGGAACAGGCTGCCCGGATGGGTCTCGTCCGGGCAGGGCCACTGGATCCCGCCCAGCTCCTCGAGCCGGCGATAGGACATCCCCGCGTGCATCGGGCTCAGCCGGCGCACCTCGTTCCACACGTCGGCGCTGGACGGATGTCCCCAGTCGTGGCCGAGCCGGCGGGCGATCTCGCAGATGATCTCGATGTCGTCCCGCGCGCCGTCCGGCGGCTCGAGCGCCTTGCGCACGCGCTGGACGCGCCGTTCGCTGCTCGTCACCGTGCCCTCGGACTCGCACCACCCGGCCGCGGCGGGCAGGACCACGTGGGCGAGCTGGGCGGTCTGGGTCAGGAAGATGTCCTGCACCACGAGGTGGTCGAGGTGCTCGAGGAGGTGCATCGCGTGCTGCTGGTCGGCCTCGGACTGGGCCGGGTTCTCGCCGATGACGTAGAGGCTGGTCAGGTCGCCCCGCTCCATCGCCTCGAACATCTGGCTCAGGTGCCAGCCGCGCCGGTCCGGCACGTGACAGTTCCAGGCCTGATCGAACTTCGCCCGGAGCGCGGCGTCCTCGACGTCCTGGAAACCGGGCAGCTTGTTGGGGATCGCCCCCATGTCGCCGCCGCCCTGCACGTTGTTCTGTCCCCGGAGCGGGTTGAGCCCGCAGCCGTAGCGGCCCACGTGTCCGGTGAGAAGGGCGAGGTTGATGAGGGCGAGCACGTTGTCGACCGCGTTGTGATGCTCGGTGATGCCGAGGGTCCAGCAGATCTGGGCGCGGTCGGCGCGTGCGTAGGCATGGGCGACGTCTTTGATCGCGGCCGCCGGGACGCCGGTCTCGCGTTCGGCCCGCTCCAGCGTGTAGGGTTCGACCGCGCGCCGGTAGGCCGCGAACCCGGTGGTGGCGCGCTCGATGAACTCCGGGTTGTGCAGCCCTGCGTGGATGATCTCGCGGGCCATCGCGTTGGCCAGCGAGATGTCGGTCCCGACGTCGATCCCGAGCCAGGTGTCGGCCCATTGCGCCGAGCTCGTGCGCCGCGGGTCGACCGCGTACAGGCGGGCGCCGGCCCGGACCCCCTTCAGGACGTGGTGGAAGAAGATCGGGTGGGTCTCACGGGCGTTCGAGCCCCACAGGATGATCAGGTCGGTCTCCTCGATCTCGCGGTAGGAGCTGGTCCCCCCACCGGCTCCGAACACTGCCGCCAGACCGGCGACACTGGGGGCGTGTCAAGTTCGGTTGCAGCTGTCGATGTTGTTGGTGCCGATGACGGAGCGGACCAGCTTCTGCGCCATGAAGTTCATCTCGTTGGTGGTCTTCGAGCAGCTGAAGACACCCATCGTGTTGGGACCCTTGCTCGTCACCGCGGCCTTGAAGCCGGCGGCGGCGCGGTCGAGCGCCTCGTCCCAGGACGCGGGACGCAACTCGCCCGAGCGCCGGACCAGCGGCTGCTGAAGCCGCCGGTACTCCCTCTCCATCCTGCGCCGAGTATAGCCCCGGCGTCCCCTACGCTTCTCCCATGAAAGAGGTCGACCTGAACGCCGACGTGGGGGAGATCGATCCGCGGATCGACGAGGCGTTGATCCCGCTGATCACCTCGGCGAACATCGCCTGCGGAGGCCACGCCGGCGACGCGGGTAGCATGCGCCGGACCGTCGAGCTCGCCCGCCGGCACGGGGTCCGGGTCGGGGCCCACCCCGGCTACCCGGACCGGGAGCATTTCGGGCGCCGGGCCATGGCGCTCCCCAAAGGCGAGGTCGTGGCGCTGATTCGCGCCCAGGTCGAGGCGCTGGAGGCGGTCGCCCTTCAGGCAGGCGCCACGGTCTCCCACGTCAAGGCGCACGGAGCCCTCTACAACCAGGCGGAACGCGTCCCGGAGCTGGCCGCGTGGATCGTCGAGGCGGTCAGCGGGCTGCCGCGCCCCATGACACTGGTCGGCCGCGCCCAGAGCGCGATGGAGGACGCGGCCCGGGCGGCCGGGCTTCCCTTCGCGGCGGAGGCCTTTGCCGACCGCCGCTACCGCCGGGACGGCACGCTTCTGCCGCGGACCGAGCCGGGCGCGGTCCTGGAGTCCGAGGGGGAGGTCGCCGAGCAGGTTCGCCGGCTGTGCACTCTGGGCGAAGTCGTGGCGGATGACGGGGTGATCGTGCCGGTCGCGTTTGAAACCCTGTGCCTGCATTCGGACACCCCTTCCGCCGCCCGGCTGGCGGCGCGGATTCGCGACCTGCTCGCCGGGCTTGGGGTCCGCGTGCGGCCGCTGGACTCGTGATCCTGGCCTGTGTCCTCTCCTTCGGCCTGCTGGGGCGGACGCTTGCGCTCGCGCTGAATCGGCCGGCCGCGCCGGCCGCGGGGCATGCGATCGTAATCGAGGACCCGTATCGCACCGGCGGGCTCGCCACGCAATGGCTGAAGGGCAACCTGCAGGCGGCCACCACGTGGGGCGTCGGGCGTGACCTGCCGCGCGCCGTTCGCGACTTCTACCAGGCTCAGGGTTACCGCTTCCTGGGGATCGCGGACCAGAACACTTACAC
>DASQGL010000035.1:0-8480 GCA_035632635.1 Candidatus Limnocylindrales bacterium
GGGCCCGCGGCATGATCGTCCCATTGGCCGGCGCGAACGCTGCGATCGAGGACGATGATCCCGCGCACCAATGCCAGCAGCAGGGCGATGGTCGTGTCGGCCATCTCCTCGACGCAGTAATCGGGCACGTTGCACACCCAGACGCCCTGTCGCCGGGCCTGGGCGAGGTCGACCTGGTCGAAGCCCACTCCACAACAGGCGATCACCTTGAGTGCGGGGTACCGCGCGAAATCGGCCGCGACGACCGGCTGCCAGCCCAGCAGGCCGACCACGTCCGCGCCGGTCTCCTCCGTGCCTCTCGCCTCGATCGCGACGCCGCATCCCGTCAGCACGTCCGCGACGATCGCCATGGGGAACGGCGGTGACTCGACGAGGACGCGCGCCATAGCTGGATCTTGACGGGCGCCGGCTCGTGGTGCAACCTATGTCCGGCATGGCGGCCCCCCCGAACGTCGTGATGATCGTTGCCGACACGTTTCGGCGCGATCACCTGGGCGCGAGTGGAAACTCGTGGATCCGCACGCCGAACCTCGATCGACTGGCGGCTCGGTCGGTGGTCTTCGATGAGCATCGCATCTCCTCCTTTCCCACGATGCCGGCCAGGGCCGACTTCCTCACCGGCCGGTTCTCCTACACGTTCATGGGCTGGGAGCCGCTCCCGCCGGGGCTCGAGACGCTGCCCGGCATGCTGTCGCGAGCCGGCTATCTCACGATGGGCGTGGTCGACACGCCGTTCTTCATCCGCGACGGCTACGGCTACGATCGCGGCTTCGACGACTTCATCTGGATCCGCGGCCAGGGCGATGACACGCGCCCCCACGAGCGCGCCGATGCGCGTGCCATGTGGCGCTCGGAACGGGACCGGCTGGTCGCCCGCACGATGACGGCGGCCGATGACTGGCTGGAGCGTCATCATCGCGCGCCCTTCTTTCTCTATGTCGATACCTGGGACCCGCATGAGCCGTGGGACCCGCCGGACTACTACCCGCAGCTCTACCGGCCGGACTTCACGGGGCCGGCACTGTATCCCGCCTACGCGAAATGGAAGGAGGCCGGGCTGCGCTGGGAGGACGTCGAGAACGCGCACGCCGCCTATGCGGGCAAGGTCACCATGGTCGACCGCTGGATCGGCGTCCTGCTCGACAAGCTCGAGGTCTTAGGCCTTGCAGACAACACGATCGTGGTCTTCACCTCCGACCACGGTCACTACTTCGGCGAGCATGGCTACTTCGGCAAAGCCGAATGGATCCACGATCCGGACGCTCGGATCTCGGATGATGCCGAGGTCCCCACCTGGTTTTCAAAATCCTGGCTGCTGACGATCGGGTGGTCGCCGCTCTACCAGGAGCTCGCCCGCGTCCCCTTCCTGCTGCGGGTCCCGGGGGTCGAGCCGGGCCGGCGCCGGGCCTTGACGACCGCGCCCGACATCCCGGCGACGATCCTCGACCTGCTGCGGATCGACCAGCCGGCCCAGGTCCAGGGGCGATCGCTTTCCCGGGTGCTGCGTGGCGAGGAGGAGGAGCACCGTCCCTTCGTGATCAGCTCGTGGCCGCTCTACTTCGCCAAGGGCGAGCTGACCAGTGCGGTCGACTCCCGCCGCCGGAAGATCGCGAGCTACATGCCGGTGACCGTCTCGACCCGCGAGCGCAGTCTGATCATGGGCGGACCGTCCGAGCCGCCCGAGCTCTACGACCTGGTGCGGGATCCGCAGGAGACCACGAACGTGTGGTCACAGTCCACAGGCGAGGGTCGGCGCCTGTTCCAATCGGCGATCGACTTCCTTCGCGAGTGCGGCACCGCGGAACGCTTCATCACACCCCGCGAGGAATCGCTCAAAGCGTTTGCACACGCCGGCTAGCCAGGGTTTCGCGGGAGAGGCCCACCACCAGGAGCGCGACCAGCGACGGGATCCCGGCGATCGCGAAGGCGGCCCGGAACCCGAGGTGACCGGCGGCCAGTCCGCAGAGAATGGGACCGAGCGCAAAGCCGATGTCGCCCCCGAACCGGAAGATGGCGACGCCGCGGGCCGCCCGGTGCTCGGGCAGCACGTCGGCCAGCATCGCGGCCGGTGGGACTCCGGCGAACCCTGAGGCGGCGCCCAACACGGTGAGGAGCAGCGCGAAGATGAGGGTGTCGCCGGAGAAGCCGACCAGCAGGCTGACCACGCCGAGGCAGGCGAAGGCCGGCATCAGGACGAATCGCCGGCCGCGGGTATCCGCCCACGTCCCCGCCGGGTAATAGACGACGAACTCGGCTGCGAGGGCCGCGGCGTAAAGCACACCGATGCCGGCGGGCGAGAGGTGCAGGACATCGCGGGCGAACAGGGGCACGAGCGTGTTGAAAACGGCCCCGAAGAACCACAGGTTCGCGAGCAAGGACATCACCGCGGCGGGAAAGCCGGGAATCCTCAACAGGGCGCCCGGCTCGAGTGACTGCTCAGCGGTGCCGCCTTCCGGTCGGGGCGCCGCCATGTTTGGAGCAGGCGGGGGCGTCCTCAGCGCCGTGCTCATCAGCACGGCGAGTCCCGCCGCGATGGCGGCCAGGCACAGCAGCGGAGCCGGCAGCCCGAATCGCGCCGCGACGAGTCCACCCAGGAAACCGCCGGCGACCAGCCCGCTGTTGAACGCCCCATAGAAAAGCCCGAGCGCCCGGGCCATTCGCGCCCTCGGGACCGACCGGATCAGCGCGTTGTACATGGCGGCCCAGACCACCGCCGCCCCAGCGCCGGCGACCGCCCAGCTCACCAGGGCCGCCCCGAACGACCGGCTGAGGCCGGTGGAGAGGGCGCCCAGCGCGAGCGCACCGAGACCGGCCGCGGCCGCCGGCGCGATCCCGAGACGGTCCACGATGGCGCCGGCCGCCAGGTCGAAGACCAGGCGCGCGAGGTAATATGCCCCGACCAGCAACCCGGCCTCGGCATAGGCGGCGCCCAGCGATCGCGCGAAAAGCGGCAGAATCGGGAGCACCATGCCCGTGCCGAGGTTCACGAAGAGGGCCAGCAGGAGGGTGGCCAGGACCTGACGATCCGAGAGGATCGCCCGCAGCGCGCTCTCTCCCGGCGCTCGATCGACCACGCCGCCAGCTTATCGGCGGCGATGTTACAGTACCGCTATAAGGGAGGCAGGGCGCCAGGTCGGCGAGGGAGTCAGGAGGATGAGGATGCGCAGCTCGACCGCGACGGGAAAGCGGAAGAAGGCGAAGGGGCCAGCAAAGGGTCAGGCGCGGCGGAGCCAGGCGGCGGCCGGTCGGGAGAAGGGGACGCGTCGCAAGCGGGCGTCCGCCAAAGCGGGGCCGCGAGGCTTCGCCTCGATGAGCGCGGCACGCCAGCGCGCCATCGCGCGGATGGGGGGCGAGGCGGCCCACCGCGAGGGGACGGCGCACGAGTTCTCGCCCCGCGAGGCCCGGGAGGCGGGCCGTAAGGGCGGGGTCGCGGTCAGCCGCGACCGGCAGCACATGGCGCGAATCGGCCGCAAGGGCGGCGAACACTAGGCCTTCCTCGCCCTCGGTCCCGGCCCGGCGCCCACCGGGCCTTTGCATTTTGCCTCGCCCACAGCGATGATGGACGCCACATGTCAACCGTCGCCGAGGTGCCGCAGGTCGCCGGCGAACCGTCGCGCGAAAGCCAGGTCCTGACCGCGCTGGCCGACACGTTCATCGGCGGGATGGGCCACGCCGGCTCGCCGTTGCTGGCGGCCACCGAGGTCGCGCGGACCATCGCCGAGATCCCGTCGCCGTCGGACCGGCGTCTGCTGCTGGCGGCCATCCGCCTTCTGGGGACGCGGTGGGGTGCTTTCCTGCTCACCGGCCGCCCCGAGCCGATGCATCACTGGGACCGGGAGCGACGGACCCGAGTGATGCTGGCCTGGTCGACCAGCCGGTTCGTCTTTCGACGCCAGATGTTCCAGGCCTTCAAGCGGCTCTCGCTGCTGGCCTTCCTGGGCACGCCTGATGAGGATGGCCGCAACCCGGTCTGGCCCGACATCGGCTACCCCGGCCCGATCACCCCCGCCGTGCCGCAGCCGAAAACCATCCGCCCACTGGTGGTGGACGGTGACACCGAGCTCAGCTGTGACGCCGTGGTGGTGGGGTCGGGCGCGGGCGGCTCGGTGGCGGCGGCCCAGCTCGCGGAGGCGGGCAAGGACGTGATCGTGCTGGAGCTCGGCGGCCATTACAACGAGGGAGATTTCAATCAGCTGGAGCTGCCCATGCTGAAGAAGCTCTACCTGGACGGCGGCGCCAGCGCGACGCGCGAGGGACTGGCGCTGATCGCGGGCAGCTGCCTGGGGGGCGGAACGGTCGTCAACTACACGACGAGCTTTCGCACGCCGGACTGGCTGCGGGCCGAATGGGCCTCACGCCATGGGCTTACCTCCTTTGCCGGCGATGGGTACACCGCGGCGCTCGACGCGGTCAGCGAGCGGCTCGGCGTCAACCGGGAGCACAGCCGGGTGAGCGCGCGAGAGCAGGTGATCGAGCGCGGGCTGCGGCGCATGGGCTGGCACGTCGACACCATGCCGCGCAACGTCAAGGGCTGTACCCAGGACGCGCGCTGCGGCTACTGTGGCTACGGCTGCCAGATCGGGGCCAAGCAATCGACGCTCAAGACATACCTGGTCGACGCCTACCGGCAGCGGGCACGGTTCATCGTGCACTGCCGGGTGGATCGGATCCTGACGGAGGCCGGCCGGGTGGCCGGAGTCCTGGCGACGGTCAGTCAGCCCGGCATGCCCGCATTCACGGTGCGGGTGCGCAGCCGTGTCGTCGTCGCCGCCGCCGGCGCGATCGGCACGCCGGCACTCCTGCAGCGGTCGGGGCTGCGGGCGGGCCCGGTCGGGGCGAACCTGCATCTGCATCCCGGCACCGGCGTCTCGGCGATCTTCGACGAGGCCATCCGCCCCTGGGAGGGAACGCTCCAGGCCATCTACTCGGACGAGTTCTCGAACCTCGATGGCGAGCACTTCGGGCCGAAGATGGAATCCGCTCCCCTCCATCCCGCCCTGCTCGCGCTCGTCACGCCCTGGCGGGGCGCCCCGGCGTACAACCGCCTCATGCGGGCGCTCCCCAACATGTCGTTGATCGGCGTTCTCTTACGGGATCGAGACGGCGGGCGGGTGGAGGCGCGCGACGGCATGGCGCGCGTGCATTACCGGCTCAGCGACTACGACCTCCGCCACATGCGGCGGGGTATCGAGGCCGCCGTCCGGATCTTCGAGGCCGCCGGCGCGCGCGAGGTCTTCACCAGCCAGAGCGCCTACGTGCCCTATCGCCCGGGCCAGCCGGGGGGCGTCGAGGCCTACATGGCCGAGGTCGACCGGCACGGCTATGGGCCGGGTCAGATGGCGTATGTGTCGTTTCATCAGCTCGGCTCCTGCCGGATGGGCATCGATCCAGCCACCTCCGTGATCGGCGAGGACGCCCAATCTCATCAGGTCAAGGGGCTGTTCATCGCGGACGGCAGCGCCCTGCCGAGCGCCTCGGGCGTCAATCCGATGCTGACCATCATGGCGATGGCGCACCAGGCGAGCCGCCACGCGGCGGCGGCCTGCTGATCTGGAAGCCGGCCTCAGGGGTTGTGCAGGTCCAGGACCAGCCTGGGCGCATACCCGGCGGCCGGTGGGAGCGTGAAGTCGGTCAGTCGAACCGGATGGGCGAGGTCGATCGTGATCACGAGATCCGGTCCCTGCTGGACGGCCGGCTCCAGGCCCGACACCTGCGGGCTGTGGATCCCGCCCACCGGGACGCTGGCCCCGCCGGTCGAGCGGAAGGTGACCTGGAGGTGCAGGGGGTCGGGCTGCGCCACGACCATGGTCGGCAGGCCGCGTCCGGTGAGATCGAAGACGAGCCGGGTGTAGGTGGGCACGGCGGTCCCGGGCCGGATGCGGAAGACCGATTCTCCCGTGACCCCATCGCCCAGGGTGGCGAGCACGACCGCCGGGGTCGGGGTCGGCGCCTGGGTGGCCGTCGCCCTGATGGTCGGCGCGGACGTCGGCGAGTGACGGGCGGGCGCTGACGGGGACGCCTGGGGCGTCACCGATGCGACGTGCGGGCCGAGGATCCAGCCGCTTTCGTAGAGGAGGGCGGCCAGGAGGACGCACGCCGCGGCTCCGAGCCCAACCGCCAGCCGCAGCGCGCGATCCGAACGGCTGGGGCCTGCGGGCGTCACCTGTGGGTGCGGTTGAAGATCCGGTTCCGCGAGCACGTCCGCCTCGGCGGGCATGGCCGGAGGAAGCGCCGGCTCGTCGGGCGGCGGTCGCAGGCCGGACTCGACGGGCACCTCACGCAGGGCCGGGACCGGCTCGTCAACCTTCGGCGGCTCCTCCGCCGGCGAGGCCTGGCCCCCGGCGATCAGCGGCCCCGTCGCCTGGGGTGGCTCGGTTCGGGCCGTCGGGGGCTCTTCGAGCGGTGCCGGGGAGGCCTGCTCCTGTTCGACCTCGTCGCCGAGCAGCGTGCCGGGCAGCAGCCCGGATGGATCGTCCCCCCAGGAACGATCACGGAAGATCTCCTGCTCCAGCTCGCTGAGGAGGTCGGGCACGCTCGCGATGTCGGTCGTGCCGGGCGTCCCCAGCGCCCCGCGCTCGAGGAGCGTGGGGATCTCGGTGCCGCGGTTGACCTCCACCGAAGCCGCCGCGGCGGTGGGGACGCCGCGTACCAACCGCGCCTGACTCGGGACGGGTCTGAGCGCGTCCGGCACGACCAGGAGGAGCGCGTCTTCGATGGCCGCGGGTCCAACCGGGGCGTGTCCCAGGCGCTCCAGGCGCAGCCGCATCTCTTGGAAATCGTCGATCCGGTCCCGGCAGGTGTCGCACCGCCGCAGGTGGTCGCGCGCCCAGTCGAGGTCGCGCCCGGTCAGCCGGTCGTCCAGGATGGCACTGGGCGAGATCCGGGTGCAGCGCGCCCCGCGGCTCGTCTCAGAACTTGATGTAGTCATAGATCTCGGCGAATTCGGCGCGGCTTCGGTCGAGGGCGTGGACCAGCTTGCGTGGAGGGACGCCGATCACCAGGCCGAGCTCGTCGTAGGGCAGCCTCAGGTAGTCGCGGAGCAGCAGCGCGGCGCGGCCGTCGAAGGACATGGCGCTGAGGGCGCGCTGCACGGTCTCGCGCCGCAGTGCGCGGCGGGCCTCGGGCTCGGGGAAGCCGGTCAAGACGATCGCGGGTGCCGCGCGGCGACGGAACCACCGCCGCGGGCGTAACCACTGCCGGCTCAGCTCGGTGGCCTGCCGGAGGACCTCGATCCGCGCCGTGGGGGAGGTCAGATCACTCGAGCGCGCGATCGCCTGCCGAAACGCCTCGCAGGCGATGGCGGGCGCAGCCTCGACGTCATCGGTGAGCCGGATCACGTAGTTGAGCACCGCCGGGAACTGAGCCGAGAACTCGCGCTCAAGCGGCGTCGTCCAGACGCCGACGGGCGGGGCCGAAGCCGAGATCTGGTCCATCAGGAAGACGTGGGGTGGAACGTGACCGAGATGGATGCAGTCTAGTCGCGACGGCGGTTGGCGTCAACTCGGGGCGCCGCCACGGCCGGGATCAGACGAGCTCGACCAGGGTATCCGCCGCGAAAAGCGTGCGGATGGCGTCCTCCCGTCCGGCAAACAGCTCGCTCGGGAGCCCGATGTCCGCCACGAACAGGCGGCCGGTCGACGGCGCGTCGAGCAGTGCGGGCTTGGGCAGACCCAGGGTCACGGTCGCGGTCGCCCGCACGCAGGTCTCGCTTCCGGCACCGGTGTCGGCGTCGAGTCCGGACGGCAGGTCGACGGCCAGGATCGGAATGCCGGACGCGTTCGTGGAGGCGATCAGGGCGGCGGCCTCCGGTCTGAGCGGAAGCCGGACGCCGGTGCCGAAAAGGCCGTCGACGATCCACTCGGTTCGGCCGGCAAAGGATGCGGCAGCCGCCTCAACCGGAATCTGCAGGGCCCGCACCGTCTCCAGGTGCGCGGCGGCCAATCCGCCGGGGGCCGACAGGATGCCCACGCGCACCAGGGCGCCCCGGTTGTGGAGATGGCGCGCCGCGACCAGCGCATCCCCGCCGTTGTTGCCGCTGCCCGCGACCACTGCGATGCGACGCCCGTTGACTCCCTCGA
This sequence comes from Candidatus Limnocylindrales bacterium, assembly GCA_035632635.1. GTDB lineage: Bacteria > Chloroflexota > Dormibacteria > CF-121 > CF-121 > CF-120. Next base: position 8,079 of record DASQGL010000035.1, read on the forward strand.
GCAGCGAGCTGAGCAGGCGCGCGATCTGAAAACCAGCGACCTCCATGAGCTGAATCGGTTCCACCCGAAAACGCGCCGCAGCCTCCTGGTCGGCCGACCGCATGGTGGCGGCCGGGACGGCCGGAGCCTGTCCCCGCACCACACTGGGCACCGTCATGTCAGCAGCAGGGTGTCCATCGGCCGGACGCCGAGCCGCTCGGCCGCCGACGCCTGCCGCACCGCGAGCTCGAGGCGTCCACTGCTCCCGATCAGGGCGATCAGCTCGCCGTCCTGGCCGTCTTCGTAGGTGCGCACCGGGCGCACCGGCCGCCCGTTCACCGATCGCAGCCTGGGTAAGGCCCGGGGCGGGGTGTTCGTGACCACGTTGCCGAACCGGTCGCAGTGGAGGACCAGGGCGCGGTA
>DASQGL010000036.1:0-29914 GCA_035632635.1 Candidatus Limnocylindrales bacterium
GGCCACCTCCAGCTCCCAGTCCGGCTTGCGGGCCGCCCGGTCGGCCTGGCCGTAGAAGATCGAGAAATGGCGGCCGATGATCTCGTCGGCGGTGTATCCCTTCAGCCGCTCGGCGGCGACCGTCCAGGTGGCGATGTGGCCACCCGGATCCAGCATGAAGATGGCATAGTCCCGCACCGACTCGACGAGCAGCCGGAATCGCTGCTCGAAGTCGACTGGCGCCCGAGGCACGCGTTTGCGTCCCCCGACCCGAGGGGGTGGCTTCACCTTCCGGACGGGCCGCTTGATCGATCGGCCACGCTTGGATACGGACATTGGGACCCGGGGACAATGATACGGCGTTGTCATCAGATCTGCATCGGCTGCGCTACCGATATACGGCACAGGCCTGCAGCCCGTTCTTAATATCTTCTCACCATTTGCTCACGATTTCGTCAGGTTCGGTCATCATGATGGAGCCATGCAGCCTGATGACCTCGGGGGACGCGCCGCCGCGCGCCGGGCCGGCCTGGACCTCGTCCAGGGCTGGACCTGGGCCGTGGCCGTGGGCGCCATCGGCCTGACCGGCGTCCTCGGGATCGCCGCCGCCGACACTTTCCACGGACACCAATCGGCCGCCGCCGCCACCACTACAAGCTCGGACGCGGGCGCGTCGACCACGACCTCGGGTTCAAGCGAGCAGGGCGGCATCACCCCGCAGGCTCCAGCGGATTCGACGTTCGGGGGCGGCCTGCAGCCGCCCGTCGTCGTCTCTGGCGGCTCCTGATCCCGTGATCGCGACCGCCGGCTTCCCGGCGCTGGGCACCGGGGTGCGGGTGCTGACCGCCTCGGAGGGTGCGCTCGCGCCCGCCGTCGCCGCCGTGCAGCGCGAGCTGCAGGCGATCGACGAGACCTGCAGCCGCTTCCGGTCGGACTCCGAGCTGGCCGTCCTCAATCGTGGATCAGGCGCTCCCACGCAGGTGTCCCCCTTGCTCTTCGCCGCCCTTGAGGCGGCCGTGCGCGCCTGCCGGATGACCGACGGCGCCGTCGACCCGACCATGGGTCGGGGCATCCGCCTGCTGGGCTATGATCGCGACTTCGCCGATCTGCGCGACGGTGGCCCGGTGGGCATCATCGTCCAGCCGGCCGGCGGCGTCGGGGTGATCGAGATGGATCGGCGCACGCTGACCGTCCGCATTCGGGGCGGTCACGAGATCGACCTGGGTGCGATCGCCAAGGGCCTGGCCGCCGACCGCGCCGCCACCGCCGCCCACGCCGCCATCCGCGAGCATGCTTCCTTCCCCCTCGAGGGGACGCCGGGGGAGGGGGTACTGGTTTCCCTCGGCGGCGACCTGGCGATCGCCGGTGAGGCCCCCCAGGACGGCTGGCCCATCCTGGTGACGGACGACCACGCCGCCCCCCTGGACGGACCGGGTCAGGTCATCACGCTTCGCTCCGGCGCGCTGGCCACCTCCAGCACGACCGTGCGCCGCTGGCGGCAGGGGGGCGTCGAGCGCCATCACATCCTCGACCCGCGCACCGGACTGCCGGCCGCCGAGTATTGGCGGACCGCCAGCGTGGTGGCGGCCACCTGCGTCGATGCCAACACCGCGGCGACCGCGTCCATCGTCTGGGGCGAGCACGCTATCTCCTGGTTGCGCGAGCACCACCTGCCCGCGCGCCTGGTCCGGCTCGACGGCGCGGTCACTTACGTCAACGGCTGGCCGGTCGCCGAGACGGTGGCCGCGTGAGCGGCCCGAGCGTCTTCTGGTACACGACGCGCAGCGCCGGCATGGTGCTGCTGGTCCTGCTCACCGCGAGCGTCGTCCTCGGCGTGCTCACCAACGGGCGCTGGACGACGGCCGGGGTGCCGCGCTTCGTCACCAGCAGCCTGCACCGCAACCTGTCGCTGCTGACCCTCGTCTTCCTCGTGCTCCACATCGTCACCGCGATCGTCGACTCCTTCGCCCACCTCGGGCTGAAGGACGCGCTCATCCCCTTCGCCTCCGATTACCGCCGGCTCTGGATGGGGCTCGGCGTGGTGGCTGCCGAACTCTTCATCGCGCTCGTGATCACGAGCCTGGTTCGAGGCCTGTTCGGCTACGGAGCCTGGCGGCTGATTCACCTGCTCGCCTACGTGAGCTGGCCGCTGGCGCTGCTGCACGGCGTCGGGACCGGCAGCGACACCAGGGCGTGGTGGGCCCTGCTCATCAATTTCGCCTGCGTCACAGCCGTCTTTGTGGCGCTGGCCTGGCGCGCGTACGCGGTCTCCGCGGCCCGCTCCGCATCGCACGGCGTCCTCGCCATCGCGACCGCGGGTGGCGCCGTCGCGCTGATCGCCTTCCTGCTGATGGGCCCGCTGCGGCCGGGCTGGGCGATCGCCGCCGGGACGCCCGCCAACCTGCTGATTCAGTCAACCTCGAACGGCGCCTCCACCGCCTCGGCGTACACGCTGCCGCGCGGGCTCAACGACCAGCTCCAGGGATCCCTGACGCAGACGCCAAGTGGCGGCGCCCTGGTGACGCTCAGCGACGTGCGCGACCCGGCGCTCCAGGTCGTGATCACGATCAGTGACCCGAACGCGACCGCCGTCAGCGTCGCCGTCACCCATAACGCGCAAGCCGTCTGTTCGACCCAGGCCGCGGTCAGCCAGGGGCTTACCGCCATCTGCGGGATGACCCAGCTCGCCGTCCAGCGGCTCGTCCAGAATGCGGACGGCTCGGTGCAGGGCGTGCTGGTGACACAGGCGGCATGATCGACCCCCTCGCTCCGATGGGATCCGCCGGCATCGTGCTTCCCAGCATCGGCCCGGCGCAGGCCGAAGACCTTGCCGCGCACCTCGCCCACTACGGCCCGATGCCCATGAGCTCGCCTGCCGACGTCGCGCTGATCGAGGCGAGCGGCCTGCGCGGCCGGGGCGGCGCGGGCTTTCCCACCGGCGTCAAGTGGCACGCGGTCGCGGCGCGGGCAGCCGGCCGGGGCGTCGTGCTCGTCAACGGCGTCGAAGCCGATCCCTCCAGCGAGAAGGACCGGATGCTCCTCACCTATCGGCCCCATCTCGTCCTCGACGGCGCGATCATGGCCGCCCGGGCGGTCGGGGCGAGCGAGGTCGTGGTCGCGGTCAACCGCCAGGCGGTCGATGCGCACCAGGCCATCCGCGCTGCCATCCCCGAGCGGCGTGAGCGGCTCGCGATCGACCTGATCGACGCGCCCTCCCGCTACGTCGCGGGTGAGGAGACGGCGCTCGTCCATTTCGTCAATGGGGGACCGGCGCGTCCCACGGTCACCCCGCCCCGCCCCTTCGACAGGGGCGTGCGGGGCCGCCCGACCCTGGTCCAGAACGCCGAGACGCTCGCCTGGGCCGCCCTGATCGCGCGGCACGGCGATGGCTGGTTTCGCGAGCTCGGCAGCAGCGCCGCGCCCGGGGCGATGATGGTCACCGTGCGCGGCGCCGTCGCGCAGCCGGGCGTCTACGAGCTCTCCGCGGCGGCGACCGTCGAGGACGCCCTCGCGGCGGCCGGCGACGGCGGGGCCACAACGCTGCTGCTCGGCGGGTACTTCGGCCACTGGGTCGACCGGGCTCGGGCGCGCCCGCTGCAGGAGGTCAACGCGGGCGTCCTCATCGCGCTGCCGCCATCGTCCTGCGGCCTGACCGAAACCGCGCGCATCATGAGCTTCCTCGCGGGTGAGAGCGCCCGCCAGTGCGGGCCCTGCTTCAACGGCCTGCCGGCGTTGTCGTCCGCGATCGCGAAGGTCGCCACCGGTCGGGCCAAGCCGGTCGAGGTCGAACGCCTGCGTCGGTGGACGGGCCAGCTGTCCGGGCACCGCGGCGCCTGCCACCATCCGGACGGCGCGGTCGCCCTGCTGCGCAGCGCGCTCGATACGTTCGCCGGCGATCTCAGCGCGCACCTGCAGCGCGGAGCCTGTCGCGGCAGCCAGTCGCCGTCGGTCCTGCCGGCGGCCAAGGTCCAGGATGGATGGCGATGACCGTGAACCGGCTTCGCGTAAACCCGATCACGTGCGACGGCCGCGGCCTCTGCGCCGAGCTCTTCCCCGAGCGGGTTCGGTCGGACGATTGGGGCTACCCGATTCTCGATCCGAAACCGATCACGCCGGAGCTGATGCCGCACGCGCTGCGGGCGGTCGCCAGCTGCCCCAAGCTCGCACTCTCCATCGACACGACGGAGTCATGACCCGGCTCAGGGTCAGGGGGCTCCTGCTTGTCGTCGGCGTGCTGATGAGTGCCTGCGGGTCGCCCTCGGCGACCACGCCGGCCCGCTCCGTGTCGCCCGACACCTCCGCCGTGGCGACGTCGACGCCGGCGCCAACCCCAACTCCGACCCCGACGCCGCCCCCCGCCCACGTGTTCGTGATCGTGCTCGAGAATCGCTCCTACCAGCAGGCGATGGCGCAACCGTACCTCGCCGGCCTCGCTGCTCAGTACGGGGTGGCCACCAACTACCAGGCGGTCGCGCACCCGAGTCTGCCCAACTACCTGGCGATCACCTCCGGGTCCACCTGGGGCATCCGCGACGACGGGTTTCACGCGCTCCCCAACAGCGGGCTGACGGCCCAGCTCGACGCCGCCGGCATCACCTGGAAGGCGTACGAGGAGGGATTCACCGGCAACTGCTTCTCCAGCCCCTACCCCTACGCGCTCAAGCACAATCCGTTTGCCTACTACGGCGACCGCTGCCCCTCCCAGGTCGTCCCCTTCTCGCAGCTCCAGGCGGACCTCGCCGGAACGATGCCGCAGTTCGCCTGGCTCGGGCCGGACATGTGCCACTCGGGCCACGACTGTTCGACCGCGACCGCGGACCGGTGGCTGTCGACGGTCGTGCCGCAGATCACGGCGTCCGATGCCTGGAAGCAGAGTGGGACGCTGTACATCACCTGGGACGAATCCAACGGGTTCTCGAATCAGGTCGCCCTGCTGGTGGTCGCACCCAACCTCCAAACGCATACCTCGGGCGCCGCGCTCGGCCACTTCGCGCTGGCCGGGACGATCGCGGACCAGCTCGGCGTGCCGCGCCAGTATCAGTCGGTTGGCGCCGGCTCGGTGACGCAGGCCTTCGGCATCAGCCGCTGACTCCCCTCCGGTCGCTCCCCCCTTGCGGGGAGGGTCGGGCCGCTCAGTCTCTAGCATGTTCGGATGACGCGCCGCGGATGGGTCCTCTTTGCCGCCATGGCATTCGTCTGGGGCATCCCCTATCTGCTGATCAAAGTCGCGGTCGGCGGCCTCCATCCGGCCACGCTCGTCTTCTTGCGGACGTTGATCGGCGCCATCATCCTCCTGCCGGTGGCCGCGTCGCGTGACGAGCTCCGTCCGCTCATTCGCCACTGGCGACCGCTGGTCGCCTACACGCTCGTCGAGATCGCGATCCCCTGGTTCCTGCTCGCGGACGCGGAGCGCCGGCTGTCCAGCTCGCTGACCGGCCTGATGATCGCCGCGGTCCCGCTGATCGGCGCCGTGCTCGCCTGGCTGACGGCGGGTGACGACCGGCCGGACGCCCGGCGTCTCATCGGGCTGATGATGGGCTTCCTCGGGGTGGCCACGCTGGTCGGGTTGAATGTCTCGGCCCACGACCTCGGCGCGGTCGGCGAGGTCGGCGTCGTGGCGATCTGCTACTCGATCGGCCCCATGATCATCGCGCGCCGGCTCCGATCGGCGCCCTCGGTGGGCGTGGTGGCCGCCTCGCTCGGATTGACGGCGCTCGCCTACTCGCCGATCGCGCTCGGCCAGCTGCCGGCAGCGTTCCCCCCGATCCAGGTTGCGCTCGCGGTCGCCGTGCTGGGCGTCGTCTGCACGGCGCTCGCCTTCCTCATCTTCTTTGCGCTGATCGCCGAGGCGGGCCCGGTTCGCGCGATGGTCTTCACGTACTTCAACCCCGCGATCGCCCTCGTCCTGGGCGTCCTCGTGTTGCATGAGCCGTTCACGATCGGGGCCGGCCTTGGCCTCGCGCTGATCCTGATCGGCTCGATCCTCTCGACGAGGCGCGCCCCTGCCGCGATCCCGGGTCCCGCTATTGCGTTGGAATATCGCGAGGAATCGGCCCAGAGCTGAAGGACGCGGGCGGCGAGCCCCGCCCGTCGATCGCGACCACCAGCGGGTCGGCCGAGAGTCGGATCACGCTGATCGGCACCGCGATCGCGATGATCGCCACCGCCAGCCACCTGAGGTCCCTCCCTCCCGACAGGTCCCTCCCCCGTTTCGGGGGAGGGTTGGGGTGGAGGGTGCTCCCTTCGCCCCTGAACGCCCGCTCCATGAAGGGCACCAGCGCGCACACGACCGTGAGGCTGCCGAGGATCGCAACCTTGATCCCGAACTCGGACGGCTGCACCAGCACCAACCCCGCCGCCACCAGCGCGATCAGGAATCCGTAGAGGATGCGGGCGTCCGTCGCTCGGGGCGCCGTCTTCGGGTCCGAGATCATGAAGAAGAGGAAGACGAGCAGCTCCGGCGAGAGGACCAGGTTCAGCCAGGAGTCGGCTCCGCACACCGGCCCGGTGTGCCAGGTGGCGAGGAAGCAGCGTTGGACTGCGGCCTCGATCGCGATCAGGATCGCGAATGCGCCGGCGAATGCCGCCACCATGGGCCACATCCGCAGCGGCCGCAGGATCCAGATCGCGCCGGCAGCGATGACGACCAGCGCCAGGATGACCGGTGGACCGATCGGTCCCCAGTAGAGGTACTGCGGGAACACGTGCCGCGCGCCGGCGAGGAGGAAGATCGCGACCAGCCCGAGGTTGGACGGGTTGAACACGTGGCGGTCCCCGACCCGGATCACGTACTTGGACAGGATCCCGATCAGCGCCGCGAGGATGAACCACTCGACGCCGTTCAGGCTCCACCAGTCGCCCGGCCGGGTCCCGTTCGCGCGCAGAATGAACGCCGTACTGTTGCCGGTCAGGATCGCGCTCGCCGGCCAGACGAGAGCGCCCTGCCGCCAGTAGGTGATGCCGGCCTCGACCAGCGCGCAGACCGCGATCGAGACCAGGATCTGGGCGATCGACAGCTTGAAGCGCAGGACCGTCTGCCCCAGGACCTGGAGGCTGATGATGACGATGCCCAGCCGGATCCGCGGGTCGCCCCACCTGGGCAGGACCACCGGAATCGCCCGCCCGCCCAGCCGAAGGCTCGGCTGCCCGGGGGCCGGGATGGTGGCGACGTGCGGCGTGAACCGCGCAGCCATGCTCGCATAACGCTACAACCCGGCCACGGGTTCCCCGATCAGCCCTGACGCCAGCGAGTCACGGGGGCGTGGGTCGCTTAGCCGGCTCCGGACACCTTGGACAGCCCACGCGGGTGGTCGGGCTCGATCCCGCGATGGAGGGCGAGATGATAGGCCATCAACTGGGCGGGCACGATGGCAAGCAGGGGTGAGAGGTGCTCGGGGAGCCCGCCGGGAAGCCGGAGCGCGGTCTCGCTCATGCTCAGCGCCTCGCCCGCCGGGCCGATGACGATCACGGGCCCGCGCCGGCTCCGCAGTTCTCGCAGGAGCGCCACCACGCTCGGGTAGGTCGGGCCCGGGATGGCGAACACGAGGCTCGGCAGGGTCGGTTCGACCATGGCGAGCGGGCCGTGCAGGAGGTCCGCGGCCGAGAACGCCATCGCGCTGACGTAGCTCGTTTCGGTCAGCTTCAGGGCCGTCTCCAGGCTGGTCGCGTAGTTGTAGCCGCGGCCGGTCACCAGCAGACGATCACCGACCAGGGCGGAGCGGGCCAGCTCAGCCGCCACCGCCTCCTCCGCCAGCGCTGTCCGCATGGCCTGGGGAACCGCGCCGCCCAGCGCCTCCACGGATTCGACGTCCGATGTCCAGACGCTCCAGAGCATCGCCAGCGCCGCGAGCTGACTGGTGTAGGTCTTCGTCGCCGGGACCGCCCGCTCGGGTCCGGCCTGGGTGTCCAGCAGCATGTCGGCGGTGGTCGCCAGCCGGCTGCTGGGATCGTTGGTGATCGCCAGCGTCAGGCTGCCCTGTTCGCGGGCCTGCGCGAGGAACTCCGCGACGTCGGCGGTGGCGCCGCTCTGGCTGATGCCGATCGTCCAGCAGTGGCGGAGATCGACCCGCGCGCCGTAGAGCGTGGCCGTGCTCGGGGCGGCCAGGCCCGCCGGCAGCCCCGCGCGAATGGTGGTCAGGTACTTGCCGTAGACGGCGGCGTTGTCACTGGTCCCTCGGGCGACGTAGAGGACAAAGCGTGGCTGGTAGCGGCGAGCGGTCTCACAGATTTCCCGCACGTGGCTCAGCTGCGACGCCAGCCGGGCGACGCCCTCCGGCTGTTCAAGGATCTCCGCCCGCATCCACCGCGTCGGTTGCGGGGCGGCCGCGGCGCCCACGTCGATCGCCCTCAGGACACCGGCATGACGCCGAGCAGGGCGCGCGGATTGTCCACCGTGATGCGCCCGATCTGCTCCCGGCTCAGCCCCGCCTCGAGGAGGAGCTGATGGAAGGTCATCGCGCGCGCGTAGCCGCCACCCCCACCGGTGCGGGTCAGCGACAGCGTGTCGACGTCACAGGCCAGGAGGATGTGGTCGATGTGTCCCGCCTCCACCAGCTCGGCCACCATTTCCGCCCGGTCACGGTCGTAGGGGAACTTCTGGCCGTAGCCGGGATCGAGCTCGAGTTCGAAGAACCCCTCCTTCCCCAGGGTGTCGAACTGGGCGTAGGCACCGCGTGCCAGGATTTCGTCGTACACGTGCCGCTTCTCGTGGAGCCGCGGGTAGACGTCAAGGTGACCGATCACGACACGCCCCAGGTCGACCCCTTCTTGCTCGAAGATGTCGAGCTGCTTGTCGGTCATGGTGGCCCGCCCGGTGTGCGTGCTGATCGCCACACCGGTTGCGAGCTGGGCCCGAGCCGCCGCTCGCAGCACCTTCTCCTCGGTGGGAAAGACACGATAGTTGCTGGATCCCACCTCGCCGATGATGCCGGCGCGGTGGGCGGTTCCGCCGATGCCCTCGCGGATCTCCCGGATCATGTGCGCCGCCAGTTGGTCCACCGTCCAGTCGGCGACGAAGGAGGGCAGCTTCGGCTCCTTGTAGAAGCCCGTGCCCGCCACGATCTTCACGCCGCTCTGGCGGGACAGCCAGGCCAGCCGTTCGGCATGCCGCCCGCGATGCTGGATGTCGACGATCCCAAGCGTGGTGCACTCGACCAGCGTCGAGCCGCCGGCGTCCTTGAAGGCGGCCAGCTCGCGGAGGACCATCGCCTCGTCGTCGAAAACCAGGAGGTGTTCGTGGGTGGATACGGGTCCGAGCTCGGACGGCTTGACCGGCCCGAGGATGGTCGAGACCATCGCCTGGTTCCTGGTCGACACGCCGGCCGTGCCCACGCTCATGCGCCGGCGCCTCCCCGGGCGGTCGTGGCACGGGCACTGGCGGTCGCGATCGCCTCCTTCAGGATGCGCATGACGGTGTCGGCGCCGGCCCGAAACGGGTTCACGCGCAAGAAGCGCTCGGCCAGGGACGGATCGGCTTCGATCATCGCCCGCGAGAGGCGGTAGATGAGCAGCCCGACCTCGAAGCGAGACGCGGAACCAACCGGATAAGGACTCGCGCCCAACGCATCGGCGGCCTGGACGACGAGCGGAGCGATCGGCCGCTCCAGCTCGAGCATCACGTTCCGCTCCTGGTGGTTCCCGACGTAGGCGCGCACCACGCCCGGGACCTCTCCGGCGTTCAGACGCCGCACGATCTCGTCGACGACCTCGGCCCCCAGCGCGTGCTGCACCGGCGCAAAGACGATGCTGCGAAGCGCGTCCATGGCTTCCGGGCCCTGGACCTGCGAACCGCCGGAATACGCATCCGTCCGCAGCCGCCGGATCAGCGCCGCGCGCCCCACCACGCAACCGATGCCGATCGGGCCGAGGATCTTGAAGAGCGAGAAGGCCGAGAGATCGGCACCCAGCTGAACGCCGATCCGGGGACTGTGGAAGACGGTGTAGTTGTCGTCGACCAGGATCGGGGCCGCGGCCGCCTCGGCGCGACAGGTCCTGATCAGCTCCGCGACGTCGTAGCGGTCCTCGAGGAGCTGGCGGGAGTGCTGGACGTAGACGGCATCGACCGGTTGCTCCCGGAGCGTCGTCGTGACCCGCGCCAGGTCGTTGAAGTCGGCCCGTACCAGCTCGATCCCCATGGCGCGGAAGGTGACCGACGTGGTCGCGTAGACGGGGGCGGCATGGACCAGCACCCGGCTGCCTGGCTGGAGCACACCCATGCAGACCGCGCGAAGGGCTCCGCTGCCGGCGCCCCGGACCAGGGCGGCGTCCTCCGTCTCGAAGAACTCGGCCAGCACCGCCTCGACTTTCGCCGTGTAGCGCGGCCGGCCCAGGGGCGGGACCACGCCGTAGTCCCCGGACTGCAGGATCTCGGTGCCGGTGAAGTGGCGGGCGATGATGTCGACGTACCGGAACTGCATGGCGCGGGCTTGCGCCATGGTGATGTGCGGGAGGGGATGGGTCTCGATGGCTTGCGTGGTCATGCGCCGCCCGGAACCAGCTTGAGGACGAGCAACAGGTTGAGCAGCACCCCGGTCGCGATGGCGCCCATCGGCCCGATCCCCAGCCGCATCACGCGCACGCCGGTCGCCTCGTTCACCACCCAGGCCAGGCCGACGATGACGACGCCGACCCCTGGCCAGATCAGGTTCGCGCTGTAGGCCCCGCCCAGCAGGAACGACACGTCCAGCACCGTGTGCATGCCGTCCCGGACCGCGACGCCGGCGGAATGGAGGCCGGGCCGGTGGGCCAGGGCCCGCTCGATGCGCTTCAGCCAGCGGACCTCACCCGCCATGATGGCGGCGCCGAGCAGGGCGGCGATCGGAGCGAAGGGTACCAGGTACGACACCCCCAGCAGTCCATCGGGATTGCCCGCCGACGTGTAGGCGCCGCTGGCAAGGGAGGTCAGGACGGTCAGCGGCAGGAAGCCGATCCAGGAGAGGATCGAGAGCAGGCCGGCCTCGACCGGATGGTGCAAGCCAAGCAGCATGGTGACGCCGGGATCGCCGGCGATCCAGAAGAGCGACCCCATCAAGCCGAGGAGCGCGCCGATCGCGATCAAGGGCGGCAGTCCGCGCCGCAGTGTGGCGGCTCCCTGGTCGAAGTCGGGGGGAAACTCGGGAATCTCCGCCGGACGTTCGCGTGTGGCCCACCAGAGGAGCAGGGCCAGGCCGGCGAGGAAGCTGATGGTCGCCGCCGCGACCGGATGGAGCGGCCAGATCGCGATGCCGAAGATGGCGAGCACGCCGACCGTCGCCTGCCAGCCTCTGGGTTGCCCGAACTGCGAGTTGATCGCGACCACGGGCATCAGGGGGAGGAGATAGGGAAGCGGGGCGCCGATCGCCAGCAGGTCGCTGCCGATCGGGCGTGGCAGGTGATTGAAGACCCAGGGCCCGGCCGACACCACCGCGGACGAGCCGACGCCCCAGACGAAGCCGGCGGCCAGCGCCAGGGACGACATCGGCACGGCCACGCCGAGCAGGTCAGCCCCGAGAAAGAGGATCAGGTTCCCCATGATCCCCGTGATCAGGCTGAAGGGCAGCGCGTACGAGACGATGAACCCGATCGAGATGTCCCAGGTCGTCTTCGAGGCGGTCCGCCGATCGATCTTGCCCTCGGCGATGTCCTTGATCATGGGACGCAGTCCATCGTGATAGGCGGACCAGCCGCGATGCGCCACCAGGGTGGCGAGCGCCCCGAGCAGCCCCATCAGGAGCAATCGGAGGGCGATGGTCACGAGGCGGCCGCGGACTTCTGGGAGTGCGCCTCCCCGGCGGCCGCCATGATCAGGGGAACCGCGATCTCGATGTGGGACAGGGCGATGCCAAACGCCTTTCGTCCCTCCTTGACGGCCCGGCGGATCTCCTCCTCCTGGGGCGGACGGCTGGGCGAGGAGACCTGGAGGCAGAGGTGGGTGCCGAGGAGCGCCCGCGCCACCGCCAGCGCACCCCCGGCCCCGCTCTGGCAGACGCCGATCCCGAGGTCGACGCGGCCGGCGCGCAGGTTCATGGCCGCCTCGTAGTCCGAGACGGCCCGAACCGTCGTGTCCGGCCCGCCGTGGGCCCGGACCAGTTCGGCGACGCGGGTGCGCGCCATCCCGTAGACCAGAACCCGCATCAGGACAACCCTACCTTCGCCCGCAGGTCAGGGCCGAGGCGGCTCCAGGATCAACGGGTCGTCCACCCAGACCCGGCCCATGCCGTTGAAGACGGTCGGCCGGCTGCGCTGGATGGTGACGAGGTAGACGAAGCCGATCACGACCCAGGCCAGCACGATGTAGGGCACGAGGTTGTTCGGGAATGCCGGAATCGGCCAGAGCTGACCATACAGCGGCAGCAGCATCAGGACGCTGGCCACCACAGGCAGGATGCCGTGGCGGACGATCGAGAACTCCTGCGGATAGCGGCTGCGATAGAAGACGATCAGCGAGATGTTGAGCAGGATCCAGGTCAGGACGATCCCCAGGCCGAGGATCGAGCCGAAGAAGGCGAAGGCTCCGAACGGTCCGATCAGGAGTCCGACCGCCAGGCCGATGACCAGGGAGAAGCCCATGTAGCCCGTGGCCGCCGTGAACGGTGTGCCCTTGGCATTGGTCCGGCCAAGCACTGAAGGGAAGATGGCCTCGCGGCCCATGGCGAACACCACCCGGATGGCGGCGTTGCTGCCCGCGATCATGTTGGCGAAGGAGCTGTTGATGACGGTCAGGGCGAGGATCCAGCTGACGCCGGCACCCCAGTAGTTCTTGACCAGGGTGAACCAGGGCGTGCTGTCTCCGACGAGCGCGTTCATGTGGTGCCGGCCGTACCCGATCACCGCCGCATACATGACGAAGACGTAGAAGAGACCGATGATGCCGGCCGCGGCGTACAGCGCGCGGGGGATGTTGCGCTTCGAATCGGCGGTCTCCTCGCCCAGCGTCCCGGCCGACTCGAAGCCGACGAAGGCCAGGATGCCCCAGAGCATGCCGATGCCCAGCCCCGAGACCCCGCTGAGCGAGTTGGCCGGGTTGAATGGGCCCAGCGACACCCCTTCGGCGCCGCCCTTGAAGACGATCGTCAGACCGAGCGCGACGAACACGCCGACCTCGATGACCAGGAAGACCAGCGCGGTGGTGGCCGTTACGCTCACGCCTCTGGCGACGATCGCCCAGATGACGATGACGAAGCCGATCATGAGCAGCCACCAGGGCAGCGAGAGGTTGAACTGCGATTTCAGGAAGTCGGAGCTGAAGGCCCCGAGCGCCGGGAAGATCATGGGCCCGACCATGCCGTAGGAGAGCGCCAGGATCCAGCCGGAGATGAACCCCGCTCGTTTGCCCAACCCCTGCGTGTTGAAGGTGTAGGCGAAGCCCGCCGCGGGAAGCTTCTTCGCGAAACTGGCGATCGTGCTGGCGACGATCAGGCACACCAGCAGCGCCAGGATGAACCCCAGCGGGGTGGCGAAGCCCGCTCCCGCCGCGGCCGGCTGGGTCTCGAAGAAGGTGCTCCCGCCGGGCGCCATGAACGCCATGGCCAGGGCGACCGCCCCCAGCACCGTGATCGCGTTCTTCTGAAGAAGTCCGAATCGCCCGCCGCCGGACGCGACCGCCGCTCGCTCCGCTTGCTTCATGTGTCCCTCACTTGCACGCGCTTTCCGGTTGTCCCCCTCAGCACTGCGGAATATACCGTTTTCGGTATGATGCTGCAAGAGGTGGCCGCGGCGGAAAATGAGCTGGGCTTGCGCACACAGGTCGGCCGTCATGAAACCGTCTTGCTCAGCCGGGCTGGCTCCACGGCGGCCGCGATCAGCTGGCATCTCCTCTCGCTGTCGCCGGGGGACCGGCTTCCCGCCGTCGGCGACCTGGCCCGGCGGTTCGGGGTCGGGGTGAACACGGTGCAGCGGGCGCTCGCCGTCGTCGAGGCCGAGGCCGGGGTGGTGCTCGATGCGCGCGGCCGGCACGGGACCTTCCTGGTCGAGCTCGACCGGGTCCGCCTCTGGCGTCTGGCCGGCCAGGACCAGTTGCTCGGCTTGATGCCGCTGCCCTACAGCCGCCGCTATGAGGGGTTGGCCACCGGGCTGCGCCAGGTGATGTCCGACATCGGCATCGCGTCGAGCCTGGCCTTCATGTCGGGGTCGCGGCGGCGGCTGGACGCCCTTGCCCGCGGCGAGGTGTTCGCCGTCATCTCCGGGCTGGCGCTCGAGGAGGCACGACGGGAAGGCCACGCCATCACGCCGGCCGTGGAGATGGCTCCCGGAAGCTTCGTCGAGTCCCACGGCGTCATCCGCCGGCGCCGGCCGGCCCAGGGCCGCCTCCGGGTCGGGATCGACCCCGATTCCATCGACCAGAGCCTCCTGTCCCGCGCCGAGTTCGGTGAGCACGCCACCTACCGGCCCATGCAGTACATGCAGATCATCGAATCGGTGCGCCGGGACCTGGTCGACGCGGCCGTGTGGGTGCTCGACACGGCCCCGGTCGACGACGTCATCGAAACGGCGCCGCTGACCACGCATGCGGCCCTCGCGCTGGACCGGGTGGCGACCCAGGCGGTGCTGGCGGTGCGCGAGGACGACGACGTCCTGGCCAAGTTCCTCTCGGACCACGTCGACGTCAACACCGTCCTCAGGATCCAGCGTCAGGTCCTCAAGGGGACGCGTATCCCCTCCTACTGAGTGATGGACCCGTCCATCGATGCCGAAGCGAAGCTCACCTTCGAGGGCCGGCTCCGTCTGCTGCGCGAGAGCAACCAGGCGACCGAAGCGGTCGTCGCCTTCGTCCGCGAGGAAATGGCGCAGATCGCCGGCGAGCTCGGGCTCTCGCTCGACACCGACGGGGCGGGCATGCTAGTCAACCATCTGGTGCTGGCCCTGGAACGGGCGAGAAATGGCACGCCCTATGTCGCGCCGGCGGAGATCGTCCAGCTGCTCGCCGCCGAGCTGGACGGCCGGCCGGCCATTCGCCACCGGGCCCGGCGGCTGGCGACCCGCGCCCGCCAGCGACTGCACGCCGACCTGCCTGACAGCGAAGTCGACTTTCTCGCCGTTCACCTGGCCGCCATCCTGACGGCTGGCCAGCTGGACGGCTGAGCCGGATGCTGCTCGAATTCACGCTCAAACGGAATCCGGCTCTGGTCGACGCGGCCGTCGAGCTGCACCGTGCGGGACGGATTCCCCCTGACACCTTCGTCCTCGACCTGGACGCCGTGGAGGGGAACGCCCGCATCCTGGCCGACGCGGCCGAGCACCTCGGCCTCCACCTCTACTTCGTCTCCAAGCAGTTCGGGCGCAACCCGATGGCGATCGCGGCAGTGGCACGGTACATCCCGCGGGCCACCGCCATCGACATCCGGGAGGCGGCTCGCCTGCACCAGTCTGGCGCCGGCCTGGGCAACGTCGGCCACCTGGTCCAGGTCCCCAACGCGGCGATCGAGCCGCTGCTGCGCTGGTCGCCCGCGGTCGTGACCGTCTTCTCCTATGCGAAGGCGGAGGCCGTCTCGCGGGCCGCGTCGTCGCTCGGGATGGTCCAGCCGATCCTGCTGCGGGTCTGTGGTGAACGCGACCACTTCTTTGCCGGGCAGGAGGGAGGCATTCCGCTGGAGGACGCCGTCGCGACCGCGAGGCGGATCCGGGACCAGTTGCCGGGCGTTCGGGTCGAGGGTGTGACGAGCTTTCCCTGCCTGCTGTTCGACGCGGCTCGCGAGACCTTTTGCGCCACGCCCAACCTTCAAACGCTGCGCGAGGCGAAGGCGGCGCTGGAGCAGGCGGGCATCCCGGTTGCCCAGGTGAACGCGCCCAGCGGCTCCTGCGTCGCCACGCTGCCCGAGCTCGTGCGTCTCGGAGCGACCCACGGCGAGCCCGGCCATGCCCTGACCGGTTCGACGCCGCTTCATGCCGTCGACCATGAGCAGCCCGAGCTTCCCGCGATGGTGTACCTCTCGGAGGTTTCGCACACGCTGCCTGACGGGCGCGTGGCCATCTACGGCGGAGGGTTCTATCGACGGGGACATCCGCGCACCGGCCTGGTCTTCAGCCATGGCAACCCTCCGCTGCGCCTGGGCGTCGAGGATCTCGACCCGACCCAGATCGACTACTACAGGTTCCTGCAACCGGGCGCGGGCTCCAACCGAATATCGGTGGGCGATCCCGTGGTGCTGGCATTTCGCACGCAGGTCTTCGTTACCAGGAGCAACGTGGCGGTGCTGAGACACAGCGACTTAAGGCCGCAACTGCTTGGCCTCTTCGATCCCTTTGGCCGCCCGCTCTGACCGGTGAGCCGGGCCATTCTCCTGGTCATCGACGGCCTCGGCGTCGGGGTGATGGCGGATGCCGTCTCGACCCGGCCCCGTGATGCCGGCGCGAACACGCTGCTCCACGTGATCGCCGCGGCCGAACGCGGCGGCCGGCCGCTGGAGGTGCCGAATCTCGCCCGCCTCGGGCTCCTCGAAATCGCGGGAGCGGTTCCCCTTTCGGGGGTGCGGTTTCCTGGGGCCGCCGCGGGCCGAACCGCGCTCGGCTATCCCGGCGCCGACACCTACCTTGGCCACCAGACGATCTTCGGCTCGGACCTGCGCGACCTCCAGCTCCGGCCGTTCCGGGAAGTCGGCCCCGACGTCGCCCGCCGGCTGGCCGCCGATGGACACGTCGTCGAGCCGCTGTCCGAATCGGTCCTGCTGATCGACGGCACGATGATCCTGGGCGACAGCCTCGAGGCCGACCCCGGGCTCAACTTCAACGTCACCGGCTCCCTCGACATCACGAGCTTCGAAAAGATCCTGGCGGTGGCGGAGGCCGTGCGCGAGGTCGTCTCCGTCGCGCGCGTGATCGCGGTCGGAGGCAGCGGCCTCGACCGCCAGGGCCTGGTCGATTGCGTCCGCCCTGGGTCGGATGGCGTGGCCGGCATCGACACCCCAAAGACGGGCTTCTACCTCAAGCCCGGCCTGCGCGTCGTCCACCTCGCCCGCCCGATCGACACCGCGCGGCAGCTCCCGACCCTCTGCCGGCAGGCCGGGTTGCCGGTCACGCTGATCGGCAAGATGGCGGAGGTCGTGCAATGCGAGGGCGCCGCCATGAAGCCGGCCGTCGCCACGGCCGGCGTCGTGGAACGTTGGCGGGACGCACTGGCCGGTCAGCCCGACGGCTTGATCGCCGTGAATGCGCAGGAAACGGATCTCGCCGGGCACCAGCAGGATGCGGATCTCTACGGGCGTATCCTCCGGCAACTCGACGAGGCGGTCGGGACCGTTCTCCGAGGGCTCCGGCCAGGTGACCTCTTCATGGTCGCCGGCGATCACGGCAACGACCCGACCATCGGCCATCCCTTCCACACGCGGGAGTACGTCCCCGTCCTGATGTACCGCCCTGGTGGGGCTGGGTTCCGCCGGCTCGGGGAACGGCGATCGCTGGCGGATGTGGGCGCCACCCTCGCCAGCCATCTGGGGATCGATCCGGGCCGCCTCGAGCAGGGCGAGCCCATTGTGAGTGCGTAGCATGGCTGCTGGCCGAATGGCGGACATCACCCTGACGATCACCAATGAGGTCGGGCTCCACGCCCGGCCGGCGGCGCTCTTCGTCAGGGCCGCGAGTCGGTATCCGGACACGCGGGTCGAGATCATCAAGAATGGAAGGGCGCAGAACGCGAAGAGCATCCTCGGCGTGCTGACCCTGCAGGTCACGCGGGGGACCACCATCCAGGTCCGTGCGGACGGCCCGCACGCCGACGACGTCCTCAAGTCGCTGCACGACCTGGTGGTCAGTGGCTTCCGCGAATAGCGTCCAGGGCCGGCGCCTGGAGGGCACGGCTGGAGCGCCCGGTCGTGTGGCCGGACCGATCTGGCGGTGGCCGGCGGAGCTTCCCAGGGCAGAACCGGATGACCCCGCATCGCCAGGCGGGGCCGCGCTGCGACGCGCCCTCGGCCAGGTTCGTGACCGGCTGTCGGCGGCGGCCGCCAAGCTGCGCGCAGCCGGGGCGGAGAACGAGGCGGGCATTATCGATGCGCAGGTGCTCGTCCTCGATGATCCCGCCTTCACCGACGCCGCCTTCGCCGCCATCGCCGACGGTGTTGCGCCGGACCAGGCCGTCCAGTCCGCCCTCCAGCCGTTCATCGAGATCTTGCTCGAATCGCCCGATTCGGTTTTCCGCGAGCGCGCCGGCGATCTTCGTGACGTCGTCCGCCAGGTACGGCTCGCCCTGCGGGGTGGGCCGGCGGCGGCGCCCAATCCTGACCGCCCATCGATCGTCGTGGCGACAGACCTCGCACCGTCGGAAACCGCCGGACTGGACCAGGAGCGCGTCATCGGCTTCGCCACCGAGATGGGCAGCGCCACCGCGCACACCGCCATCCTGGCGCGGGCCCTGGGTATTCCGGCGGTCGTGGGAGTTCCGGGCCTGCTGGCGCGGGCGACGGATGGGCAGATGGCGTTGCTGGACGGCGATGCAGGGTACGTGATCCTCGATCCGTCTGCCGACCTGGTCGAGGCGGCCGCACCAGGCCGCGCCCCAGGGACGGAAGGCGACCCGCGTCCGGCGCTGACCCGCGACGGTCGGCGGATCGAAGTCGGCTGCAATGTGGCTGGGCTCGAGGATGCGCGCCGGGCCGCGGCGGCCGGCGCCGACGGGATCGGCCTGCTGCGCAGCGAATTCCTTTTCCTCGGCCGCGAGACGCTCCCGGATGAAGAGGAGCAGGTCGAGCTCCTGACGCAGATCATGACCAGCCTCGGCGGCCGTCCGCTGATCCTGCGGACGCTGGACATCGGGGCGGACAAGCCGCTGCCCGCTCTCGCGCAACCCGCCGAGGCGAATCCGGCGCTGGGCGTCCGGGGACTTCGGCTGCAGCTCCTCCGGAGGAAGGATCTGCTGGCGCAACAGCTGCGGGCCGTCATCCGCGTCGCCCGCGACCACCCGGTTCGGGTGATGTTCCCGATGGTCGCGACGGTGGACGAAGTGCGAGAGGCAAAGGCCGTGCTGGCCGAGGCTGCGCAGCAACTCGGCGTGGCGGCGCCGCCGCCGGTCGGCGTCATGATTGAGGTCCCATCGGCCGCCCTGTCCGCGGAAACCCTGGCCCACGAGGTCGACTTCTTCAGCCTGGGGACGAACGACCTGACCCAGTATGTGTTTGCCGCCGACCGCACCAACCCCGAGCTGGCGCACCTGGCCGACAGCCTGCATCCGGTGTGTCTGCGGTTGATCCGCGCGGTCGTGGATGCCGCCTACCACCATCACCGGTGGGTTGGGCTCTGCGGCGAGATGGCCAGCGATCCCTGGGCGCTGTCACTGCTGATCGGTCTGGGCGTGGACGAGCTCAGCGTGCATCCCCCGGTTGTGCCCCAGGTCAAGGCGCGAATCCGCGAGCTCGACAGCCGGGACTGCGCGCGTGCCGCCGGCGAGGCGCTCGCGCTCGAGAACGGACAGCAAGTCCGCGCGTTGCTCTCTCGCCATGGACTGCAGCCTGCGCGCCATCTCGTCCCGGACTGACAGGCCCTGCAGTGGTGCGGAAGATCAGCACGCGAGACGGTTGGCGAACGGTCTCTTCTGACGACGTTCAGACTCTCGTCTGGATTCTGACCTCCGCTCTCGCCTACGCCGCCTGCGGGATGGTCAGCCGCGCCGTCATCCTCTTCGCGACCTGGTTCCTCTTCCTGCAGTGGGGTCTTCTGGCGATGTGCTCGACGGCTGCGCTGTATGCGCTCATCTTCCGTCGCCGGCCGCGGCTCTCGATGGTCGGGCTGCTCGTCCCCATCCTGGGACTCCTCCTTGCCAGCGGGTCCCAATTCGGGCTCGAGTGGTGGGCGCGCGATCGGCTGGTGCTGATCGGGTGGGCGGCGCCGTCCGCCGCGGTCGTGGCCATGAGTGTGGCCGTCTTTGGAGCGTTCCTCGACGCCGGGCGTCACGTCGTCGTGCGCGTCCCGCTCCTGTTGGTCGCGTGGTGGACGCTTCTCCTCAGCTTCCCGGGATGGCCGCCGTGTGGATCGCTGCCGTGCGACACCTGGTACCTGGCCGTCCAGCCGCCCGTGGTCATCGCCTACGTCCTGCTTGCCAGCGTGCTGGCCTGGCGCGCCCGCTGCTGACCGGCCCTCAAAAGACCGAAAGCGCCGGAGGAGGGATCTCCGGCGCTTTCGAGAGACTCCCTCCGGGAGGGGGGGAGCGAAGAGGGGGAAGCGGATTACGCGGCTTCGGGCAGCCCGACGGCCGTGGGCTCGAGCGCGTGCTCGAGCACCTCGGTCACGTCCTTCGCCAGGTGGATCGTCATCGCCTTGCGCACGCTTTCCGGCACGTCGTCCAGGTCGGCCTCGTTGCGGAACGGCAGGATGACTTCGGTCAGCCCGGCGCGGTGCGCGGCCAGCAGCTTCTGCTTGACGCCGCCGATCGGCAGCACCTTGCCCTGCAGCGTGACCTCGCCGGTCATGCCCACCGTGCTCCGGACCGGGCGTCCGGTCAGCAGGCTGGTCAGCGCCGTCACCATGGTGACGCCCGCCGACGGCCCGTCCTTGGGCACGGCGCCCGCCGGCACGTGCACGTGGATCGCCTTCTCGTCCAGGACCGTCTCGATGCCGAGCGCCTTCGCGTGTGACTTCACGTACGACAGCCCGATCTGCGCCGACTCCTTCATCACGTCGCCCAGCTGGCCGGTCAGCGTCAGGCCCTTGGGGCCGTCCATGATGGCGGCCTCCACGAAGAGCACCTCGCCACCGGTCCCGGTCACGGCCAGTCCGGTCGCCACCCCGGGCACCGAGGTCCGCTCCGCCACTTCGGCGTGGAACTTCGCGCGCCCCAGGTACTCCCGCACCCCGGCCGCATCGATGCGCACCGGTGGGGTCAAGGTCCCGCTTTCGATCCGGGTCGCGACCTTGCGGAGCAACCGCCCCAGCTCGCGCTCCAGGCTGCGAACGCCCGCCTCGCGGGTGTGGTCCGCGATCACCGAGCGCAGCGCCTCATCGGTCACGCTGACCTCGTCGGCTGTGACGCCGTTCCGCTCCAGCTGCCGTCGCAGCAGGTGGTCGCGCGCGATCGACAGCTTCTCCTCCTCGGTGTAGCCGTCCAGGCGCACGATCTCCATCCGGTCCAGCAAGGGCGCCGGGATCGTGTCCGACACGTTCGCGGTCGGGATGAACAGCACCTCCGACAGGTCGAGGTCGACCTCCAGGTAGTGATCCCGGAACGAGTGGTTCTGGGCCGGGTCGAGCACTTCCAGCAGCGCCGACGACGGGTCGCCGCGCCAGTCGTTGCCGACCTTGTCGATCTCGTCGAGCATGATCACCGGGTTGCGGGTGCCTGCCTCCTTGAGAGCGCGGGCGATCCGGCCGGGCAGCGCGCCGACATACGTCCGGCGGTGTCCGCGGATCTCCGCCTCGTCGTGGATGCCGCCCAGCGAGATGCGGGTAAACTTGCGTCCCAGCGCGCGGGCGACCGACTCGCCGAGCGAGGTCTTGCCCACGCCAGGCGGTCCGACCAGCGTGATGATGGCGCCCGATCCGCGACCCTGGACCACGCCCAGGCCGCGGGTCTCGCGCCGCTTGCGGACGGCGAGGAACTCGATGATGCGGTCCTTGACGTCCTCCAGCCCGGTGTGGTCCTCATCGAGGATGCGCCGCGCCTCGGTGACGTCGAACCGATCCTCGGTCCGCTTGTTCCAGGGCAGCTCCAGCATCCAGTCGAGGTAATTGCGAATCCAGCCCTGCTCGGGGTTCTGGTCGCTCATGCGCTCGAACCGGCCCAGCTCGCGCTCGACCTCCTTGCGCACGGCCTCCGGCATGCCGGCCTCCTCGATCTTGCGCCGGTACTCGGCGGCGACGTCGGAGTCCTCCTCGCCCAGCTCCTTCTTGATCGCTTCCATCTGCTGGCGCAGCAGGAACTCCCGCTGCCGCTTCTCCATGCCCGACTCGACCTCGTTGCGGATTTTGTCCTTCAGCGAGGCGTCGGCCAGGATGTCGCGGGTCCAGGCGATCAGCTTGTTCAGCCGCGCCTCGACGTCCAGCGTCTCCAGGATCTCGACCTTCTTTTCCAGCGACAGGTCGGGCGAGTAGCCGCTCAGGTCGGCCAGGTGGGTTGGCGAATCGATGCCGCGGATCATCTGGGCGACCTGTTCCGCGCCCCGGATCTCGAGCAGGTTCTCGATCAGCGCCTTGTACTCGCGGGACAGCACCCGCGCCTTCTCGGTCAGCGGGTTGACGTCCTGCGCGGGCTGCGCCATGACGCGCAGGGCCGGGCCGGTCCCGCCGGCCGCGCTGCCCGCCGTGGCCCGGTAGAGACCCTGCAGGACGGCGACCTCGACGTTGCCGACCTTGCGGGCGTCCTCGATGCGGGCGACGGTGCCCACGTTCGCGTAGCGTCCCTCGACGCGCGGTACCAGCAGGACGAGCCGATCGCCCTCCTGGGCGGCGGCGATGGCCGCCTTCGCGTCCTCGCGCTCCAGCGGAATGGTCACGACCATGTTCGGCAGCACCACCCCGTTGTTCAGCGGGAGGAGCGGAATGAGTTCAGTCTTGAGTTCAGCCATTGGAATCTCCTCTTATCCTCTCTGCCAGCGGGAACCCGCCGGCCCTTGCATTTATGCCCAGAATTTGCGCAGGCAAACAAAAACGGCAGAGGCCCCCAGCGAGCTCGAGCTCTGCCAGGCCGGGTTCGGGCCGGGGCGGGCGCGGCTAGCGGCGGGCGGCCACCTCCTTGCGGCGCGAGCGTCTCCAGACCAGCTTGAGCCCGGACCAGTCGGAGTCGAGCGCCGCGACCTTGACGTCGACCAATCCCAGCGGCAGCACCAGGGCCCGGATCGCCTGCTCGGTCACGTCGCTCTCGTGCCCGCCCGCCTTGCGCGGCCACGCGACCCACACGCTCGCGGCCGGCGGCGTCGCCGCGGCGACCGCCTCGAGCCCACGGCGGAGGTCGTCGAGCGAGCGCACGAACCAGACCGCGATGTCGAAATCCTTGGTCAGACTCCGCCGCATGCGGATGCCAGTCGGCGCGCCCGCGATCGTCCAGCGCGCCGTGGCGTCGACCAGGACGACCGCGCTCCCATCCTTGAGCCCCAGCTTCTGCGCCATCGAGCGCCCCGAGTAGCCGGCGTCGCGGGGCACCTAGAAATGCTCCCGCAGGTCTGGGAATGCCTTCAGGATCAGCAGCCGGCCGTTCGCCTCGGCGAGGTCCTGCTTCTCCAGCGACCAGGTCCGCTCGTGCGGGATGAAGACGGCATTGAGCCCGGCGGCGAGCGAGGCGTTGATGTCCGACTTCGGCGAGTTGCCGACCATCCAGGTCCGACCGGCCTCGAGCCCGTAGGTCCACACGAGCCCGCGATACGCGTCCGGGTCCTTCTCGTGCGTGATCACGGTGTGATGAAAGGTCTCTTCCAATCCGGACCGCTCGACCTTGAGCCGCTGCTCCTCCCGGTGCCCCTTCGTGAACAGGATCAGGGTATGGCGCTGGCGCAGGTACGCAAGCGTCTCGGGCACGCCGGCGATCAGCGTCATCGGCTGTTCCGCGATCCGCTGCCCGAGGGCCACCACGTGCTCGATGTCATCCTTCCCGACCTTTCGCTCGGCCAGGTCCTCGTAGCACTGCCGGAGGTTGGCCGTGAAGGCAGCCGAGCCGTAGCCGTGTTTGCGCACGTTCATCAGTTCCACCTCGTCGAGCGCGGCGCGCACCTGCGCCCGGCTCATGGTCGAGTGCCCGAGGTAGTCGATGAAGGCCTCGATCGCCGCCTCGAAGTAGACGTTGTTCTCCCAGAGCGTGTCGTCGCCGTCGATGATGAGGACCTGGTTGCGCCGCGAGGTCACGCTTCTTGGGCACGCCAACGGCGGCTGACCTTGCTCATGTGCGGTTCGGAAAGCGTACCCTCTTCGCCATGACCTGAGCGGACGCGCCCGACCCGGCGAGCCGTCCGTGCTCCAGCCCCTCCTGCTGAGCCGCTAGCCGGAGGCCTCCACCCGCAGCTCCGACTCGACCGCCCGCAGACTCTCCTCGTGGATGTAGCCGGTGACCTGCTTGCGGATCCGCGCGAACGCGTCGGTGCCGAGGGTGTCGAACGTGCGCGGGCGGGGGATGTCGACCGGCACCGTGTTGCGGATCTGCCCCGGCCGGGTGGTCATGACGTAGATGACGTCCGCGAGGAAGACCGCCTCGTCGATGTCGTGGGTCACGAACAGCACCGTCTTGCGGTAGCGCTGCCAGATGTCGGTGAGCAGCTCCTGCATCACCTGCCGCGGGAGCGCAGCGAGCGCGCCGAAGGGCTCGTCCATCAGCAGCACCTGCGGATCGTTGGCCAGCGCCCGGGCGATCGCGACCCGCTGCTTCATCCCACCCGACAGGGCCATGGGGTACGCATCGGCAAACCCGGTCAGCTTCATCAAACGGATCAGCTCGCTCGAGATCTTCTCCCGCTCGGGCTTCGCCACGCGCTTGATCTCGAGTCCGAACTCGATGTTGCGCCGCACCGACAGCCAGGGATAGAGCGAGTAGGACTGGAACACCATGCCCCGGTCGGCGCCCGGTTCGGTGGTCGGCTTGCCGTCGACCAGGACCTCGCCTTCCGTCGGCGTGATCAATCCCGCGGCGACGTTGAGCAGGGTCGACTTCCCGCATCCGGAGGGCCCGACGATGCAGGCGAACTGCCCGTCCGGCACGGTCAGGGACGTGCGCTCGAGCGCCCGGACCTCGCGGTCGCGGGTGCGAAAGCGCATGGCCACGTCCTGGAACTGGATCTCGCTCACCGGCCTCCTCGGAACAAGCGCCGCCCGGTGTTGGGAGCGTTCTTCTCGACGTAGGGGAAGGCCCAGCGATGGAAGAGGCCGAACAGGTAGTCGGTCATCAGCCCGAGGATCCCGATCGAGATGATGGCGGCGATGATCCGGTCGGCGCGGAAATAGCGCTCCGCGACCAGGATGAAGTTCCCGATCCCGGCGTTGGCGGCCACCAGCTCGGCCACGATCAGGTAGGTCCAGGCCCATCCCATCGTGATCCGCAGGACGTCCACGACCTCGGGCCAGGTCGCGGGCAGGAGCACCTTGCGGAAGACCGTGGCCCGGGTCGCTCCCAGCGTGTAGGCGACGTTGAGCATCTCGCTCGGCACCCGCTGGGCGATGTCCATCACCATCAGGACCAGCTGGAAGAAGACGCCGATCCAGATCACGGTGATCTTCTCGTTCTCGCCCAGTCCCTGGAGCAGGATGAGCAGCGGGATGAAGGCCGATGCCGGCATGTACCGGATCGCGTTGATGGCCGGCTGGAAGAAGGCGCGGATCGCCTCGAACGATCCCATCAGCAGGCCGAGCGGGACCGCGATGATCGCCGCCAGCAGGAATCCCGCCAGGATGCGGAACGTGCTCCAGGCGACGTCGCCCAGGAAGCCCAGGTTCTGGATCATGTCGACTTCCGCCTGGACGACCGTGAGCGGCGAGGGCAGGAAGAACGGGTTCGCGATCAGGTCGGCCAGCAGCGTCCAGGCGACCACGATGACGACGAAGCTGCCCGCGCCCAGCACGAGCACGGCTCGCGGCGGGATCGACGCCTTCGGGGTCAGGTACGTCTGGAGGAAGCCCCGACGCCGCCTGGCGGTCGGGGCCAGGGGCGCCGGGGCGCTTCGGGTCGCGGGGACCCGTTCGCTCATTTCAGAGACGGCCTAGGACATCGAGGCGACGAAGCTCGCGTCGACCGCCTGCTTCGGGTCGATGGAGTTGGACACCTGCCCCTGGGCCTTCCAGAAGTCGCCGGCCGCCTTCGCGTTGGTGAAGATCTTGCCCGGGTTGGAGTTCGTGCCCATGATCTGCTTGGCCTGCGACAGCGAGAAGATCGTCATCGTGCTCAGGTCACCCTGCACGTCGGTCGCCGACTCCTTGACGGCGGCCCCGATCAGCGCGTTCGCCTGGTCCTGGTTCGCCGTCATCCAGTTGTAAGCGTCGTAGTAGGCCTTGACGAAGTCCTGCACCGTGCCCGGGTAGTTCTGGACGAAATCCTTGCGGAAGGCGAAGGCGTCCATGATCAGGTCGGGGTACTGCTTCGAGGACACCAGCACTCGGCCGAACGCCGTCTTCGAGGCGCGCGTCAGCCAGGGCTCCCAGGTGACCGCCACGTCCACCCGGCCGGCCACGAACGCCGCCCCCGCCTGGCCGGAGGTCATGTTCTGCTCGGTCACATCCTTCAAGGACATGCCGTTGCGCTGCAGCACCTGGGCGAGGAACCACTCGCTGACCGATCCCTGGTTCACCGCGACGGTCTTGCCCTTGATGTCCTTGATGCTGGCGATCGAGTTCTTGGCCAGGATCCCGTCACCGCCGACCGAGGCGTCGATCGGGAAGACGTCGACCGCGGGGACGCCCTGGGCCTGGGCCCTGGCGAAGGCATCCACCGTGGAGGCCATCCCCTGGAGCTGGCCGGCGTTGAGGGCCTGCAGACGCTGGACGGGATCCTCGACGTCGGTGAAGTTCACGGTGAGGTTGTGCGCCTTCCAGGTGCCCCTGGCGTTCGCGAGGTAGATGACGGCATACCCGGTCCAGGTCGACGAGGCGATGTTGATCGTGCCGCTGTAGCGGGCGTTGCTGGCGGCCGGGCTGGCGCCGGCGCTGCTGCCGCCGCAGGCGGCCAGCAGGAGCGCGAACCCGAGGGCGAGTGGAGCGACCGGCCGGATCGACCGGATGAGACCGAGCATGGAGACCTCCCAGGCTTGAACGGCGCCATGGAAATGAAGCGGCCTCCCGGCGGCGCCGTGACCGGGCCGCGAGCCAATATCCTACTTATTTCCAGCCCTTCTTGGGGGCGGGAGGGAGGTGGTAGAGCATGTGGAAAATCTCACTGGCCGGCGACGCGGCGCTGCTGGTTACCCTGGGCGAGAGGATCAACGAGCGCCTCCTGGGCGAGGTGCTCGCCCTCGACACCGCGCTGCGGGACCGCGCGCCACGCGGGCTGCAGCCACCCGTCCCGGCCTACGCCTCCCTTCTGTGCCCGTTCGATCCCGAGACGGTCGGCGCGGCGGCGCTGGAAGCGATCATCCGCGAGATCGAGCCGGCGGTACGACCGCACCTGCCGGACGGCGCCACGATCGAGGTGCCCGTCCGCTACGACGGCCCGGACCTGGACCGGGTCGCGGCGCACAGCGGGCTCAACCGTGACGAGGTGATCGCGATCCATGCCGCGACCACCTATCGCGTCTACGCCATCGGCTTCGCCCCGGGGTTCGCCTACTGCGGTCAGCTTCCCGAGTCGATCGCCACGCCCCGCCTGCCCTCGCCCCGCGCGGCCGTCCCCTCGGGATCGGTTGGCATCGCGGGCCGGCAGACCGGCATCTACGCGGTCGAGAGCCCTGGTGGATGGAACCTGCTGGGGCGCACCGACCTGGCGCTCTTCGATCCGGGCGCGGATCCACCGGTCGTTCTCCGGACCGGCGACCGGGTGCGATTCGTGCCGCGTTCGTGATCGAGGTCCTCGAGCCCGGCGCCTTCACCACCGTGCAGGACCGCGGCCGCCCGGGATTCGAGCGGTTCGGCATCTCGCCGGGCGGTCCCGTCGACTGGTTCGCGGCGCGGGCCGCGAATCACCTCTGCGGCAACCACGAGGACGCCGCGCTCCTCGAGTGCACCCTGGTAGCCCCGACCTTGCGGTTTCACGCACCGGCCCGGATCGCCACAACCGGCGGCGCTGTCGGCAGCGTCCCGATGTGGACCGCGCACGCGGTCGCCGGCGGCCACGTGCTGGCCCTCGGGCGGATCCGCCCCGGGTTGCGCACCTACGTCGCGGTGCGCGGCGGGCTCGACGTCCAGCCGGTGCTCGGCAGCCGCGCGGTCTGCCAGCTCGGGCGGTTCGGCGGTGGCTTCGGCCGGCCGCTGCGCGCGGGGGACCGGCTGCCGATCGGGGCCGCGGCCTCGACCGATCCGGCTCCCTCCGCGTGGCCCGCCGCCCACCGGCTCCCGCTTCACGGCCCCTGGGAGGTTCGAGCCATCCCGGGTCCGCACGACGGCGTGTTTCCACCGCAGTCGCTGCGCCGGTTGTGCGATACGGCGCTGCGGGTGACGCCGCGGATCGACCGGATGGGCATGCGGCTGGAGTCCCCCGCGCTGCGCCTTCAGCCGGAGGAGATCGTCACCACCGGCGTGCCCGTGGGCGCCATCCAGGTCACGCCCTCCGGCGAGCTCATCATCCTGCTCGCGGAACATCAGACCACGGGCGGCTATCCGGTGATCGCGACCGTGATCGGGGCGGACCTGCCGCTGCTCGCCCAGGCGCGCCCGGGCGACACCATCCACCTGCGGCTGTGCGGCCTCGACGAGGCGCGTCGGGCGCACCGCCGGCTGGACGCGTGGTTCACGTGAGCCGGCCCAGTGCTCAGATGCGCTCGGCCTGCGTCATGAAGGCCTCATCCCTGGCGATCCGCGTGTGGAACGGACCGTGACGTAGAGCGAGACGGACTGGAGTTCCCGCAAGCCCACGCCTGATCGACCCGGCGATGAAGAAACTCCATGACAACGGCCAAGCGGCGGGTTAGAGTCCTTGTACATCGTCGACTCGCCCCTCGACAAACTCGGCGTATTCGCCAGGGAGGCAGTATGATCGCGACGAAACCGACGACGAACGACCTCCGACATCGCGGATCCCAGCTGAGGCGACTGCCGACCAGCGCACGATGAGTCCACAGAGAAGGACAGCGTTTGCCGCGGGCGCGCTCTACCTGCTGACCTTCGTCTCGATCCCGACTCTCTTTCTCTACAACCCGTTGCGCGGTTCGAACTACATCCTCGGGCATGGGTCCGATACCGGCATCATCGTCGGCGCCATCCTGGAGATGATCGTGGCGTTCGCCGGCATCGGCACCGCCGTGGCGCTGTTCCCCGTGGTCAGGCGGCAGAATGAGGGAGTCGCGCTGGGCTTCGTCGCCACGCGAACCCTGGAAGGCGGCGCCATCCTCGCCGGCGTAGCCTGCGTCCTATCGCTCGTGAGCTTGAAGCAGGCCGGAGCCGGAACGGGTGCGTTGGTGACCGGGCATGCGCTGATCACCATGTATGACCGGATCTTCCTCCTCAGTCAAAGCTTCATTCCGGCCGTCAATGCCCTGTTGATCGGCTCGTTGTTGTACCAATCGCGTCTGGTCCCGCGGGGTCTTCCGCTGCTCGGATTCATCGGAGCTGCCCTTCTGGCCGCCAGCGACGGCGCCGTGCTGTTCGGGCTGATCGGGCAGCATGCCCCGGCGGCAGGACTGTTCGCAATTCCTATCGCCGTATGGGAGTTTTCGCTGGGCGTCTATTTGGTCGTCAAGGGCTTTAAGCCCTCTGCCATCACCGCCCTTTACCGCCGACCTGCCGGCATGGACAACGGTTCCCTGGCCCCTGTGGCGACTGTTCGGTAACGTCTCACGCCTCGAGGCGGCAGAGCTTGGAGCCCGGCTTCGGTCGGGCTCCAAGGCAGTCAGCCAAACCTGGTCCACTCAGGAGCGCCTCAGCTCCGGGTGACCTGCCTTAGCCGGAAGGCGAGCGCGTTGAGGCGATGGCGATTGAGGACGGCCGCGAGCGCGAGCAGGATCAGGATGAGCAGCAGCACCGAGAAGGCGATCCATCCCAGGAAGCCGGTCTGGCTGCCGGTGAAGATGGCGGCCCCGGGCCTGGAGACGGCGAGGGCGGCCGTCGAGCTGTCGCCACCGGCGCGACCGGAGGCGTCGGATGACCCGGATCCGCCAGGGTTCGCTCCGCCGTTCGCCGCGGCGTTGGAGGCCGGCCCCGCAGACGTGGTGTACCCGGCCGTGGTGAACGTGCCGCTGCCCGAGGTCCGGGTCGTCGTCCCGCCCGAGCCCGAGCCAGAGGTCCCGACCGCGCCCGAAGGGCTGGTCGTCGGCGTCGGGGTCGCCGCCGGCGACGGGCATGCGATGAACTGCTCGGCGCCCGCGGTCGCGGATGGACTGGGTGCCGGGGACGGCAGGTTCGGGCAGACGGTCAGGGCGCCGGCCCCGAACGCGCTCAGCGGCGCCGTGAGCGTCGCGATGCTCAGCGCACCGCCGAC
>DASQGL010000037.1:0-2893 GCA_035632635.1 Candidatus Limnocylindrales bacterium
CGCCGGTTCGACCCCTCCCGCTCGGCCATGGCCGGTATCATAGCCACGGCAAGGAGGGCCAATGGCAGCAACCTATGTCGTCGAGACGCGTGGACTGTCCAAGCGCTACGCGGCGGACGTCCTCGCGGTCGACCGTCTCGATTTGCGGGTGCGCCAGGGCGAGGTCTACGGCTTCCTCGGCCCCAACGGCGCCGGCAAGACCACCACGCTGCGCATGCTGACCGGGCTGTTGCACCCGACGGCCGGATCGGCGACCGTGATCGGGCATCCGCCCGGGAGCCCCCAGAGTCTGCGCAAGCTGGGCGCCATGGTCGAGACCCCGGCCTTCTACCCGTACCTGTCGGGTCGCAACAACCTTCGGGTCATCGCACGCTACATCGGCGATTCGTCCGAGCGGATCGAGGCGATCCTCGAGCAGGTCGACCTGACCGACCGCGCCCGGCACAAGTTCAAGACCTACTCGACCGGCATGAAGCAGCGCCTGGGCGTGGCCGCGGCGCTGCTCAAGGATCCCGAGCTCCTCATCCTCGACGAGCCGACCAGCGGCCTGGACCCCCAGGGCACGGTCGAGATGCGCACGCTGATCCGCGGGATCGCGAAAGAGGGGCGCACCGTGCTCCTCTCCAGCCACCTCCTCAACGAGGTCGAGCAGACCTGCGACCGGGTGGGCGTGATCGTCAAGGGGCGGCTGGTCGCCGAGGGGACGATCGACGAGCTGCGCGGCCAGGGCGGCCTCATCGTCCGGGCCACCCCGCTGGATCGCGCCCAGGCCGTGCTCCAGCAGATCGTGGGCGCGCCGGTGCACGCCAGGGACGGCCAGTTCCTGCTCAGTGTCGACCCCGCCCAGGCGGCCGTGATCAACCGCCGTCTGGTCGAAGCCGGCGTCGACGTCAGCGAGCTGCGCGAAGCCGAGCGATCCCTGGAGGAGGTCTTCCTCCAGCTGACCGACGCGGCCACCGCCCAGGGGGTGAAGGCATGATCGCCAGCTACCGCGCCGACACCCTGAAGATCCGCAAGCGGACCGCGAACTGGATCCTGCTCGCGGTCCTGCTCCTCATCCTCGTCTTCCTCGACTACGTGGTCGGCTTCATCGTCCTCAAGAATCCCCCGCCCGGGTTCCGCAGCACGGTGCCCGCCAGCACGCTCATCCGGGAGACCTATCCCGAGAACCTGGTCCCCAACGTGATCAGCGGGATGCTGACCATCGGGGCCGCCATCCTGCTCATCTTCGGGGCCCTGAGCACGGCGAGCGAATTCGGCTGGCTGACCGTGCAGACGATCCTCGTCCAGGGCCCGACCCGCCGCGCCGTCCTGGCCGGGAAGATCCTCGCGCTGGCGGTCGTCTCGCTGCTGGTCACGATCATCCTGTTCGCCGCGGCCGCCCTGACCAGCTACCTGCTGGTGACGATCTCCGGCGTCAGCTCGAGCTGGCCGGCGGCGACCACCCTCCTGCGCGGCATGGGCGCGACCTGGTTCATCCTCGGGGTGTACACCGCCTTCGGCATGGCCCTCGGCGTGGTCTTTCGCAGCACGGCCGCGGCCATCGGGGGAGGCCTCACCTACGTCTTCGTGGTCGAGGGCATCCTCGGCCTCGTGCTGGGCAACGCCGACTGGGCCAAGGAGATCCTCAAGTTCCTGCCCGGCGAGGCGGCCACCGCCGTGTCCCGGCTCTTTCCCTATTCGTTCACGGGACTGGAGCAGCGGGCGCCGCTGATCGATGGGACGCGCGGCCTGATCACGCTCGGCGTCTACCTGGTCGCCTTCCTGGTGATCTCGCTTGTCGTCTTCGACCGCCGGGACGTGGGCGCCTGATGGCGCTCGAGACCCGCCCGCGCACCTGGCGCGCCGACGGCGTCGAGAAGGTCACCGGGCAGGGCCGCTACACGGCCGACCTCACGCTTCCCGGCATGCTGCACGCCGCCTTCGTCTACGCCGGGCATCCGCATGCGCGCATCCGCCGGCTCGAGACCTCGAAGGCGCGCCGGCACCCGGGCGTCCTGGCCGTGATCACCCAGGACGACGTGCCCGACGTGCGCTACGGCAACGCGGTCGGCGATCGGACGCTCTTCGCCCGGGACGTGGTCCGCTTCGAGGGCGAGGTGGTGGCCGCGGTCGCCGCGCTCACCCCGGAGGCCGCCCGCGCCGCGGCGGCGCTGATGGAGGTCGACTACGAGCCGCTGCCCGCGGTGCTCGACCCCGAGCGAGCGCTGCAGCCGGACAGCCCGCTGGTCCACCCGGACTGGCAGGCGTACGAGGCCCTCGACGGCCTGGTCCGCGACCGCAACGACTGCGCCTACGTGAACATCGTCAAGGGCGACGTCGAGGCGGGCCTCGGCGCCGCCGCGCACGTCCTCAAGGAGCGCTACCAGGTCGACATGTCGCACGCGGTGCCGATCGAGCCCCACGCCGTCCTCGCCCAGTGGCAGGGCGATCACGTCACCATCTGGACCACCTCGCAGGTCCCCTTCCTCGCCCGAGGCGGCGTCGCCCAGACGCTGGGCATCCCCGAGAGCAAGGTCCGGATCATCGTGCCCCTCCTCGGCGGCGGCTTCGGCGGCAAGTGCGAGTTCCATTTCGAAGCCCACGTCGCCGCGCTCGCCCGCAAGGCGCGCCGGCCGGTCCGCCTGGTCTTTACCCGCCACGAGGAGTTCATCGCGCCCGACAAGGTCCGCCATCCGATGGTGATCGAGCTGGAGACCGGGGTCGACCGCGAGGGGGCGATTGTCGCCCGCCGGGCCACCCTCTACATGGACAGCGGCGCCTATGCCTCGGATGCCCCCAGCATCGGCGAGATCGCCACCATGATGGCGGCTGGCCCCTATCGCATCCCCAACCTGCGCATCGAAGCCCACGTCGTCTACACGAACCGGACGCCGGCCGGTTCGGTGCGGGC
>DASQGL010000038.1:0-2168 GCA_035632635.1 Candidatus Limnocylindrales bacterium
GATGGCCGCCGCGGCGTAGAGGCCGATGATCTGCCACGACGCCCACGGGTACTGTGCGCCGCCCCACACCGTGGCGAGCAGCGCGCAGGTGATGCCGAGCGAAAGCGTGACGCTTCCCCACACGTCGATCCTGTGCTTGCGGCGCTCGTTGGGCACGTGCATGAAGTACCAGACGACGACGAGCGTCAGCACGGCGAACGGGAGGTTGACGAAGAACAGCCAGCGCCAGCTGAAGTGGTCGGTGATGAAGCCGCCGGCGGCCGGTCCGATGATCGAGGCCACGCCGAATGAGGCTCCCATCATGCCCTGGTATTTGCCACGTTCACGCGGCGAGATGATGTCCCCGATGATCGCCTGGGAGAGAGGCATGATGAAACCCATGCCCGCGCCCTGCACGAAACGAGCGAAAACGAGGAACCAGAAGTTGGGCGCGAGCCCGGACAGCGTCGATCCGACCGCGAAAACTACGATGCCGGTCATGTACAGAGGCTTGCGGCCGTAGATGTCCGACAGCTTGCCGGCCACCGGAACGACGATCGTCGAGGCCAGCATCGCGGAGATCGGGATCCAGCTGTAGTCGGCGATGCCGCCGAGCTCGGCCACGATGGTCGGCAGCGCCGGCGCGACCAGCGTCATGTTCAGCGAGGCGATCAGCGAGCCGAGCATCAGGCCGGCGAAGACCGCCATGACGCCACGGTCGATTCCCTTCGGCGTGGTCTCCGTCGCGGTTCGGGTGGCGACCGCGGTCATACGGTCGCCCTTTCGGCCGGTGAGCCCTGGTGCGTCGCCGCCTCGGCCAGGGCGCGCCAGCCGCGGCTCAATGCTTCGAGGTCGTCATGCGACAGGCTCGACATCCAGCGGCGCAGCAGGCCGTAGCTGCCCTCGCGCAGGTCGGTCACGAGCCGCGCACCGGATCTCGTGAGCCCGAGCAGCACCCGCCTGCGGTCCGCCGGGTCTTCTCTACGCTCGGCGAAGCCGGCGCGGACGAGCCGGTCGGCCAGGAGGCTCGCGGCGGGCATGCTGATGTCGAACAATTCGGCGAGGCCGCCGATCGAGACGTCGCCCTGGTCGCGGAGGAAGTAGAGAGCCCGCAGCTGCGGCATCGAGATGTCGATGTCGCGCCACCGGCTGGCGGTGGAGGTGAGCAGCGCGCGGTGGACTCGTTTGTAGCCCGCCAGCGCTTCGTCGACAGAGGCCTGTGACATTACTTTCGTAATCTTAAACTATTCAGGAAAGCGAAAGCTTCCCTGTCCCGACGGCCTACCGGCTGCGCGGCAGACCCAGGACCCGCTCGGCCAGGATGTTGCGCAGGACCTCGGAAGTTCCGGCCTCGATCGTGTTCGCACGCGAGCGCAGGAACTGGTACGTCCAGCCGTCGCCGTTGCCGACCTGGCCTGCAGGCCCGGCCACGTCGATCGCCGTCTCGGTCATGCGCTGGTTAAGCTCCGACCACATCAGCTTGAGGATCGACCCCTCGGGCCCGGGAATCCCGCTGCGCTTGACAGCGGTCACGGCGCGATAGCCGTTGAGCTGGAGGGCACGCGCCTCGATCGTGTGCTGTGCGATCCGCTGCCGGACAAGCGGGTCGGAGCCCCGACCCAGGCCGCGGGCGCGTTCTGCGAGCTCCGCCGCCGTGATCTGCGCCCGGGTCGCCAGCGCCATGCCGAGCGTGCCGCGCTCGTGGAGCAGGGTGGTCATGGCGACGGCCCAACCTTCGCCCGGCTTGCCGAGCACCTGCGATTTCGGCACCTTGACGTCCTTGAAGAAGATCTCGTTGAACTCGGCGTCGCCGGTGATCTGCACCAGCGGCCGCACCTCGATGCCGGGGCTCTCCATGTCGACGAGCAGGTAAGTGAGCCCGTCGCGGGGATTGGCCTCCTTGCGTTCGCGCGTGACGAGCATGCACCAGCGCGCGACGTGCGCCAGCGTCGTCCACACCTTCTGCCCGTTGACCAGGTAGTGGTCGCCTCTGTCCTCGGCGCGGGTCTGCAGGCCGGAGAGGTCGCTGCCCGCATTGGGCTCGCTGAAGCCCTGGCACCAGATCTCCTCGGCCGAGAGCAGCGGGGCCAGGTACCGCCTCTTCTGCTCCTCGGTCCCGTGGGCGATCACGACCGGGCCGCCCATCCCCAGGCCGATCACGTTGATCGGCTCCGGCGCCTGGGCCAGGA
>DASQGL010000039.1:0-4224 GCA_035632635.1 Candidatus Limnocylindrales bacterium
AAAGGTCCTCTGGTCGCACTTGTTCAACTCCCCGGACTACGGGCCAAACGGCGTGACGATCGCGAATGGCAAGATCTACGGCATCACGGCCACGGGGGTGTTCGCCCTGGACGCCAAGACGGGCCGTCAACTCTGGTACGACACCCAGCTCGCCGCTGGCACGGTCCGCTTCGATATGCCCCCGCAGGTCGGCTATGGCAAGGTCTTCGTCTCATCGGCGCTCACAGTCGGCGGTGGCATCCTCTACGCCCTCGACGCCGGGACCGGCGCCACGATGTGGTGCTTTCAAACGGTGTCGGACAAGATCGGCCAGCAGCTCCAGTCGACGGCAGGGGGCGCCTGGGATGCCGTGCTGATCGGCCCGGATGGGTCGATCTATGCCGGCATCGGCAATCCCTATCTCTCGCAGCAGCAGGCTCAGACGAATCCGAGTCGCGAACTGTACACGGACAGCCTCGTCAAGCTGAATCAGGGCACGGGCACGCTGGAGTGGTATTACCAGGCATTCCCTGACGACTTTCATGACTGGGACCTGCAGGTCTCCCCGATCTACGCCACGGCAGGCGGGCACCAGGTGGTGCTCGCCGCAGGCAAAGGCGGGGTCGTCTTCGCCTTTGACCCCACAAGCGGCGCGTTGCTGTGGAAGACCCCGGTCGGCATTCACAACGGTCACGACCAGGATGGTCAGCTGGCCCTGGAGGGGAAACTGAAGCTCACGCCGCCGTACAGCATCTATCCCGGACAGGCCGGGGGTGTCGAGACCAATATGGCGGTCGCCGACGGCGTGGTGTACGTGCCCGTCGTCGACCTGCCTTGGACATACACGAGCGCGACGCAGGTCGTCGGTACGGCCAAGTTCTTGCAGGGGACCGGCGAGATGGTCGCCCTTGACCTTGGCACCGGGGCGCCGCGATGGACCACGAAGCTTGGTCAGATGCCATTTGGCGGGGCAACCGTCGCGAACGATCTCGTCTTCACGACCACGTTTACCGGTGAGGTCGTTGCGCTCTCGCGCAAGGATGGGTCGATTGTCTGGACCGCGCATCTCCCCGCCGGATCCAACTCCACGCTGGCCATCGCCGGCGACACCCTGCTCGCCGGGGCGGGTCTTC
Source organism: Candidatus Limnocylindrales bacterium (assembly GCA_035632635.1). Taxonomy (GTDB): domain Bacteria; phylum Chloroflexota; class Dormibacteria; order CF-121; family CF-121; genus CF-120. Next base: position 1,113 of record DASQGL010000039.1, read on the forward strand.
CGCTGAGTACGACGCAGTCCCCCGCCGTGGTCGCCTACAGGCTTGGCGCACCGTGATGTTTGGCCTAGTACGCCTCCACCCGGATCTCCCGCACCGGCCGCAGCGTCACCCAGGCGAGGAGGAAGAAGCCGGCCACCATCCCGAACATCACCCGGTAGCCGGCGGTGCTGGTGCGGCCGTTGTTGAAGGCGTCGATGATCGGTCCCAGGATCGGGCGCGCGATCAACCCCGCGCTCACGGTGGCGATGTTCGACACGCCCATGTAGCGGCCGGCCTCGGCTTTCGGGATCAGGTCGGTCATGAAGGCCCAGTCGACCGAGAGGAACATCCCGAGCGCGAGGCCCACCAGGCACCCGAACAGGAAGATCAGCGTGAACGAGGGCGCGAAGATCAAGAGCGCCGACCCGATCGCCCCGATGATGCAGGACACCGAGATCAGCCGCTTCTTGCCAAACCGCCGGGCCGCGAATCCCGCGGTGATCGACGCGATCGCGGCGAAGACGACCACCCCGGCCTGCAATAAGGCGGCCTGCGTGGACGCCTGTCCCGAGCTCAAGCGGAAGGTGTCCTGGATGAAGTTGAAGGAGAAGCTCGAGATGCCCACCGGCGCCATCAGGAAGAACAGCCGCGAGACCATCAGCCAGGCGAAATCGCGGTAGTGGCGCACGTCGATTGCGAACGACAGGAAGATGGCCCGGCCCACCGGCGAGCTGTCCACCCGCGTGGTGCGCACGTCGGGCATCGCGAAGATGACGAGCGCCCCCGCGATCGCGGTCACGGCCACGTAGGAGAAGATCGCCAGGCGGACGTGGCCGGCGGGCAGCAGGACGGCGCCGATGACGATGAAGCCGACGATGGTGCCGATCAGCTGCAGCAGCCCGTAGTACCCGGACGCCTCCGCCCGCTGCTCGTCGGGCACCTGGTCGGGCAGCATGCCCTGGTAGGGGCCCTGGGCGGTGTTCGATGCCATCTGCATGAACATGTAGACCACGATCAGCATCCAGTAGGAGGTCACGAACGCCATCGCGCTGAGGAAGATGACGTCGCCCACGATGCCGATCGCGATGTAGGGACGGCGGCGGCCCCAGCGAAAGCGCGACCGGTCGCTGAGCGCGCCGATCGCGGGCTGCCAGACCAGCGCGAAGATCGCGCCCGCGGTATCGAGGATCGCGACGTAGGTGTTCTTGTCCGCCGTGAAATGGATGCCCAGCAGCTGGATCGTGGTCGGCCGGGTCAGCGCCTTGACCAGGTAGGGGATCGTGATGCCGCCCAGGGTGTTCATCAGGTAGGCGATCGCGAACCAGATGGCGGACAGCGCGAGCAGCTGCGGAAACGAGAGATGGCGGCGCGGCGCGGTGTCCGGCACCACGGCCAGCCAGGGACGGCGGGTGGGCGTGACCGCCGTCACGGTTTCGTCCACGCCGCCAGCGTACCTGCTTTTGTTACGGTTTCCGGTGATGGCCCGTCAGAGGATCACGGTGGTCGGGGCCGGCAACGTCGGCGCGACGCTGGGGCAGCGCCTGGTCGAGCGCGGCTACGCCGACGTCGTCCTCGTCGACATCGTCGAGGGCATGCCCCAGGGCAAGGCGCTCGACCTGCTCGAGGCCGGTCCGGTCATCGGCTACGACTCGCAGGTCATCGGGACCAACGGCTACGAGGAAACCGCCGGCTCGTCGATCTGCGTCATCACCTCCGGCCTCCCGCGCAAGCCCGGCATGAGCCGCGACGACCTGGTCCGCACCAACCAGAAGATCGTGGCCGAGGTCACCGAGCAGCTGGTCAGGCGCTCGCCCGACTGCATCCTGGTCGTGGTCAGCAATCCGCTCGACGCGATGGCCCAGCTCGCCCACCACGTCAGCGGGTTTCCTCGCGAGCGCGTGATCGGCATGGCGGGCGTGCTCGACACGGCCCGCTTCCGCACCTTCATCGCCCAGGAGCTCGAGGTCTCCGTCCGCGACGTCCAGGCGTTCGTCCTCGGCGGGCACGGCGACACCATGGTCCCCCTCGCCCGGATGTGCACGGTGGCGGGCGTGCCGATCAGCCGGCTGCTGCCCCAGGACCGGATCGAGGCGATCGTCAAGCGGACCCGGGACGGCGGCGCCGAGATCGTCAACCTGCTCAAGACCGGGAGCGCCTTCTACGCGCCCTCCGCGTCCGTCGCCCAGATGGTCGACGCGATCGTCTACGACCGCAAGCAGATCCTGCCCTGCGCCGTCCGGCTCGAGGGCGAGTACGGCATCCGTGGCCTCTTCGTCGGGGTCCCGGTCAAGCTCGGCGCCGGCGGCGTGGAGGAGATCATCCAGCTCGAGCTCACCGAGTCCGAGCAGGCCGCGCTGCGCAAGTCCGCGGACTCGGTCAAAGAGCTCATCGGCGTGATGGGGATCGCGGCGCCCGCCACTCCGTAGCCCGTCTGCCTGGCGCGCCGGCACACCGGCTGAAACTTCCGGCCTTCCCCTGCGTCGTACGGACGTGCGGACACCGCACCGCGGCCTGATCATGGCATCGCTGCTTGCGAGCGGCTCGCTGCTTTCCGGATGCAGCGGACCGACCGCCGGGGCCACCTGTTCGCTGATCTCCCGCCAGCAGATCCTGGCCCTGGCCGTGCGCGCGGACGTGCGTGTCGACCGGATCGCGGCGCGCCTGATGTCCGATCAGCAGTTCGAGGGCTGGGTCAACCCGGGCGGCTCGGGCTCCTTTCCCTCGACCATGGTCTGGGCGGTCGCGACCAGCGGCCAGGTCACCGTCATGTCCTCCATGCCGCAGCCGACTCCTCCCAGGTGGGTCGTCCGCGCCTACGACGCGGGCACGGGCGAGCTGATGGCAGTGTCGAGCGGTGGAATGCAGCCGACCGACACCTGGCCCCGCGGATTCGACGCTCTCCCGGACGCGTCGGCCGGCTGTCCGGTCGGACCGTCCCCGCCGGCTCCCACCGGCAGCCTCGCCCAGGGCGCCATCGCGGTTGGCGCACGCGTCCCCCTGCCCGGCCATCCGGCCCAGGTGGGCGTCGATCCCGGCACGCACCGGATCTTCGTCACCAGCCAGAACCCCGACGACCGGCTCACGGTCCTCGACGGCGCGGTCGAGCCACCGAAACCGATCGCCACCGTCACCG
>DASQGL010000040.1:0-8334 GCA_035632635.1 Candidatus Limnocylindrales bacterium
GGCGGCGAGCGCCGCCGCCCCGAGGCCGAGCGCAGTCGCGAGCGCCACACCGGGACGCAGCAGTCCCGCCTGCAGCGGACGCCGGCGCGCAGACCGGGCGTCGCGCTCGCGATCCGCCCACTCGTTGAGGACCGAGATCGAGGTCTGAACCAGCAGCATCGGGATCGCGATCCGGGTCAGCAGGAAGCCCGGGTAGGCGAGCGGCACGCGCAGGGCCACGGCGCAGGCGACAGTCGCCGCCGTGGTGGCCAGCGACGGCCCGGCGTGGACCAGGTCGAGCGCGAGACGGAGGCGACGGGTCCGGCTAGATCCGCTCGAAATTGCGGCGCAGCTCCCAGTCCGTGACCGCGCCGTCGAACGCCTGAAGCTCCAGGCGGGCCGCGTGGAGGTAATGCTCGACGACCTCGTCGCCCAACAGCTCGCGCGCGATCCGGCTGCCTTCGAGCGCCCGGACCGCCTCGGTCAGGTTGGCCGGCACGCGGGGCAGGTCTTTGGCCGAGTAGGCGTCCCCGCGAAACTCCCGCGGCAGATCCAACCGGTGCTCGATCCCGTACAGGCCGGCGGCGATCGTGGCCGCGAAGGCGAGGTACGGGTTCGCGTCCGCGCCCGGGATCCGGCATTCCACCCGCAGGCTCGGCCCGTGCCCGATCAGCCGGAAGCCGCAGGTGCGGTTGTCGAAACTCCAGACCACCGAGGTGGGCGCGAACGAGGTCGCCTGGTATCGCTTGTAGGAGTTCACGTAGGGCGCGAAGAAGAGCGAGAAGTCCCGGGCGAGCGCGAGCAACCCCGCCAGGTAGTGCTTGAAGAGCGGCGACATCCCGTGGTCGCCGTGATCCTCATGCGAGTCCGCCGCGAACAGCGCACGGTCCGTCTTGACGTCCCACAGCGACGAGTGCAGATGGAAGGAGCTGCCCGCCTGCGCCATCGACCACTTCGCCATGAAGGTGACCGAGAGCTGGTTGAGCGCGGCGATCTCCTTGACCCCGTTCTTGTAGATCACGTGCCGGTCGGCCATCTCGAGGGCCTCGGCATAGCGCAGGTTGATCTCCTGCTGGCCGTGGCCCCACTCGCCCTTGCTGTTCTCCACCGGGACACCGGCCGCCTCCATGCCGTTGCGGACCTGGCGCAGGAACCACTCGGCCTTGGTGCCCTGCAGGATGTGATAGTCCTCGATGTAGCGGCCGTAAGGCTCGAGCCCCTGGTAGCCCTTCGACGCCGCCTGCTCGAAGGTGTCGCGGAAGAGGAAGAACTCCAGCTCGGAGGCGGTCTTCGGGTTGTAGCCGAGGGCGCGCGCCCGATCGACCTGGCGGCGCAGCACCTGGCGGGGCGCGATCTCGACCGGCTTCCCGGCCATGCTCTCGACGTCGCAGAGGATGATCGCCGTCTTCTCCAACCAGGGCAGCCGGCGAATCGTCGACAGGTCGGGCCGGCCGTGCAGGTCGCCGTAGCCCGATCCCCACCCCGTGTAGGAGAAGCCGGGCAGCGGTTCGTTCTCGACGTCCATAGCCAGCAGGTAATCGCAGGCGTGCAGCCCCTCATCGACGTGGTCCAGGAAATAGGGCCCGGTCAGCCGCTTGCCCATCAGCCGGCCCTGCAGATCCGCGATCGCGATGATCACCGTGTCGACCTCGGCGCCCTTGATCTCGCGCACCAGGTCGTCGAGCGTCATCGACACGCGGTCGGCGCTCTTAGTCGAGGCTGATGAAGACATTCTTGACTTCGGTGTAGAGGTGCAGCGCGTGCATGCCGAGCTCGCGCCCGATGCCGCTGCGCTTGTATCCGCCGAAGGGCGCCTCGTGATGCACGCTCTTGCTGCTGTTGATGCTGATCACGCCGGTCCGGACCGCGCGCGCCACCCGGAGCGCCCGCCCGATGTCGCGCGTCCACAGCGACCCGGACAGGCCGTAGGGCGTGTCGTTGACCATCGGCAGCAGGTCGGCTTCGTCATCGAAGGGGATGACGGCCAGCACCGGCCCGAAGATCTCCTCCTGCGCGATGCGCATGCGGTTGTCGGCCGATCCGAACACGGCCGGCTCGAGGTAGCTGCCCGCGGCGAGCGGCCCGCCGGGCCGGCCCCCACCGGTGAGCAGCTGCGCGCCCTCCCGCCGGCCGATCTCGACGTAGGCCTCGACCCGCTCCCGCTGCTTGACCGAGATCAGCGGCCCGATCTCGGTCTGACGGTCGAGCGGGTCACCCACCCGCAGCCGCGTGGTCCGGGCCGCCACGCGGGCGCTGAACTCGGCCGCGATGGTTCGCTGGACGAAGGCCCGGCTGCGGGCGCAGCAGTCCTGGCCCGCGTTCCCGAACACGCTCGCCACCGCCGCCTCGACGGCCTTGTCCTGGTCGGCGTCGGCGAAGACGATGTTCGGGGATTTCCCGCCCAGCTCGAGCGACACGCGCGTGATGTTGGGGGCGGCCTGCTGCATGATCGCCGTCCCGGTCGTGGTCTCGCCGGTGAAGGCGATCTTGTCGACGCCCGGGTGCGCCGCCAGCGCGGTGCCGGTCTCGCCGCCTGGACCGGTCACGACATTGAGGATGCCCTCCGGCAGGCCGGCCTCGAGCGCGATCCGTCCCAGCTCGAGCGCGCTGAGCGGCGTGTAGCTGGCCGGTTTGAGGATGGCGGCGTTGCCGGCCGCCAGCGCCGGCGCCACCTTCCAGGAGGCGATCGTCAGGGGGAAGTTCCAGGGCACGATCAGGGCGACCACCCCGACCGGCTCCCGCAAGGTGAAGTCGAGCCCGGGTGCGGTGACCGGGATCGTCTCCCCGAAGATGCGGGTCGCGGCCCCCGCGTAGTACTCGAAACACTGGGCCGCCCCCAGGACCTCGTCGCGCGCGTCGGTGATCGGCTTGCCCGCGTTGCGCGCCTCGAGGGTGGACAGCTCGTCGACCCGTTTGCGGATGCCGTCGGCGATGCGGTACAGCACCTTGGCCCGCGCGCTCGCCGCCATGCCGCTCCAGCGGCCGTCCTCGAAGGCCCGCCGCGCCGCCTGCACCGCCCGGTCCACGTCCTGCGGCGAGGCCTTGGCGACGGACGCCATCCGCTCGCCGGTGGCGGGTTCGATCACGTCGAAGGTCGCCTCCCGGTCGGCGTTGCGCCAGGTCCCGTCGATCAGCAGCCGGGCCGGCACGTCGATCAGGGTGCTCATGGGTCGCTCCTCAGAAATAGTTGACCGAGATCCCGCCGTCGACCACCAGCGCCGCCCCGTTCGTCCAGCTCGACTCGTCCGAGGCGAGGTAGACCCCGAGGTTGACCACGTCGTCGGGATGGCCGAACCGGCCCATGGGGATGCGGTTCAGCCGGACCCGCTTCTTATTCTCGTCCTTCAGCAGGTCGCGCATGAGCGGGGTCTCGATCGGCCCGGGGCAGATCGCGTTCGAGCGCACGCCCCGAGGGCCGAACTGGACGGCCAGCGAGCGAGTCAGCGAGATCACGGCGCCCTTGCTCGCGGTGTAGGCGTCCTGGGGGACGCTGCAGCCCATCAGGGCGACGAAGGAGGCGATGTTGATCACCGAGCCGCCCCCCGCCTTGATCAGCTCCGGGATGCCGTGCTTGCAGCAGAAGGCGACCCCCTTCACGTTGATCGCCATGGTGCGGTCCCACACGGCCTCGTCCAGGGTCAGGACGGATTCATCCTCGGCAGGGAAGATGCCGGCGTTGTTGTAGAGCACGGTGAGCCGGCCGAAGCGCTCGATCGCGGTGCGCACCATGCGCACCACGTCCGCCTCGCGGCTGACGTCCCCCGCCACCGCCACCGCACGATCGCCGAGCGGGCGGACCGTCTCAGCGGCGGCGTCGCCCTGCAGGTCGGAAGCCACCACGCACGCGCCCTCGCGGACGAACACCTCCGCGGCGAGCCGTCCCATGCCGCTCCCCGCCCCGGTGATCAGGGCCACCTTGCCGTCGAGCCGTCCCATCTTCCTTCCTCCGTCAAAAGAGAGCGAGCCCCTCGGGGCCCGCTCCCACTTTCATTCTCCCGATGCCGTCGATCAGCTCGCCCTGCCCACCTCCGTGAGTTCGCGCTCGATCCGCGCGAGTTCTTCCGGGGTGCCCTGCACCTTGGGACCTTTGAACCAGTTCTTGGCGGAGAGGAGCCAGTATCCGGCCGCGAACAGCATCACCACGCCGACCGCGACGATCGTGTAGTTGAAGGTTGCCGGGGTAATCGGGTTCGCGGGGGGCAAGACGAACAGGATCGTGATGAAGATGACCCAGATCGTCGCCACGATGCCGATGGGCCTGCTCCAGCGCCCCAGGCTCCAGGGACCATGTTGAAATTTATCGCCGGCCCTCAGCCGGAGGAATACCGGGGCGATGTAGGCGAGGTACAGTCCGATGACGGCAATCGACGTGACCGCGAAGTAGGCGACGGTGTTCCAGATGGCGGGCAGCGCCAGGATGAGGGCGCCGACGGCCGCGAAGATGATCGAGTTGGTGGGAGTGCGCGTCCGCTTGTTGACCTTATGCCAGAAGGCGGACCCGGGAATCGCCCCGTCGCGGGAGAACGCGTAGATCATGCGCGAGTTCGCGGTGACTGATGACATGCCGCAGAAGAACTGCGCGCCGATCACGATCAGCAGGAGGAGCTTGCCGCCGGTTGAGCCAATCGCGTCGATGAAGATCTGGGCGGGCGGCACCCCGGTCGCGGAGGCGAGCTCCTTACCGTAATCCTGAATCGCAAACGTCACCCCGAGAAGGAGCACCCATCCGGCGATCAGCGACACGACGATCGACATGACGATGCCTCGCGGTGCGGAAAGGGCGGCGTTGGTCGTCTCCTCCGTCATGTGCGCTGAGGCGTCGTAGCCGGTAAACGTGTATTGCGCGAGCAGCAGGCCGAGCAGCAGCACGTAGAACGTCGACGACCAACCGGTGTTGTTGACCACCGTCGTGAAGACGTAGGAAACGGACTGGTGATGGGCCGGGAGGATGAGCAGCGCCCCGACGATGACGACCACGCCCACGAGGTGCCACCACACGCTGATGTCGTTCAGCAGCGCCACCAGGCGGACGCCGAAGGTGTTCAGGATCGCATGGATGGCGAGCACGACCACGTAGACGCCAAAGACGTAGCCGGCCGTCGACGGGTATCCGAACTGCAGGTTGAGGAAGGCGGTGGCGAAGAGCGCCAGGCCGTAGTCGATGCCGGCGGTGATCGCGACCTGCCCGATCAGGTTGAACCAGCCCGTGAACCAGCTCCAGGCCGGCCCGTTCTTTCCGGCGAGCTTGGCCGCCCAGTAGTAGAGCCCGCCCGCCGTGGGGTAGGCCGACGCGATCTCGGCCATGGCGAGGCCGACGATCGTCACCATGATGCCCACGATCGGCCAGCCGATGCTCATCTCGACCGGACCCCCGGTATTCATCGCCGTGCCGTACAGCGTCATGCAGCCGGAGAGGATCGAGATGATGGTGAAGGAGACCGCGAAGTTCGAGAAGCCGCTCATCCGGCGGAGCAGCTCCTGCGCGTATCCGAGCTGATGAAGGCGCTCGACGTCCGACGACGTGGTCCTGTCTGTCACAACCGCCATGGTGTTTCCCTGCTCCCTCGCTCGGCGGCAACGGATGTCATGGATGCATTCGCCGCCTGGGCTCACCCTATTTCACGGTCCGGGATGCGCTTTGTCAAGCACCATTCGGCCGGCCGGATCGACGTCCGGCGCAAGATTCGGGCGCCGGCCGGCGTTATCGCTGGCATGACGCGATTGCCCCGTTTGCTTCGTTTCCCCCTGGTCACGCCCATCCTGGCCATTGCGCTGCTGGCCACCCAGCATCCGGCGCTGGCCAGGGGTCCCGCCCGGCCCGCCCCGCTCAGCCGGGTCCAGGCGAAGCGCCTGCTGGTCCAGGCGGCCCGCCATCACGGCGTCAATCCCAACTTCGTGCTGGCCGTCTCCTACTGGGAGAGCGGCTGGAACCAGGCGGCCGTCTCGCGGACGGGCGCGATCGGGCTGATGCAGATCGAGCCCGCGACCGCCGCCTGGGCGGGGCCCCGGTACTTCCACCGCCGTATGAACCTGCGCAACCCGGTCGACAACGCCGAGCTGGGCGCCGCGCTCTTGCGTTCGTACCTCGACCGCCTGCACGACCCGAAGCTGGTGCTGGCCGCCTATTACCAGGGCCTGCAGGCGGTGCAGCGGCACGGTATCTATCCGGGCAGCCGGGCCTACGTGGACGGCATCTGGCGGTTGCGCAACCGCTTCCAGGCTGGCCAGATCCCAGCCTGAGCGCGATTTCCGATCCGAGCACCTCCTTGCCCTCCCGCCTGGCTTTCTGATATTAGTAATGTCAGTAAATGGCATATTCGCACGCCGCGCGCAGGAGGACCGCCATGGACGCCATCACGCTGCTCAAACAGGATCACCGCAAGGTCGACCGGCTCTTCGAGGAGATCAAGACGAAGCAGCAGGTGCAGGACCGCGAACGCCTCTTCAACGAGATCCGGACCGAGCTGACCGTCCACGCGACGATCGAGGAGAAACTCTTCTACCCGGCGGTGCAGAACGCCCGGCAGACCCACGAGAAGATCCTGGAGTCGTACGAGGAGCACAAGCAGGTCAAGATGGTCCTCGCCGATCTCGCCGAGGCCGACAAGTCGACCGAGAACTGGATGGCCGGGCTGACCGTGCTGCTCGAGGACGTCCAGCACCACGTGAAAGAGGAGGAGGAGGACATCTTCCCCAAGGTCAGGGAGAAGATCCTGTCAGAGCAGGAGCTCGACGACCTCGGCGCCCGGATGCAGCAGATGAAAGAGGAGCAGCTCGCGACCGCGTGATATCGTAGCCTGCGTCGAGCCATGGCCGGGACGGACAGCAGGACGCAGCTCAAAAAGGTGCCCCTCTTCGCGGAACTGGACCGCAAGGAACTGGAGATGCTCGCCCACCTGCTGAAAGAGCATCGCTACAAGGCGGGTACGCCGATCGTGAAGGACGGCGCCGCCGGGCACGGCCTGTACGTCATCAAAGAAGGCGCGGCGATCGTGCGTAAGAACGGCCGGACCGTCGCCCGGCTCGGTCCCGGGGAGTTCTTCGGCGAGATCGCCGTCCTCGACGACGGTCCCCGGACCGCCGACGTGGTGGCCGACACGGACACGGTCTGCCTGACGCTGGTGGCCTGGGAGGTGCGCCCGCTGCTCATGGAGAACGCCAGCATCACCTTCAAGATGTTGATGGAGCTGGTCCGCCGGCAGCGCGCCGAGCGTCCGCGGGTGGTCGACTAGCCCGGCCGGCTCAGGACTGCAGGAACGGCTGGGCCATCCAGCCGATGCCCTGGACGTGCCACCAGAGCAGACCATTGCCCGCGGTCGGGCCGCCGTCGAGCGCGACCCGGGTCCCGTCGTTGAGGCAGGTGACCACGCCGCCGCTCAGGGAGGGCGCACGCCGTACGTGGGCGCAGCTCGAGCCAACCTGCACCGTGGCCGGGTGCCCGACCAGCGGGCTGAGCTGGGAGGCGGGCGCGCAGACCGCGTCGACGGCGCGCCACGCCCCGGTCTCCTTCGAGAGATAGGCGCTGCAGGCGCGCCCCGCGGGGGCGGCGAACTGGAGCACCGCCGCGTTCACCCCGTCGAGCTCGCCGGTGAAGGCCAGGCAGCGGCTTCCGGCCGCGCATCCCGGCGCGTAGCGCAGGCCCGCTTTCGCCTGCACCACTGGGAGGGCCGCGGCGAGCGCGGGACTCGGGGCGCGGCTCGAGCGCAACCCGGTCGTGGCCGGCGGACGCGCCGCTCTGCCCTGGGGCGCGAAGACCGCCGCCAGGGTGGCGAACAGGATGACGGCGACGATCGCGGTCAGCGCGCGGGCGGTCCCACCCAGGCTGGCCCGGGGCCAGGTCCTGGGACGCGGGACGCGGGCCTCCCCCTCGAGCCGCGAGGCCCGCGCGCGGCTCCGCGGTCCCGCCGCCCGGCGGAAGCGGTTGGTCAGCACGCCCCGGACGGCCGCGGCGGCGGCCGCGATGCGCACGCCACCGCCCGACGAGGCAGCCACCCTCTTCGCTTGGCGGGGCGGGACCGGCTGCCCTTCCCACTCGAGATTGCTCCCGCAGCGCGTGCACCAGATGTCGATGCCGAGATTGCGCCTGCCGCAGCGGCGGCAGCGCACGAGCGTCCGGCTGCTGGCCACGACCGGCTTCCTGGGCGCCATCGCCCTCATCTAACACGGTCGCCGGGGTGACGGGCCAGCCGGCGAATACCTGGACGCGCCGCGGCCGACCAGGGACTATCCTCTCGGCCATGGCCATGCACACGGTCCGGCTGGAGAGCCCCGTCGACCTGGAGGCAACCCTCGGCCCCCTGCAGCGAGGGCCGAAGGATCCGACCATGCGCGTGCAGCGTGACGGCGTCTGGCGCG
>DASQGL010000041.1:0-3249 GCA_035632635.1 Candidatus Limnocylindrales bacterium
CCGATCGACAGCCAGACGATCAGGTCCTGCACCGAGTAGATCATGTCGGCCGTGCTGCCGTCCTGCTTGACCTGCCCGTTGACGCGCAGCGTGAGCCGGAGCGCCTGCGGGTCCGGGATCTCGTCGGCGGTCACGACGAACGGGCCGACCGGCGAGGACCGATCCAGGCTCTTGCCCTTGAAGAACTGGCCGCCCCACCCGTTCTGGATGTCGCGGGCGCTGACGTCGTTGATCACCGTGTAGCCAAAGACATGCCGCATGGCGTCGGGGGCCTTGATGTTGACCCCGCGGCGTCCCACCACGACGCCGAGCTCGACCTCCCAGTCGATCTTGTCGCTGATCGCGGGGTCGATCGCGATGTCGTCCTGCGGTCCCGTGATCGAGAGCTGCGCCTTGGTGAAGACGGTGGGGGGCCTGACCTGCTCGCCCCAGGCCCGGGCGCCTTCCTCGGCGTGCTTCTGGTAGTTGCGGCCGATCGCGATCACGTTGCCGCGCGGCGGATCGAGCGGCGGCAGCAGGGTCAGATCGCCGAGCCGGTGCACGACCCCCTCGCCCTGCGCCTTGCGCGAGGAGGCGAGCTCACGGATCCGCGTCAGCGCCGGCTCGCCGGCCTCGATCAGGGACAGGATGTCCCCGGGGGGCGGCTGTGATCCCATCGAGGCCGCCAGCGCGGCGACATCGATCACCTCGCCGTCCCGGACCAAACCCATCCGACGATCGTTGCCCTGCTTGAACATCACCAGCTTCATTTCGCGGCTCCTAAGAACAGTTCCTCGAAGTCCTGGCGCTCGAGGAGTTCGCCCGGGCGCCCTTCCAGCCTGGTGGCGCCCGAGACCAGCACGACCGTCCAGGCGGCCACCCCGAGCGCGGCCCGCGCCCGCTGCTCGACCAGCAGCACCGCCTTGTTCAGGCTCGCCAGCCGCCGGACATGATCGCGCAGCAGCGCGTCGGCCAGCCTGGGCGAGAGGTTCGCCGTCGGTTCGTCGAGGATCAGCACCCGGGGATCCAGCATCAGGACCCGCGCGATCGCCAGCATCTTGCGCTCGCCGCCGCTCAGCTTGTCCGCCCGGCGCTTCAACATGGGCGGGAGCGCGGGGAAGACCGCGGCCACCTCCTGAAGCCGCTGCTTGATCTGAGGGCCCTTGAGCAGATAGCCGCCCATCTCCAGGTTCTCGTGTACGGTGAGCGGCTCGAAGATGTCGTTCACCTGCGGCACGTAGCCGACCCCCCGTTTGGCCAGGTCTTCGGGCGCATGATTCGTGACGTCGTCCTCCCCGAGCAGGACCCGGCCGCTCTGCACCCGCAGAATGCCGACGAGGCTCTTGAGCAGGGTGCTCTTCCCGGCGCCGTTCGGGCCGATCACGGCCACGATCTCGCCGGGCGCGACCGCGATCGAGACGTCGCGCACGATCGGGACGCCGCCGTAGCCGGCGGTGATCCCCTCCGCCCGGAGGATCGGCTCGGGGCGCGCCTGCGCCGTCATCTCGGGGGCCACGGGCTCAGCCGACCAGGTACGCATCGACGATCTCCCGCTGCCGCCGAAGGCTGGCCATCGACCCCTGCCCGATCACCTTGCCCTGCGCCATCACGACCACCGGGTCGCAGAGCCGGTCCACCATGTGCAGCTCGTGCTCCACCATGAGGATGGTCAGCCCCTCGTCGCGCAGGCTCTCGACGTAGGAGGCGATCTCCGAGACGATCGACGGGTGCACCCCCGACATCGGCTCGTCGAGGAGGAGCACGCGCGGGCGCAGCATGAGCGCGCGCATGATCTCGATCAGGCGTTTCTGCCCGCCGCTCATGGTGCCGGCATAGTCCGATTCCTTCGCGGTCATGCCGAACCGCGCCAGCAGGCTGCGGGCCTGGGCGACCAGCCGCTCCTCGTCCGCGATCCAGTAGCGCTTGCCGAGCAGCGCGCCCAGCAGCGACTCGCCGCGATGATGCGGCGCGGCGACCAGCAGGTTCTCGAGCACCGTGAGCTGGGCGAACTCCGAGGGGAGCTGAAAGGTCCGGACCAGGCCGCGCCGGGCCCGCTGGTAGGCGGGCAGCCGCGTGATGTCTTCCCCGTCGAAGAGGATCGTCCCCGACGACGCGGGCATGGTGCCGGCCAGCACCGCCATCAGCGTCGACTTGCCGGCTCCGTTCGGGCCGATCAGGCCGGTGATCCGTCCCGGCAGGACGTCGATCGAGACGCCGTCGACGGCGTGCATCCCTTCGAAATGCCGGTGCACGTCGCGCGCCGCGAGCAGCGGCGGACCCTGGAGCGTGCCGTTATCCGGCACGGGAGCCCTCGACCCATCGCGTTTCCGGCGGCGTGTCCGCCGGCGGTCCGCCCTCGAACACCCGCCGGGTTTCGGGGACGACGCCCTTGGGCCGGAACCAGAGGAAGCCGATGATCAGGAACCCGATCGCGACCCACTCCAGGGCCGGCACCAGCCCGCTGGGCATGGTGAACGATCCGATCTGGGATGGAATGAAGCGGGTGATCTCCTCGAAGCCGAGCGGCACCAGCAACGCCCCCAGGATGGCGCCCAGGTTGTTGCCGCGGCCGCCGACGATGACGGCCGCGAACAGGATGATCGTCTCCGGGTAGAGCCAGGTCGAGGGCGCCCAGGTGCCGATGTAGCCGACCAGGATCGCGCCGCTGAGCGCCGCGATCACGCCCCCGACGATGAAGATCGTCATCTTGAGGGCGACCGGGTTCTTGCCCAGGGCCGTCGCCGCCAGCTCGTGCTCGCGCATGGCGCGCAGGGTCCGGCCGAAGGGCGAGTTGACGATCCGGTTCGAGACGAAGAGGACGAGCCCGACGCAGGCGGCGGTGATCCCGATATAGAGGTAGCCGTACCCGATCGTGTAGGGGTTCAGATGGTCGGAGAGCGGGGGCGGGACCGAGGACAGCCCGGCGGCGCCGTTGAGGAACGGGCGGGCGTTCGTGATGACCGTGTTCACGATCACGGAGAGGACCAGCATCGCGATCGCCTGGTAGTCGGGGCGCAGGCGGCGCAGCACGACCAGGCCGACCGGGACCGCGAGCACGCCGCCCACCACGGCGGCGGCGAGCCAGGGCAGCGGGAACGGCAGGCTGAGGCCAAGCACGTAGATCTGCTCGCCGGTCATCTGGGCGCTGGGCGGCATGGACAGCACGGCGGCGGTGTAGGCGCCCGCCGCCTGGAAGAGGATGAAGCTGAAGTTCACGATCCCGGAGACGCCGAACTGCAGGTTCAGCGCCAGGCAGGCGATGATGTCGAC
>DASQGL010000042.1:0-95344 GCA_035632635.1 Candidatus Limnocylindrales bacterium
AGATGGATGGAGCCGAGGATGGGGCTCGAACCCACAACCTGCTATTTACGAAACAGCTGCTCTGCCATTGAGCTACCTCGGCCCGACGGTCCTCTAGTGTAGCCGGACGCCTCGACGAAGCCGGCGCGGGCGCGGAGTCAGCTGCGGACGGCGGCGGGTTCGGCCGGCTCCGCCGGCTGCGCGCTCTTGGTCCTCCGCATGACCAGCTGCCCGTCTCGGGCATCCACCTCGATCGTGTCGCCGTCGTGGAAGACACCTTCCAGGATCTGCATCGCGAGCGGGTCCTGCAGGCGCCGCTGGATCACGCGCTTGAGCGGCCGGGCGCCGTAGGTCGGGTCGTAGCCTTCGTTGCCGAGCAGCTCCTTGGCCGCGGGCGTCAGGACCAGCGTGATGCGGCGATCGGCGAGGCGGCGGCGCAGCTGCTCGAGCTGAATGTCGACGATCCGGTCGATCTGCTCCCGAGTCAGCGGCTTGAAGATGATGATTTCGTCGATCCGGTTGAGGAACTCGGGCCGGAAGTGCGCCCGCACGGCGTCCATGACGAGCCGGCGCTGCTCCGGCTCCGGAATGCGCTGATCCTGGAGCACGGCGCTGCCCAGGTTGGAGGTCATGATGATCAGCGTGTTCCGGAAGTCGACGGTGCGCCCCTGGCCATCGGTCAGGCGTCCGTCTTCGAGGATCTGGAGCAAGATGTTGAAGACGTCCGGGTGCGCTTTCTCGATCTCGTCGAACAGGATGACGCTGTACGGGCGGCGGCGCACCGCCTCGGTCAGCTGGCCGCCTTCCTCGTAGCCGACGTAGCCCGGCGGGGCGCCGACCAGCCGGGACACGGCGTGCTTCTCCATGTACTCGGACATGTCGATCCGGATCATGGCCTGCTCGTTGTCGAACAGGAACCAGGCGAGCGAGCGGGCGAGCTCGGTCTTGCCGACGCCGGTGGGCCCGAGGAAGATGAACGACCCGATCGGCCGGTTCGGATCCGACAGCCCGGCGCGGTTGCGTCGGACGGCGTTCGCGACCGCGGCGATCGCCTCGTCCTGCCCGACCACGCGCTCGTGCAGGCGCTCCTCCATCTTGATCAGCTTCTGAACCTCGCCTTCCAGCATCTTCTCGACCGGAATGCCGGTCCAGCGGGAGACGATCCGGGCAATGTCCTCCTCGTCGACTTCCTCCTTGAGGAGGCGATGCTCCTTCTGCACCTCGACCAGTTTCGCGTTCAGGGCTTCGAGCTGCTTCTGCAGCTCGGCCGTCTCGCCGTACTTGAGGCGCGCGGCCTTCTCGAAGTCCGCCATCCGCTCGGCCCGTTCGGCTTCCAGCCGCACCTGCTCCTGCTTGGCCTTGATCTCGCGAATCTGCTGGATCAGCTGTCTCTCCTGCTGCCAGCGAGTCCGGAGCATGCGGCTCCGCTCTTGCAGGTTGGCGAGCTCCTTCTCGAGCGCGTCCAGTCGCGCCTTCGATGACGCATCCGTCTCCTTCTTGAGCGCCTGGCGCTCGATCTCGAGCTGGCGAATCTGCCGCTCGATCGCGTCGAGCTCGGCCGGCAAGCTGTCCATCTCCATCCGAAGGCTTGCCGCGGCCTCATCGATCAGGTCGATCGCCTTGTCCGGGAGGAATCGACCCGTGATGTACCGGTCGGACAGCACCGCGGCGGCCACGATCGCCGAATCCTTGATGCGAACGCCGTGGTGGACCTCGTATTTCTCCTTGAGCCCGCGGAGGATCGAGATCGTGTCCGCCACCGAGGGCGGCTCGACGAAGACCGGCTGGAACCGGCGCTCGAGGGCGGCATCCTTCTCGATGTACTTGCGGTACTCGTCGAGGGTCGTCGCGCCGACCGCGCGCAGCTCACCCCGCGCCAGCGCGGGCTTCAACAGGTTGGACGCATCCATGGCGCCCTCGGCGGCGCCCGCGCCGACCAGCGTGTGGAGCTCGTCGATGAAGAGGATGATCTGGCCGTTCGAGGACTCGATCTCCTTGAGCACCGCCTTGAGGCGATCCTCGAACTCTCCCCGATACTTGGTCCCTGCGATCAGGGCACCCAGGTCGAGCGCCACGACCCGCTTGTTCTTGAGCGACTCGGGCACGTCACCCTGGACGATCCGCTGGGCGAGCCCCTCGACGATCGCCGTCTTGCCCACGCCGGCCTCGCCGATCAGGACGGGGTTGTTCTTCGTCCGGCGCGACAGGACCTGAATCACGCGCCGGATCTCCTCTTCCCGCCCGATCACGGGATCGAGCTTGCCCTGGCGCGCCGCCGCCGTCAGGTCCCGGGTGTATTTCTCGAGCGCCTGGAACTTCGATTCGGGCGCCGAGTCCGTCACCCGAGACGAGCCGCGCACCTGCGCCAGCGCCTGAAAGATCTTGTCTTTCGTGACCCCGGCCTGGCGGAGGACCCGGGCGGCCTCGCTGTTCGCCTCGTCCGCAATCGCGAGCAGGAGATGCTCGGTCGAGAGGTACTCGTCCTTGAGCCGCTCCATCTCGGTCCAGGCGGCTTCGAGGATCCGGCGCAGACGCGGTCCCAGGTAGCTCTCGGCGCCGTACACCTTGGGCTGACGGTCGAGATAGCTCCGCAGGGCGTTCACGATCTCGGTGGAGTTGGCGCCCAGGTGCGAGAGGACCGCCGGCACCGCGCCATCCTTCTGCTCGAGCAGCGCCAGGAGCAGGTGCTCTGGGAGGACTTCCTGCTGCTGGCCTTCGGCGGCGAAAGCCTGGGCCTGCTGAATGGCTTCCTGGGATTTCTCGGTTAGCCGGTCGGGTCGCAGTGGCATGTTCTCGATGTACCCGCCCAGGAAATGTACCTAAACCTTGCCGGATTTGTGAAGTGCCCGATTGTCGGGACCGCGGCGGGCGAAGCCTCGTGTCATCAGTATCAACGACGCCGGCGAGGGAAGGGACCGGCCGGGCCCCTTCCCCTTCGAAATCAGACTTCTTTGAAGTCGGCGTCGACCACGTCGCCCTCGGGACCCTTGCCGCCCGAGCTGGGGCCTTCGGTGCCGGTCGCGGACTGCGCGGCGCCCGCGCCGGCCCCCTGGGCCTGACGGTAGATCTGCTCGCCGACCTTCTGCATGGAACGGGCCAGGTCCTCGCTCGCCGTCTTCATCCGCTCCACGTCGTTGTCCTTGAGCGCTTGCTTGACGGGTTCGATCTTGCCCTGGATCTCACTGCGGAGGTCGCTGTCGATCTTGTCCGCGTTGTCTTGCAGGACCTTCTCCGCCTGGTAGACGAGGCTGTCCGCCTGGTTGCGCGCCTCGACCTCCTCACGACGCTTCTGGTCTTCCGCCGCATGCGCCTCGGCGTCCTTCACCATCCGCTGCACCTCGTCCTTATTGAGCGTGGTGGACGCCGTGATGGTGACCTTCTGCTCCTTGCCCGTGCCGAGGTCCTTGGCGCGCACGTTGAGGATGCCGTTCGCGTCGATGTCGAACGTCACCTCGATCTGCGGCACGCCGCGCGGCGCCGGAGGAATCCCATCGAGATGGAACTTGCCGAGCGTCTTGTTCGCGGAGGCCATCTCACGCTCGCCCTGGAGCACGTTGATCTCCACCGAGGGCTGGCTGTCCGAAGCGGTCGAAAAGACCTGGCTCTTGGCGGTGGGGATGGTCGTGTTGCGCTCGATCAGCTTGGTCATGACTCCGCCCAGGGTTTCGATCCCGAGCGAGAGCGGCGTCACGTCGAGCAGGAGCACGTCCTTGACCTCGCCCTTCAGCACGCCCGCCTGGATGGCGGCACCGATCGCCACCACCTCGTCGGGGTTGACCCCTCGGTGCGGTTCCTTCCCGCCGGTCAGCCGCTTGACGAGTTCCTGGATCACCGGCATCCGCGTCGATCCGCCCACGAGGATGACCTCGTCCAGATCCGACGGCTGCAGCCCCGCATCCTTCAAGGCATTGTGGAAGGGCTGCAGGCACCGCTCCGTGAGGTCGGCGGTCAACTGCTCGAACTTGGCGCGGGTGATCTTCATGCTGAGATGCTTCGGCCCGTTCTGATCGGCCGTGATGAAGGGCAGGTTCACCTCCGTTTCCGGCCGGCTGGAGAGCTCGATCTTGGCCTTCTCCGCCGCCTCGGTCAGACGTTGCAGGGCCTGGCGGTCGTTGCGCAGGTCGATCCCCTGCTCCTTCTTGAACTCATCGGCCAGGTAGTCGACGAGCCGGCGGTCGTAGTCGTCGCCGCCGAGATGGGTGTCGCCATTGGTGGCCTTGACTTCGAAGACGCCGTCGCCGACCTCGAGGACGGACACGTCATAGGTGCCGCCGCCCAGGTCGAAGACCAGGATCTTCTCGTTCTTCTTCTTGTCGAGCCCGTACGCCAGCGCGGCCGCGGTTGGCTCATTGATGATCCGGATGACGTTCATGCCCGCGATCTGTCCGGCGTTCTTCGTCGCCTGGCGCTGGGAGTCGTTGAAGTAGGCCGGGACCGTGATCACCGCGTCGGTGACCGTCTCGCCGAGGTAGGCCTCAGCGTCGGTCTTCAGCTTCTGCAGGATCATGGCCGAGATCTGCTCGGGCGTGTAGCGCTGCCCCATGATCTCGATCTCGACCCGACCGTCCTTCCCGGGAACGGTCTTGTAGGGCACCATCTTCCGCTCCTGCTCGACCTCGTCGTACTTGCGGCCCATGAACCGCTTGATCGAGTAGACGGTGTTCTCCGGGTTGACGGCCGCCTGACGCCGAGCCAGCTGCCCAACGAGGCGCTCTCCCGTCTTGGTGAACGCGACGACGGACGGCGTGGTCCGGCCCCCCTCGGCATTGGGGATGACCACCGGCTCGCCGCCCTCCATGACGGCGATGACCGAGTTCGTGGTCCCGAGATCGATTCCGACAGTCTTTCCCATGTGAGATGTCTCCTTCGGCACTCAGCAATCCCGGGTGGGCCCTCCTGGACGGCCGGGAAGAACTGGCTTGGGTATACCCGCCCGAATTGGGGCCTAAACGGCGCCGGCGGCCCCGGGAGGTCGGGAAACCCCCGCGTAGAATAGGCTCCGCACCCATGCGTACGATCATCGTCGGCTGCGGCCGGGTCGGGGCCAGCCTGGCCCGCTGGCTCAGCGCGGAAGGCGACGAGGTCACGGTGGTCGACTTCAACGAAGGATCCTTCAGCCGCCTGGGTGAGGACTTCGCCGGCGAGATGGTCTACGGGTCCGCCGTCGACGAGGACGTCCTCCGGCGCGCCGGGACCGACCGTGCCGACGCCTTCATTGCGGTCACCGACGCCGACACCACGAACATCATGGCCGCCCAGCTGGCCAAGCACGTCTTCGGCGTCAAGCGCGTCATCTGCCGGATCTACGATCCGGAACGGCAGAGCATCTACGCGGAGCTCGGCCTGGAAACGATCTGCCCCACGACGCTCGGCGCCGAGAAGGTCACTCGCTTCTTCCAGGAGGCGAGCTGACCACGGCGTGGTGCACCTGAACCGCCGCGCCTATAGCCGGCTCGTCGGATGGCTCGCGCTCGCGGCCGGCGCTCTCATCCTGGCCCGCGACGTCCTCCAGGTTCGCTCGCTCCCCTACACCGTGGCCGGTATCGGGATGCTGGCGTTCGGCGCCTGGCGGCTGCAGGCCGCCTCCCGGGGCCGATGAGCGCTGCCGGCCTGCTCTGCGCCGTCATCTTCACCATCGGCCTGGCGGGGACGCTCGGCTGGATGCTGCGGGTCCCGCCACCGGCGCCCCGCGGGGCCACCAGTACGGTTCGCTCGGTCCAGGCGATTCGCAAGGTCATGGTGCCGATCATCGACCTCGGCGCCTCGGTCCGCGCGGTGGAGCTGGCCGCCCGCCTCAACCAGGGTCACAAGGCCCAGATGATCATCGTCTACGTGCACGAGATTCCGCTCCAGTCGCCACTCGTGCTGCCGGAGCGCGATCCGAAGATCCAGCGGGCGCTGGATGCCGCTGCCTTCCTGGCGATGCAGCACGCGATCGAGCCGCAAACCCGGGTCGCGGCCGCCCGCCAGGCCGCCCACCGCATCGTCGAGATCGCGCGCGAGGAGGGCGTCGACCTGATCGTGATGGGCATCAGCTACCACTACCGGCCGAACGAGGGACCGCTGGGACGGGTCGCGGAACAGGTCATCCGCGAGGCGCCCTGCGAGGTCCTCATCGATCGGGTCCCACGGCAGAAGGTCGCCCTGATCCCGGCCGAGGCGTAACCCCGCGGCGTAGGGACTGACGGCGGCCACGACGATTGCCGCCATCAAGGAGGTCTCACCATGCATCGAGGACACCTGGCCGGATCCGTGCTGGCCGGCGCCGGCGCGCTGCTGCTCGCCGCCTGCGGCTCGAGCGCCAGCGGAACCGCGGCGAGCCCCAGCGCCCAGAACACGATCGTGCGGACCGCGACGAAAACCGTGGCCGGGCAGGCTCAGGTCGTGCTGACCGATCGCAGCGGGCTCACGCTGTACTGGTTCAAGCCGGACACCGCGACCTCGGTCGCCTGCACCGGTGGATGTGCCGCGGCCTGGCCGCCCCTGACCGCGCCGGCGGGCGCACTGGCCGCCCCGGCCGGGGTCTTCGGGACGCTCACGACGCTGGACGGCCCCAACGGCCACCAGATCGTCTACAACGGCCATCCGCTGTACACGTTCAGCAAGGACAAGGCCAGCAGCGACGTGTTGGGGCAGGGAATCGGCGGCCTCTGGTTCGTGGCAACGCCCACCCTGGCGAAGGCGGCCGCGTCTGTCGGCACCGCGGTCGGTGGTGGCCGCTACGGGGCGCAGGTCTCGGCGAGTCCCTAGCAGAGGTCTCAAACGCGACGGCCTGCGAGGCGCTCAGCTCGCGGCTTCGCGGTTCTGGAGCCGGTCACCGTAGGGCAGGCCGAGCGTCGCGCGGATCTCGGCGGAAAGCCGTCCCAGGGCGACCCGGGACTTGAGGAAGTAGCGCTGGACGTTCGGCGCGTTGTGCCACCAGAGGTTGTCCTGGGCGTCGGCGTTGCTCACGATCCAGACCGGGATGTGCCCCAGCATGGGGTCCTCGGCCCAGCGCTCGGCCAGGTCCCTCCCGTCGACGTCGGGCAGGGTCAGGTCCATCAGGACCAGCACCGGCCGGCGGACGCGCATGAATTGTTCGGCCGCGCTGCCGGTGCACACGTGCTCGATCGGGACTCCGTCGTGTCGCAGTTGCTCGACATAGAACTCCGCCGTCGCCGCGTCGTCCTCGACGAGAAGGACCCTCCGCTCCCGTGCCACGCTGCCGACGATACGGGCTGAGTCTTGCGAGAATCCTTGCAGGCCTCAGGGGGAGGCCGCATTGCGGCGGTGCGCGGTCCGATAGGCATCAAGCGCGCAGAACGCCCAGAGCGCGATCCCGCCCAGGTTGAGCGGCACGCCGATCACGTCGCCGATCACGGTCAGATCGAGCTCGGTGCCGATCACCTCCGGACCCAGCACCCCGACCAGAAACGCGAGACCGCGCAGCGGCGTGCCCGCATACAGATGGCCGAGTCCAGGAATGATCGACAGTCCGGCGGCAATCCACGGATTGACCGCGCGGCGACCTTGGGCGGCTCGCGGGGCGTCAAGGACCTCCCCGTCGACCGTGGGCACGCGCAGCTGCGCGCCGCATTGAGGACAGAACGGCGTGTCCGCCGTCAGCGCCGTCCGGCACCGCGGACAGGAGCGCATGGATTCAGCCTACACACTGCGCGGATCACCCGAGCCCGGCCCGGCCCTTCGCTACCATGGGGGGCGCGCATGGCCAGCATGGGTGACAAGCGACGGTTGATGCGCGAGGCGATCGCCGACCTGGTGCACGATGGCGACTCGATCGCGCTCGGGCTCGCGCTCGAGTCGGGCATTCCCTTCGGGGCGGTCCACGAGATCATCCGCCAGGGACGTCGGGACTTGACCCTGATCGGTCCCATCTCCGACATGGCGTTCGACCAGCTGATCGGCGCCGGGTCCGCGCGCCGGGTGATCGCGGCCTGGGTCGGCAACGTCGCCGGCGGCTCGGGCTACGGTTTTCGTCGGGGCGTCGAGCAAGGCATCCCGCGGGCTCTCGAGGTCGAAGACCACAGCAACTTCACGGTCGGGCTCGCGCTCAAGGCGGCGGCGATGGGTCTCCCCTTCCTCCCGACCCTGACCGGGCTCGGCAGCGACATCGTGCGGGACCATCCGCGGATCCGGCCGGTCGACGACCCGTTCGGCGGCCCGCCCTTGCTCGCCGTGGGCGCGCTGACACCCGACGTCACGATCGTCCACGCGCAGCGCGCCGACCCGCAGGGAAACGCGCACCTGTGGGGGAATCTCGGCCTCACCGTCGAAGGCGCCTACGCCGCGAAGCGGACGATCATCACCTGTGAGGAGATCGTCGACGAGGCGGTGATCCGCAGCGATCCGAACCGCACGGTGATCCCGGGCTTCCTGGTCGATGCGGTGGTCGAGGCCCCGGGCGGTGCCCTGCCGTCGTCCTGCCAGGGCTACTGGCGGCGGGACTTCGAACCCTTTCTCAGCTATCACCGGCAATCGAGAACCGTGGAAGGATTCCAGGCCTGGCTCCAGGAATGGGTGCTCGGCGTTCCCAGCCTGACCGCGGCGCTGGCGAAACTCGGTCCCGACCGCTTGAGCCGGCTGCGGGTCGAGGAGCGCCGGCTGGCGGCCGCGGCGAACTTCGCCCCATGACGGTCGCGACCGGCACGAGACGGGAGCTGATGGTGGTGGCCGCCGGCCGCGAGATCCGGGACGGCGAGGTCGTCTTCGTCGGCATGCGCCTGCCGCTGCTCGGGTTCGGCCTGGCCAAGGCGACCCATGCGCCGCATGCGGTCGGCCTCTTCGAAAACGGGGTGATCCGGGACCGTCCCGCCGAGGACTTCATCTATACGATGGGAGATCCCCCGAACATCGCCGGGGCGATCGCCTGTCTCGGGCTGCTCGACGTGATGAGCCTGCTGCAGCAGGGGCGGGTCGACGTGGGCTTCATCGGTGGCGCCGAGATCGATCCGCTCGGCAACCTCAACACGACCCGGGCGGAGGCCGACGGCCGGGTGGTCCGTCTGCCCGGCAGCGGCGGCGGCCAGGACATCGCATCCCTGGCGCGACGGACCGTGCTGATCATGGAGCACGAGCCGCGCCGGTTCCGGCCGCACGTCTCCTACGTCACCTCGCCCGGGCACTGGCCCGGGCGCCGGCGGGGCGGTCCCGCCACCCTGATCACGACGCTGGGGGTCTTCGATCTGCGCGGCGGGCGGTTTCGGGTCGAAAGCCTGCACCCGGGGGTCGGCCTGGACGAGGTGCGCGCGGCAACGGGATTCCCCATCGAGGCGGAGGCCTCGCCCCGGACCACCAAGCCGCCGACCCCATCGGAGCTCGCCTACATCCGGCGCGCGGATCCGCAGGGGTTCTGGACCGGAGGGCCGTCGTGACGGCAAACCCGCCCGCCTGGCAACCGACCCGGTCACAGCGCGAGGCGAGCCGCCTCTATCGTTTCCTCAACGAGCTCGGCTGCCGCGACTACCAGGACCTCTGCCGCCAGGCAGCGGAGCGGCCCGCGTGGTTCTGGGAGGCGCTCGTCCGAGAGCTCGGGATCGTCTTTCGCACGCCCTACACCCAGGTGATGGACGCCTCGCAGGGCGCGCCGTTCACCCGCTGGTTCCCCGGCTCGACGCTCAACGCCTACGACTCGGCCGTCCACCGCCACGCCCGCGCGACCCCCGATCGGGTCGCGATCTCCGCCGAAACCGAGGATGGAACGCGCCGCGAGCTGACCTACGACGAGCTAGAGCGCGAGGTCGAGCGGGCGGCCGCGGGCCTGCTGGCCGCGGGGGTCTCGCGCGGCGTTGCGGTCGGTCTCTACCTGCCGCTTTGCGTGGAAACCGCCGTCGCCGTGCTCGCCTGCGCCAAGCTCGGCGCGATCGTCGTCCCGTTGTTCTCGGGTTTCGGCGCCGAAGCCATTCGGCAGCGGCTCCAGGATGCCGGCGCCCGCGTCCTGATCACCGCGGTCGAGGCGAATCGCCGGGGACGGTCCGTCCCGATGAAGCCGACCGCGGACGCGGCCGTCGCCGACCTGCCCTCGATCGAACGCGTCGTGGTCGTACGCGGAGAGCACGGCCGGGCGCCCTCGATGACCGCCCCTCGGGATGTGTTCTGGGACGAGCTCATCGCCGACACAGAGCCGGTCGAGACGGCGGCGATGACGCCGGACGAGCCGCTGCTCCTCCTCTATACGTCCGGCACCACGGGGCGCCCCAAGGGCACCATGCACGGGCACGCGGGATTACCGATCAAGGCCGCGCAGGACTGGGCTTTGGGCATGGACGTCCGGGCCGGCGACCGCGTGATGTGGGTGACCGACATCGGATGGGTGATGGGGCCACTGCTCATCTTCGGCAGCCTGATGCTGGGCGCGACGGGCGTGCTCTACGACGGCGCGCCCGACTATCCGGACCCGGGGCGCGTCTGGGCGGTGGCGGCACGCCATGGCGTGACCCACCTCGGCCTCTCCCCCACCCTGGTGCGCGTCCTGATGCCCCATGGCGACGGGTTGGCGCGGGCGAATCCGATGCCGGCCCTCCGCGTCCTCGCCTCGACCGGCGAGCCCTGGACGCCGGAAGCCTGGGAGTGGCTCTTCGATCGCATCGGCCGGCGCACCATCCCGATCATGAACTACTCGGGCGGGACCGAATGCGGCGGCGGCCTGGTCTCGGGCAACTTCCTCACCCCGATCCGCCCGGGCAGCTTCGCCGGGCCGATTCCCGGCGTCGACGCCGCCGTGTTCAACGATCGCGGGGAGCCGGTCACCGGCGAGGTCGGCGAGCTGGTCGTGCGGCAGCCGTATCTCGGCATGACCCTCGGATTCTGGAAGGATCCGCAGCGGTACCTGGAGACCTACTGGTCACGCTGGCCGGGGGTGTGGGTCCATGGCGACTGGGCGATGATCGACGAGGATGGCCAGTGGTTCATCCTCGGGCGATCGGATGACACGATCAAGGTGGCCGGGAAGCGCGTCGGTCCGGCGGAGCTCGAGGCTGCGGCGCTGGACGGCACGCCGATCACCGAGGCTGCGGCGGTCGGGGTGCCCGACCAGCTCAAGGGTCAGGCCGTGGTCATCTTCGCCGTGCCCAAGCCCGGAGCCGATCCGAAGACGATCCCCGGCGCCGTCTCGTCGAGCATCGAGCGCGCGCTCGGCAAACCGTTTCGCCCGAGGGCCGTGCACGTGATCCCCCGGCTGCCCAAGACGCGCAACGGCAAGATCCTGCGCCGCGTCATCCGCAACGTGTTCATCGGCCAGCCGCCCGGCGACCTGTCCTCCATGGACGACCTGGCATCCCTCGAGCCAATCCGCGACCTGTCGACCACCCGCCCCTGACGGCTTCGACCGGCAGGCGCCCGACGGGCCGCGTCCGCGGCTGAATCTGCGCGTAGCGTGACACAACGGGAAGGGGAATCCTCTTGCCCCCCTGCCACGTTATAGAGGGTGAGCCTCATGAAACCCCTGAACGCCGAGCTGGCCGCCCGGGCCTGGGATTTCGCCCAGGGCCTCGATCTCGACGCCTACCGGCGCCTGGAGGAAGAAGTCCGGGCGACCTGGCCGGCGACCGCCGCGCTCCGAGGACTGGATTTCGATCGCGCGGTGCTCGCCTATATCGCCGAGCGCTGGCTCTCGGACCCGAAAGCGGCCTGACCCCGGGTCGACGGCGAGAGGTCGGGGCCGGCGGCTCACCTCGCGGTCGGCGCGCGCAAGGCCCCAGCGACACGCTCGTTACTTGCTCCGTTAGGGGTCCACGTGTCCATCAATGACGGGCTGGCGCTGATCCGCCGGCACAAATTCGATGAAGCGCTGCCCCTGCTGGCTGCGGAGGTCCGCCTCAACCCGGACGACGCCTACGCCGCCTACTACCTGGCCTTTGCCTTCGTCGGGGCTCAGGATCCGCAGCCGGCGGTGGCGCTGCTCGCCAACCTGGTCCAGGCGCATCCGACCTTCGTCGATGCCCGTAACCTGCTCGGCCTGGCGCGGCTGCGCACCTCGGACTTCCCGGGCGCGATGAAGGAATACCAGGCTGTGCTGAGCCGCGACCCGCAAAACGCGACCGCGCTCCAGGGGCTCGGCATGATCCATTACTGGCGGCGCGAGACGGCGCTGGCCGAAGACTTCCTGGACCGCGCCCTGCGCCAGGATCCCGGGGCGCGCGACGCCCTCGTCTTCAAGGCCGATCTGCGCTTCAGCGCGGGCGACATCGGCGCCGCGGTCGTCCTCCTCAAGGACGCCCGGCGCGTGGCCCAGCCGTCCCTGCCCGAGGTGTCGGACCTCGAGCTGAACGACCGGCTGGTCCGCTACGAGGCCGCGCTCGAGCCGCTGCGCCGGGCCCGTTCAGGACTCCCCGCCTTCCCCGGATGGGTCCTGATGGTGGTGGGCGGCACGCTCGCCCTCATCGTGCTCGCGGCGGCCGGCCTGCCGGGCGCCGTCAGCGGGCTGTCCCATTACCGCGCCGGCAAAGACCTCCTCAGCGCGCGCGACTATGCCGGATGCGCCTCGCAGATGGAACAGGCGGTGGGCGCCGTGCCCGACTCGTCCAAGGCGTGGGCGTACCAGGCGTACTGCTACCTGCTCGACGGCGACAAGCGCGCCGGGTTGTCCGCCTGGGCAACGGCGCGCTATTTCGAGCCCCACGTGACCCTGGACTCGGCCGCCGACACGGAAGGCCTGTTCGCCCGGATCCGAGCGGTCACCCTGCCCCGAGGAGGGCCGCAATGAGCGGCGCCCTCGACCCCATCCAGGAGGACCTGCCGCTCGACCTGCCAGGATCCAGCGAGGCGCCGCGGCCGGCGCCTGGGCAGCCGCCGGCGCCCGGATGGCGGCAGCCCCTGACCCCCCCGGGCCCATCCCTGTACGAGCAGGTCTGGACCCGGGTCCGTGGCCTGCCCTGGGCGCGCTGGCGTGCCCAGGCGACCCCGGTGATCCAGACCGGAGCCGTCAAGCTGCGCATCGCCGCCCGGCTGGGGGCCAACCAGGCCGGCACCCTGGTTCAGGCGGCAATCACCCGCGGCGGCCCCTACACCCTGGAACTCGCCCGCGCCACGGCCCGCACGCGCCTCGTCCCGGCGGCGGCGTCCTGGCTGGCGCGCGGGATCCACGTGGTCGGACTCCCGGCGGTCGTCCTGCGCTCCGCGCTCCAGGTCCTGATCATCCACCGCGCCGGACTCGCGATCGAGGAGGCCGTCTTCTTCCGGCTGGACGATCCCGCGGCGTACACGGTCTACGAGGCGCCGGCGCAGTTCGGGCTGGCGGTGACGATCGCGTTCGTTCCCACGCTCGTCCTGGTGTTCCTCGGCGTCCTGTGCCTGGCCCCGGCACTCGCCCCGCGCGCGATCCTCCACCTCCCGACCACCTGGCTGACCGCGGTCGAGATCTGGCTCGGCCTCGCCTTCGGCGCCCACGCCCTGCCCATCTACGAGGAGGCCGGACCGCTCGGCGAGCAGGCCCGGGTGGCGGTCTCACGGTCGCATCCCGGCGCGCTCCTGCTGATCGTGCCCTGCTACGTGACGGCCTGGGTCACGCGATTGGGCGGCCTCCTGCCGGCGCTGCTGGGGGGCGCCGCCGTGTGGTGGCTGGCGGGCACCGTCCTTCGCGGCTGAAGCCGCGGGCGCGGGCGGCACGTTTCCGGTAGGCTGTCCCGGTGATCGCGCGGCTGGGGGCACTGGGCCTTCTCGCCGTCTCCGTCACCCTCTCCGCCTGCGACCTTTCGTCGGCCGACGCCACGCCGGCCCCGCTGCATGCCGCGGCGGCGGTGCCGAGCTCCGCCTGTCCCGGTGCCCAGGGATACCAGCACGCGACCCTCGGCTATCGCGTCTGCTATCCGGCGGGGTGGGTGATGCGCGACTACACGGCCGAGCCGGGCGGCGGCGGCGCGCTGAGCGTGGTGGCCTTCGGGCCACAGCTTCCCCTGCACGTCCCCAACCAGGCCGGGTTCGAGCCGCCGCTCGACGTTCGGGTGGTCGCCGGCGCCAAGGAGGCGCTGGAGGCCAGCCTGACCCAGGGCAACCAGGTCACGTCCGAGACGGTCGCCGGGCAGGTGGCCGACCGGATCAGCGTGACCCAGGACGGGCCGGCCATGGGCGAGCTGATCGTCATCCTGCAGCACGACGCGAACACCTACGCGCTGGAGAAGGCGCCCGGGGACGCCTACCAGGCCGAGTTCGATGCGTTCGTGCACTCGTTCGTCTTCGCCCAGCCGAGCGGCTAGCTCGAGTCATGCGCGCCGCGGCGCCTGGGGCGGCTGTCGCGCGACAGCGCGACTGGCCTCTCGGCCCGGATCGCGGCCGACTGGTGGAGGCGGCGAGAATCGAACTCGCGTCCGAAGTAGCGTCCCGCAAGATCTCTACGAGCGTAGTCCCGGTTTTGGATCTCGCCTTTCGGGCTCCCGTGGGACCGGATCCCTCAAGACCAGTCGCGGTGGGAAGTCCCCCCGGCGGCCGCGACGCCCGCCGGGAGCGAGTCAGCTAGTTTTCCGCCGGGTTCCGCTCCTGCTGACCGGGAGCGGATCGGCGCCGGGGACGAATCCCCGGGTGGCTTCGCTACTTACGCAGCGAGGGCCAGTTCGCGATTGTTGGCGTTTATAGCCTTGCCGCTTTTACGTGCTCGGCGACACGGCTCGCCGTCTTGCAGACCACCACCCCGTCGAGACCTGGCGCCCCCGCCAGTCGGTCGGAGTCACTCGTATCTTACCCGGCTCACACTCCCGCTACACGCGGGTCTTGCGCGCGCGGTCCATCTCGCGACGGGCGTCGCGGGCGCTGATCGCCTCCCGCTTGTCGTGCTGCCGCTTGCCCTTGCCGAGGCCGATTTCGAGCTTGGCCCGATTGCCCTTCCAGTACATGCGGAGCGGGATCAGGGTCAGCCCCTTCTGCTTGACGGTCGTCCCGAGCGCGATGATCTCCGCCCGGTGCAGGAGCAGCTTGCGCTCGCGTCGCGGGTCGTGATTGAAGGCCGTCCCCTGCTCATAGGGGCTGATGTGGACGTTGACCAGGAAGGCCTCGCCGTCGCTGATCCGGACGAAGCCCTCGCGCAGATTGGCTCCACCGTCGCGAAGCGACTTGATCTCGGTGCCGCGCAGCGCCATGCCGGCCTCGATCGTCTCCAGAATGAAGTAGTTATGGTACGCGGCGCGATTGGTGGCGATCACGCCCTCGCCTTCTCGCCTCGGACTCATCGCCGGCCTCGCAGCCAGGCGGCCGCGGACATCGGGCGCCCGCCCGGGACCTGCAGCTCCTCGATGACATAGGCGCCGGCCGGGGTCTCGATCAGGGGATCCGACCGCGAGGTGCCGTCGGCAGCCGGATGGCCAGCAAGCACCTTGACCTCGCCCTGCGGCAGCCGGATCCAGCAGCCGGGGTTGGGCGTCAGCGCCCGTACCCGGCGGTCGATCTCGTCCGCGGGCATGGCCGGCGTCAGCCGCCCGTCTTCGGCGGTGAGGCGGCGGGCCCGCGTGGCGCCGGCGCCCGGTTGGGGCACAGGACGCAGGCGACCGGACTCGATCTCGGGCAGCGTCCGGCGCAGCAGCCCGGCGCCGCTCGCAGCCAGGCGAGCCTCCAGCGAGGACACCGTCTCGCGCGGGCCGATCGGAACCCGCTCCTGCGCGTAGGTTGGCCCGGTGTCGACCCCCTCGTCCATCTGCATGATGGTCACCCCCGTCTCCCGATCGCCGAGCAGGATCGCCCAGGCGATCGGAGCCGGACCGCGATGCCGCGGCAGGAGCGAGGCGTGCACGTTGATCGACTTCAGCGGCGCGAGCTCGAGCAGGGACGCAGGCAGGATCTGGCCGTAGGCGGCGACCACGACCGCCGTGGGACGCTCATCGCGGAGCCGCTGGACGGCGTCCTCCTCGCGCACCCGCTCCGGCTGGAAGACCGGGAGCCCGAGATCGAGGGCGGCCAGCTTGACCGGACTTGGGCGCAGGCGCAGGCCACGCCCAGCCGGACGGTCGGGCTGCGTGACCACGAGCGTCACCGCATGACCGGCCTCGACGAGCGTGCGCAGGGCCGGGACGGCGAAGGCGCCCGTGCCGGCGAAGACCAGCCTCACGGAGCTCAGGCTCCGACCAGCTCCGCCTCTTCCTCTTCCTCCAGCGCCTCGACCTTGCGCAGGGTGGCAAGGCTGGTCAGCCGGTCGGTGAACAGGATGCCGTCGAGGTGATCGATCTCGTGCTGAATGGCCCGCGCCAGGAGGCCGTCGCCCTTGATGCGCACCGGCTTCCCCATGCGGTTCAGTCCGCGTGCGACGACGCGCATCGCCCGCCTGACCTCGCCCACGTAGCCGGGCACGGACAGGCAGCCCTCCATGCCGATCTGCTCGCCTTCTGCTTTCACCATCTCCGGATTGACCAGCGCGTGCAGGTTCTGGTCCGTCTTGATCACGATCACCCGGAGGGCGACCCCGACCTGGGGCGCGGCCAGCCCGACCCCGGGCGCGGCCACCATCGTGTCCACCATGTCATCGATCAGCTTGCGAATACTGTCGTCCACACGAGGCACCCGCTTCGCCTTCTGGCGAAGGATGGGCGCCTCCTGGGTCAGGATCGGGAGAACCGCCATGCCTCCATTCTCCTACATTGGGTCGACATCCACGGCCCAGCCCCGGGCACGGGGCAGCCGATCGGCGATGCGGTCAAGCCGCGTGCCCCGGATCGTGACCTCGACCCGAAACTCATCCTTCAGGCGGTAGAGGAATGCGTTCGACGGCCCGAGCACCTCGATGTCGTCGAGCTGGCGCAGCTGGATCATCGCGGTCAGCTCGGCGATGTAGGCGCGTGCCTCGCTCTGGGCGCGCGCCTCGTCCCGATGCGCGTGGGTCGCCACGATCAGCTCGCGAAACGGCGGAAACCGGAACGTCCGGCGCAGCTCCAGCTCCTCCCGGAAGAAGCCGCGATAGTCGTGATAGCGGGCATGCCGGACGGCCGGATGATCGGGCGTGTAGGTCTGCAGGTAGACCGCTGCCGGGCGGGTTCCGCGCCCGGCCCGGCCGGCGACCTGGGTCAGCAGGCTGAAGGTCCGCTCGGCCGCCCGATAGTCGGGGAAATGGAGGCTCGTGTCGGCGTTGACCACGCCGACGGTCATGACGCCGGGAAGATCCAGTCCCTTGGCGACCAGCTGGGTGCCCACCAGGATGTCGGCCTCGCCATGCAGCATCTGCTCGAAGATCTGGTCGGCCGCGTCGCGGCCGCGCACGGCGTCCCGGTCCAGGCGGAGCACGCGCGCGCCCGGCAGCAAGGTCATGACCTCCTGCTCGACGCGCTCCGTGCCGATCCCGAACGACTTGATGTACCGGCTGCCGCAGGCGGGACAGCGCACCGGTACCGGCTCGGTGGTGCCGCAATAGTGGCATTGCAGCTGCCTGAGGTCGCCATGGTGCACGAGCGCCACGCTGCAGTGCGGGCACTGGCGAACGCTGCCGCAAT
Organism: Candidatus Limnocylindrales bacterium; assembly: GCA_035632635.1. Lineage (GTDB taxonomy): Bacteria > Chloroflexota > Dormibacteria > CF-121 > CF-121 > CF-120. Next base: position 17,379 of record DASQGL010000042.1, read on the forward strand.
CCCGGCAGAGGACGAAGGTCGCCAGCCCGCGACGGTTCAGGAAGAGGATGCTCTGGCCGCCGGCCTCCAGCGTGCCGCGGAGTGCCTGCTGCAGCGGCTGACTGAGCGGACTGTAGCGGGCCGCCTGGATCTCGGCACGCATGTCGACGATCTCCACCGGCGGCAAGGCGCGGCCCTGGGCCCGATGGGGCAGCTCGAGCAGCCGGTCCTCGCCGGCGAGCGCCCGCGCGTAGGCGACCACGCTCGGCGTCGCACTCCCCAGGACCAGCACGGCATGCGCATCGCGCGCCAGCTCTCGCGCGACGGTGGGCGCATGGTAGCGAGGCATGCGGTCCTGCTTGAAGGCGGAGGCTTCTTCCTCGTCGATCGCGATCAGGCGAAGACGGGGCAGCGGCGCGAACACCGCCGAGCGAGGTCCGATGACGATGTCGGCTTCGCCGCGGCGGATGCGCCACCATTCGGCGGCACGCTCGGCCTCCGTGAGGCTGCTGTGCAGGACGGCCAGCCGGCCGGGGAAACGCGCCGCGAAGCGGGCCACCGCCTGCGGGGTCAGCGCGATTTCCGGGACCAGCACGAGCCCCTGACCGCCGAGCCGGATGACGGCGTCGAGCACCGCCAGGTAGACCTCGGTCTTGCCGCTGCCCGTCACGCCGTGGAGCAGGAACGTTTCCGCCTCCTGGCGGGCCATCGCGATGCGGATGCGCTCGACGGCCGCCTGCTGAGCCGGCTCCAGCGCCGGCGGGGGGACCGGGGCCGCCCCGACGGCCGCGGTCAGGATGCGACTGCGCCGCCGGCGTGCCTTCGGCGGCCGGACCCCGACCGCGCGCACGCGCGGCGGCACGATCGCGCGGATCACCTCGTCGAGCGGCGCGACGTAATGCTCCGACACGAAGGCCGCCAGCCGCAGCACGCTGGGTGGCAGCAGCGGCTCGGCATCGATGAGCGCGTCGATCGGCCGCGGATCAACGACGGCCGGGGCGTCCGTCAGCGCGTAGACGAACCCGGACACCATCCGCTTGCCGAACGGCACCCGGACGCGCTGACCGACCTCGACGCTGCCCTCCAGCGGAGGCGGAACGAGGTAGTCGAACAGCCCGGTGCTGCTCCCCACCCGCGCATCGACCACGACCTGGGCGATGCGGCGCGCCGGCGCGCCAGGCTCAGCGACGGGAGGCTCGCGCAGCTTCGATGGCATCCCAGATCTGGTTGGCGACCTGCCACTTCGTCTGCCGCGGGATCTCGGCGACCACCCCGGCGAGGCTCAGGATGGTCGCGGCGTTGTAGTCGCTGCCCAGCCCCTGGCCGTCGACCCCGATCGGATTGGCCACGATCAGGTCCAGGCGCTTGGCGGTGAGCTTGTCGCGGGCGCGCTCGATCAGTGAGTCGGTCTCGGCCGCGAAGCCGACCCGGAGCACGCCGGGCGCTGTCGCGAGCGCGTCGAGGATGTCGACGTTGGGGACGAGCGTCAACTCGAGCGGGGCGTCCCGCCGCTTGATCTTGTCCCGCGCGACCTGCCCCGGGCGATAGTCGGCGACGGCGGCGGCCATCACGATGGTGTCGGCGCCCTGGGCCGCCCGCTGCATGGCCGCCAGCATCTCCTCCGCGGTGGAAACCGGGACTTCCGTGATGCCTTCCAGCTGCGCGGGCACGGTGGTCACCAGCGTGACCTCGGCCCCGCGGGCCTGCGCCACCCGGGCCAACGCCTGTCCCATCTTGCCGCTCGAGAAGTTGCTCAGGTAGCGCACGGGATCGATCGCCTCCCGGGTGCCTCCGGCGCTGACCACGACCCGCACACCGCCGAGGGTCCGGCGCCCGAGCAGGGCCGCCTCGACGGCGGCCACGATCCGCTCCGGCGCTGCCAGCCTCCCCGCGCCGATCTTCCCCGAGGCGAGACGGCCGGTCGACGGCGCCACCACGGTGGCGCCCCGGGCGCTGAGCGTGGCGATGTGCTCCTCCGTCTGCGGGTGGCTCAGCATCAGGTCGTTCATCGCCGGCGCCAGGAGGAGCGGGGCACGGGTGGCGAGCGCGGTCCCCGAGACCAGGTCGTCGGCGCGTCCCAGGGCCAGCTTGGCGATCGTGTTCGCCGTCGCCGGCGCGATCACCAGGACCTCGGCCCATTCCGAGAGCTGGATGTGGGCTTCGCCGCCGGGGCCGGGCTCGAGCCAGTCGCTCAAGACGGGGTGGCCGGAGAGGGCCTCGAAGGTGAGCGGGCCGACGAACTGGCGCGCCTCCGGGGTCATCAGCACACGGACCTCGGCCCCGGCGTCCTGCAGCAGGCGGAGGACCTCGACCGCCTTGTAGGCGGCGATCCCGCCGCAGACGGCGAGCGCGACGCGGCGGGATCGCAGGGAGGGCCCGGTCATCGGGGTGCGGCGCGCCGCGCGTGCTCGGCTGCGATCAGCTCGACGATCTCCTGCGCGCACTCGTCGACGTTCCGATTGCAGACCACGTGCTCGTATTCCTTGGCCAGTCCCAGCTCGACCAGCGCCTCACGCTGCCGGAGCTCCAGCGCTTCCGGCGATTCCGTGTTGCGTCCGGTCAGACGATTGAGCAGCTCCTCGGTCGACGGGGGCGTGATGAAGATGAACAGGGAATCCGGTCTGCGCCGCCGGACGAAGCCAGCTCCCTGGACGTCGATCTTCAGGATGATGTCCTCGCCGTGCTGCAGCGCCTCCTCGACCCGACGGCGGGAGGTGCCGTAATAGTGGTCGTAGACCTTCGCCCATTCGAGGAACTCGCGCTGTTCGATCAGGGCGAGGAACTCCGGCTCGCTGACGAAGGTATAGCTCTGGCCATCGACCTCTGTGGGCCGTGGCGGGCGCGTGGTGTAGGACACGGAATACTTCAGGTGCGGAGCCAGCTGGAAGAGCCGCCGCAGGACCGTGTCCTTGCCGACGCCGCTGGGCCCCGAGATCACGATCAGCAGCCCCTGGGTCACCGAGCGCCTCCTGCGCCGGACATGTTCATGGCATTGTAGAGCCGCCCAGCGCGGACCACGCCTGTCGGAAGTCGTCGGGCGGCCGGCTCGTCCAGGCGAGCATCGCACCGGATGTCGGATGCCGAAGCTGAAGTCCGGCGGCATGCAGGGCGGGACGCCCGATCAAAGGGGAGCGCCGGCCGTAGACGGGATCGCCCAGCACCGGATGCCCGATGTAGGCGAGGTGCACGCGGACCTGGTGGGTGCGGCCGGTCTGCAGCGTGACGTCGAGCAGCGTGTGCCGGCTCGCGATCTCGATCCGGTGGAACTCGCTGACCGCCTCCCGGCCCGCGGCCAGCACCGCCATCCGCTGGCGGTGGCGCGGGTCGCGGCCGATCGGCGCCTCGATCCGGGCGGCCGCGTCGGGGACCTCGCCGACGACGATCGCGCGATAGCGCCGGTGCATGGTCCGGTCCTGCAACTGGGCGCTCAACGCCCGGTGCGCCCGGTCGTTGCGGGCCACGACCATGAGGCCGGACGTGTCGCGGTCCAGCCGGTGCACGATGCCGGGGCGCTCTGCCCCGCCGATCGACGACCACCCGGGCCCGCGGGCCAGCAGGCCGTGCACGAGCGTGCCCTCCTGGTGGCCGGGGCCGGGGTGGACGACGAGCCCGGCCGGCTTGTCGAGGACGAGCAGGTCCTCGTCTTCATAGACGACCGGCAGATCCATCGGCTGCGGGCGGAGCACGCTCGGCGGCGAGGGCGGCACCTCCCACTCGAGCTGGTCCCCGTCGCGCAGGCGGGTCCCGGGTCGCGCCGGTGCGCCGTTCACGAGGACGTGTCCCTGCAGGATCAACCGGTGAACCTGGCTGCGGCTCAGCGACGTGTCGAGGCCCGCGAGGTACTGGTCGAGCCTTCCCGCCGGCCCCCTCACGCGGTGCTGGGGCGCCATGTCATGGGCTCGGGCGGCGGCGCCAGAAGGCTCCGATGAGGAGGAGCACGACCCCGACGCTGATGGCGGAATCGGCCACGTTGAAGACCGGCCAGTGCGGGATCTGGATGAAATCGATCACGGAGCCTTTCACCCCCCGGTCGTAGGCGTTGCCGATCGCACCGCCCACGATCAGGGCGAAGCCGAGCAGCGCCGGCCAGTCCCCGCGCGGGACCCGCGCGTAGTACAGCACGATGCCGAGGACCACGATGGCCGACACGATCAGCAGGCCAAGCGTGAAGCTCTGGAAGAGCCCGAAGGCCGCGCCGCGATTGCGGATCACGGTGAGGAAGAGCACATGGTCGATCACCTGGCGCGGACCGTAACCGACGCCGAACCTGCGCTCGACGAAGATCTCCGTGGCCTGATCGGCGGCGATCACCAGGGCCGCGACCAGCGTGAGGCCGGCGTAGCGAGGAAGAAGCTTCAGCGGGCCGCGGCCTTCCGGATGCTGATCCGCAGCGACTCGCCGTCGGCGCTGAAGGTCTTCTCGAAACCTCCCGCAACCCCAGCCCCGCGCGTCACCTCGACGGCCAGCGTCTCGGCGGCAATATAGTCGCGCCAGCGCTCCAGCGCCTGGGCCATCAGCCCGTCACCGTCGTAGGCGATCGCGATCCGGTCCTCGACGGCGAAGCCGGACTGCTTGCGCAGCTCCTGGATGCCGCGCACGAGGTCGCGGGCGAGCCCCTCGAGGCGAAGCTCCGGCGTGACCACGGTGTCAAGCACCACCCCGCCGCCCTCGCCCTCGTACCGCACCTGTTTCACGTTGAGCTCCTCGAGCAGGATGCTCTCCAGCTCACGGTCCAGCGGCCGGTCGGCCACGGTCATGGCATTGAGCGGCTGGCGGATCTTGATCGCGGCCGCATTGCGGGCCGCCAGCGCCGTCTCGGTCAGGCGGCGCAGCCGCTTCATCTCCGCCTGGAGGTGGGGGTCCACGGCGGCGGCGTCGCGGGCCGGCCAGTCGCCCAGGTGCACGCTCTCCGGCTGGCCTGGCCGCCCCGCATTGAGGTTGCGATAGATGGCTTCGGTGACGAAGGGCGCGAAGGGCGCGAGCACGCTCACCACCGTGAGAATCGCCTGGTAGAGCGTCTGGTAGCCGGCCAGCGAGTCCCGATCGGAGGTCGACTTCCAGAAGCGGCGTCGCGACCGCCGCACGTACCACTTCGAAAGGTCCTCGACGACGAATCCTTCGATCCGGCGCGAGGCGGCGTACGGATCGTAGGCCTCGAGGGCACGCTCCACGTCGGCGACCATCTGGCTGAGCTCGCTGAGCAGCCAGCGGTCGAGCGTCGGACGTTCTCGGACGGGGATCGCGGGCTTGTCCGGATCGAAGCCCTCCAGCCGCGCGTAGTTGGCGAAGAACGCGTACACGTTCCACAGCGTCAGCAGGAACCCGCGGACGATGTCGCGCACGCTCTCCGGATCGAATCGATACTCGTTGCCGACGGTCACCGACGAGTAGAAGTACCAGCGCGTCGCATCCGCCCCGTACTGCGCCATGATGCCCATCGGGTCCACCGTGTTGCCCAGCGACTTGTGCATCTCTTTGCCGTGCTTATCGAGGACGTGGTGGTAGGTGACGACGTTCTTGTAGGCGGGCTGGTCGAACAGCATGGTCGAGATCGCCAGGAGGCTGAAGAACCAGCCCCGCGTCTGATCGACTGCCTCGCTGATGAAGTCGGCCGGGAACCGCGCCTGGAAGACTTCCCGGTTCTCGAAGGGGTAGTGGAACTGCGCCACCGGCATGGATCCCGAATCGAACCAGACGTCGATGACGTCGGTCACGCGCCGCATCTGGCCCCCACACGCACAGGGCAGGGTGACCCGGTCGATGTACGGGCGATGGAGATCGGCGTCCAGGGTCAGCCCGAGCTCCTCGACCGAGCCCACGCAGCGCTGGGCCTGGCAGGTCTCGCAGATCCAGATCGGCAGCGGCGTCCCCCAGTATCGCCAGCGTGACAGCGACCAGTCGACCAGGGTCTCGAGCCAGTTCCCCATCCGCCCCGTCTTGATGTAGGGCGGGACCCAGTTGATCGCCTCGTTGTTGCGCAGGAGATTCGCCTTCACGGCAGTGGTCCGCGCGAACCAGGAGGTCAGCGCGTAGTAGAGCAGGGGCGTGCCGCAGCGCCAGCAGAACGGGTACGTGTGCCGGATGGTCTCGGCCCTGTAGAGCAGGCCACGCTTGCCGAGATCGTCGATGATCAGAGGGTCGGCTTTCTTGACGAAGATGCCGGCGAAGGGCTCGACCTCCTTCATGAACCGCCCGTTGAGGTCGACGACATGACGCACAGGGATGCCCTTTTTCAGGCAGAGGTCGAGATCGTCGACCCCGTAGGCGGCCGCGGTGTGGACGATGCCGGTCCCGTCTTCCACCGACACGAAGTCGGCATCGACCACGAAGAACGCCGGTTTGTCCGGGATGAGGTAGCGGTAGAGCGGCTGGTAGCGCCGGCCGAGCAGCGTTTTCGGATCGACGTCCGCCTCGACCTCATACTCACCCTGCAGGACGCTGAGCCGCGCCCGGGCGAGGATGTAGCGCTCGTCGCCCTGGCGTACCCGGACGTAGGGAATGTCGAGTCCGACCGCCAGCGCCACGTTGCCGGGGAGCGTCCACGGTGTGGTCGTCCAGGCAAGGAAGTACGTCTTCGGCTCGTCCTCGAGCTCGAACTTGACATAGACGGAGGGGTCCTCGATGTTGTCCCGGTATCCCTGCGCCAGCTCGTGGCTGGACAGGGGCGTCATGTCGCGCGGGCAATAGGGCACCACCTTGAAGCCCTGATACAGGAGCTGCCTGTCCCACAGTTGCTTGAGGATCCACCAGACCGATTCGATGTAGGTCGAGTCGTAGGTGCGGTAGGCATGCTCCATGTCCACCCAGAAGCCCATCCGCTCGGTGAACTGGGCCCACTCGTCGATGTACTCGAAGACGCTCTGCCGGCAGAGTCTGTTGAATTCCTCGATCCCGAACTTCTCGATGTCGGGCTTGCCGCTCAGCTTCAACTTCTTTTCGACCTCGATCTCGACCGCGAGGCCGTGCGTGTCCCACCCTCCCTTGCGCTCGACCAGGAAGCCTTTCATGGTCTTGTAGCGAGGGAACAGGTCCTTCATCGCCCGCGCCAGCACATGGTGGATGCCGGGCAGGCCGTTCGCCGTCGGCGGGCCTTCGTAGAAGACGAAGGGCGGCGCGCCTTCCCGCTGCTCGACGCTCCGCTCGAAGATCTTGTGCTCGCGCCAGAACCGGAGGACTTCCTCCTCCAGCGCCGGAAACTTGACCTGGGTTGAGACCTCGGCGAAGCGCACGCCTATGCCAGCAACTGCCCGAGCAGGTAGAGCACCAGGATGGCGACCATCGGCGAAAAGTCGATGCCCATGGCCGAGGGCATGAACCGGCGGAGGGGCGCCAGCACCGGCTCGGTGACGTCGATGAGGAACCGCATGATCGAGCTGCCGGCGTCGCGCACGAACCAGGACGCGGCGGCCCGCGCAAAGATGGCGAAGATCAGCAGGTAGATGAGCACGAGCGCAAAGGAGTGCAGGTAAGTCACAAACGTCGCCACAGTCACTTCAATGGGCGCCCCGCGCCGAGATTCACCGTCCGAGCGGACGGGCCGGCAAAGAGAGCGCGGCCCAATCGTAGCATGGAGGCTCCTTCCTCGACCGCCGCCTCGAAGTCGTCGGACATGCCCATGGACAGCTCCGGGAGCGGGGTGCCGCATCGCTGCTGGAGCTCGTCGCGCAGGACGCGAAGCCGGCGAAACGTGGGCCGGGCGGCTTCGGCCTCGGTCCCGAGCGGGGCGATCGCCATCAGCCCCAGGAGTCGCAGCCTTCCGCTGGCGAGGACCGCGCGGGCGATCGCGTCGACCTCTGACACAGGAGCGCCGGTCTTCTGCGCCTCCGCCGCCACGTTGACCTCGATCAGCACGTCCAGCGAGCCCTGGACCCGCGCGGCGAGCGCCTCGACCAGGTGGACGCTGTCGATCGACTCCACCATGCTGAAATGCTCGGCGGCCTGCCGGGCCTTGTTCGTCTGCAGGTGCCCGATGAGATGCCAGGTCGGGTGCACCGCGCGAAGCGCCTCGATCTTGGGCAGCGCCTCCTGGATGCGGTTCTCGCCGAGTGTGCGCAACCCGAGCGCCAGCGCCTCCTGGATGGTCTCCACCGTCACCCCCTTGGTGACCGCCACGATCCGGATTCCGGCGGGATCGCGCCGGCTCCGATCCGCGGCGGCCGCAATGCGGGCGCGGATGCCCTCGAGTCGCGCGGAGACCGAGTCCATCGCGGCGCTCAGGGCGCGACGACGGCGGCCACGAAGCGCCCAGGACGCCCGCCCCGATGCGAGAACCAGCGCGGGTCCTCCCGGGTGCACCAGCCGCTGACGACGATCCGTTCCGCCCGCACGCCACACGACTCCAACTGCTGCCTCAGGGCGGCGCGGAGATCGAGCCGGAGCCGATCGTCTCGGCTCGGCTCCAGATAGCGATCGGCATCGCGATCGCGCTCGCGGAACGCCGCGGCGACCTCCGGACCCACCTCGTAGCAGGCGGCGCAGATTCCCGGACCGATCAACACGTCCAGGTTGTCGGGCGTCGTGCCGTATCCATCCTTGAAGGCGCGCACGGTCGCGAAGGCGACCCCCTCGAGCGTGCCTCGCCAGCCGGCATGGGCCGCCCCGACCGCTCCGCTCGCGCGATCCGCAAACAACACCGGATAGCAGTCCGCGTGGTAGGTCAGGAGCGCCTGCCCACGAACGTCGCTGACCAGCGCATCGGTATCGAGCACCGATTGCGCCATCGTCGCGCCATCCTGCCGGCGGAAGACCCGCACCGCCGCCCCGTGGACCTGGGCGGCGAAGACGGCCCGCTCGGGCTCGAACGGGATCTGCTCCGCCAGGCGCCGCCGGCGCTCCATGACCAGGTCGGGATCTTGGGCCTCGGTCAGCCCCAGCGACCCCAGCGCGGTGGTCGAGAACCCGTGCCGGGCGGGAAAACCGGACACCGTGACGACCTGAGCCACCCCGGGGAGCGCCACCGGCGTCATCCCTTCTTGTCGCGGCTGAGCAGCTGGTCGATCTCCGACTTGACCTCCTGGAGGTCCATGAAGGAGCGGTACACGGAGGCGAAGCGGATGTAGGCGACCTCGTCGAGGCCGCGGAGCTTGTCCATGACCAGCTCGCCGACCTCGCGCGACGGGATCTCGACCTTGCCCCGCGTGCGCAGCTCGCCCTCGATCTCGTCGACGATGCGTTCCACGGCGCTGGGCGAGATCTCGCGCTTCGTGGTCGCTTTCATCAGGCCGGAAAACAGCTTCTGCCGGTCGAAGTCCTCCCGGCGGCCATCCTTCTTGATGACGTAGAGCGGTACCGCCTCGATCCGCTCGTAGGTCGTGAAGCGTTTGGTGCACTGGAGACACTCCCGCCGCCGCCGGATCGCCTCACCGGTGTCCGAATCGCGCGAGTCCACGACTTTGAGGTCGAGATGACCACAATATGGACACTTCATCCGGGCGTCAGTATCCCATATCTTGTGGTCGAGGAGACGATGGGTGGGTGGCGGGAAGGGGCACCACCCACCCGGAGGTTATCGGCGTCCGCGCAAGAAGGCCGGGATGTCGAGATTGCTGGGATCGAAGCCGCGGTAGGCCGGCACCTGCTCTTCGGCGGGCGCGGGCCGCGTGTAGGCCTCATCCCGCTCGTCCAGGGATTCGATGCCGCCCACGAAGCCGGTCGCGACGACGGTGATCTTGACCTCACCGGACATCTTCTCGTCGATGACCGTGCCGAAGATGATGTTCGCATCCTTGTCGGCCGAGGCTCGCACGATCTCCGCGGCCTCGTTCACCTCGTGCAGGGTCAGATCGGTGCCGCCGGTGATGTTGAGCAGGATGCCGCGCGCGCCGTCGATCGAGGTCTCCAGCAGCGGGCTGGCGACCGCGTCACGCGCCGCGTCGGCGGCCCGCTGGTCGCCGCTGCCGAAGCCGATGCCCATGAGCGCCGCTCCCTGGCCCGACATGACCGCCTTGACATCGGCGAAGTCGAGATTGATCAGGCCCGGCTGGACGATCAGGTCCGAGATGCCCTGGACGCCCTGCCGCAGCACGTCGTCCGCGATCTTGAGCGCCTCGGTGAACGGCACCTTCTTGTCGGTCACGTCCAGCAGCCGCTGATTCGGAATGATGATCAGCGTGTCGACTTTCTCCTTGAGCGTCAGGGCGGCTTCCTCGGCGATCGACCGGCGGCGAGTGCCCTCGAATGTGAACGGCTTGGTGACGACCCCGATCGTGAGGGCACCGTTATTGCGGGCGATCTCCGCGATCACCGGCGCCGCGCCGCTCCCGGTGCCGCCGCCCATGCCGGCCGTGAGGAACACCATGTCCGCCCCAGTCAGCAGCTCGGTCAGCTCCTGCTGGCTCTCCTCGGCGGCTTCGCGGCCGATCGTCGGATTCCCGCCGGCGCCCAGGCCGCGGGTCAGCTTCTTGCCGATGTTCATCTTGGTTTGCGCCTCGGAGTTGGCGAGCGCCTGCAGGTCGGTGTTGATCGCAATGAACTCGACGCCGCGCAGCTTGGAACGGATCATTCGGTTGACGGCATTGCTGCCGCCTCCGCCCACCCCGACGACCTTGATGCGCGCGTTGCCTTCGAGGGTACGGTCGGCCTCGCGGATCTTCAGGTCCTCCTTGTCACGATCCAGCCGGGCGCGCATGAAGCGCTCAGCTGGAGGCCGCGGGTTCAAACCTCGGATCGGATACTGATCGTCGACGTTCATGAGCGGCCTCCTTCCTTAGAAGAAATCTCGGAGCCAACGAACGGTGCGCTGATAGGCGGCCGAGACCCCGGCCCCGACCGGGACGTGGCCGTTCTGACGCTCGCGGAACTTGAATCCCCAGCGAAGAAGCCCGATCGCGGTCGCGTAGGACGGCCCGCCGACCTGGTCATTCATCCCGGTGACGCCGGTAGGCGCGCCGATCCGGACCGGCAGGTCGAGGAGCGCCTGGGCCGCGTCGGTCATCCCCAGCAAGCGGCAGCCGCCGCCGGTCAGGACGATGCCCGCCGGGAGAAAGCCGTCGCGGCTGCCGCGCCGGATCTCGACCTTGACCATCTCGAGGATCTCGCGCGCACGCGGCGCGATGATCTCGGCCAGGTGCCGGCGCGGAACGATCTGGGGTCGCTCCTGACCGATCTGGTGGAGCTCGATCATCTCCTCCCGCGGGATGCAGCTCGGGATCGCATGGCCGTAGTTCACTTTGAGCATCTCCGCCTCGGCCAGCGTCGTCCGGAGCCCGATCGCGACATCGTTGGTCACGTGCATGGCGCCGACCGGCAGCACGGCGGTGTGCACCACACTGCCCTCCGTGAACAGCGCCACGTCCGTCGTCCCGCCGCCGATGTCGACCAGGGCGACGCCCAGGTCGAGCTCGTTGTCGCTGAGCACGGCCTCCGACGACGCCAGCGCCTGCACCACGAGATCCTCCACCCCGAGCCCCGATTGGTGGACGCACTTGACCACGTTCTGGACCGCCGTCAGTGAACCCGTGATGATATGCGTCTCGACCTCGAGCCGGGCCCCGCTCATGCCGACCGCGTCCTTGACGCCCTCCTGGCCGTCGACCACGTAGCCGCGCGGAACGACATGGATGATCTCGCGGTCGCTCGGCACCGAGACCGCGCGGGCGGCGTCGATCACGCGGCTGACGTCCTGGGCGGCGATCTCCCGGTCGGCACGCGCCACGGCGATCACGCCGCGGCTGTTCTGGCTCAGCACGTGGGTACCGGCCAGGCCGACGTAGGCCGACTCGAGCTTGTGGCCGCACATCCGCTGGGCCGCCTCGACGGCGGTCGAGATGCTGCGCACGGTCTTCTCCATGTTCACGACCGCGCCACGGCGCAGGCCTTCGGAGGGGACCTCACCCGTGCCGATGAGGTTGAGACCACGGTCCTGCTCCTCGCCGACCACGCAGCAGACCTTGGTGGTGCCGATATCCAGAGCTACGACGTATTTGGAACGGGGCAAAAACCTTTCCTGGAACGTGTGGAAGGACGGTCGGAGCACATTATACGGTGGTCCGGGGCCCCTGACAACACAATGCCTGAATTGGGCCGTGCCCTCGCCCGGCGCCATTCGGACGAACGCGCGGCTCCGCCGGCGGCCTCGCAGCTAGAGCAGGTGGCGGCGGATGACGGCGAGGTTGTCGAAGATGCGGACCCCGAAGGCGACGATCGCCGCGAAGTAGAGCTCGACCCCGAGCTTGTCGCCCAGGTAGGTCAGCGCCCCGGCCACCAGGCTGTTGACCAGGAGTCCCGAGAGGAACACCTTGTTCTCGAAGTTCCCGTTCAGCCACGCTTTGACCGCGCCCAGGATCGAATCGAGCGCCGCCAGGATCATGACCGCGGTGTAGCGCGCGTAACCCGGCGGGATCTGCAGCGGCGCATTGAGGCCGAACAGGATCCCGAGCACCGCGAAGACCGCGGCGAAGGCGATCAGCAGAAGCGCTTCGCGCGGACCGGTCGTCGTCATCCGCGACATCCCCTACCTCGACTTCATGAGCACGGCCGGCGCCCTGGGGTTCATCAGGTTCACGTACACGAGCGGCGCCGACGCCAGGTCGATCCGCGTGGCAAGGGAGCGCAGCGCGCCCAGCTTGGGTTCCAGGGTCGCCCGCTGGTCGGCGGTGGCCATCTGGCCGAAGATTATCGCGAAGCCGCGGTCGGTCCGCAGCGTGAGGACCTGCTGGGGGTCGAGCACGAAGGAGAGGACCCGGACGCGGAAGGCCGGCGCGAAGCCGCGCTGCAGCGCGATCAGCTCCTGCATCAGGTCCGGATCGATCAGCCCATCGCCGGCTTTGACGGCGCCGACCCCCTGCCGGTCGATGACGGGGAGTCCACCCGCCTCGAAGGCCGGCGCCAGGACGACGCCCCGCGCGTTGAGGTAGTAGGACTGTTCCCCGTTGGCGATCACCGCCGCGGGCTGCCATTCCGAGACGGTGACGCTGACGCGATCGGGCAGCGCCAGGGTCACGCTCGCGGACTGAACCCAGGGCAGCGCCTTCAGCCGGTCGGCGAGCGAGGCGGGATCGAGGAGGAAGATGCTGCGGTCCGGCGGGAGGGCCAGGGCGGCGGCGACCTCGCCCGCGCGCAGGTGCTGGACACCCTGCACCTGAACGTCCCTGGGCCGGAAACCGGGCTGGGCCAGGATGAACAGCAGCAGGAAGACCTCGGCGCCGAGCACGGCGACCTGGACCACCGCCCAGATCAGGCGCCGCAGCGGCGGAGGCGACTGGGTCGCGGCGCGCCGTCTCACCCGGGTCGCCGCCAGCGTGCTCATGGCCGCTCCGGCTCGGGGAGCAGCCGCGAGTCGATGGTCGTCTGCGATCGCCGCTTGTCCCGATAGCGCTCACGCGCGAGATCGATGAGCCGCTCCAGCAGACGCGGATAGGGCAGGCCACTCGCCTCCCACAGCTTCGGATACATGCTGATCCGGGTGAAGCCCGGAATCGTATTCACCTCGTTGACCAGCAGGGCGCCGGTCGAACGCTCGAGGAAGAAGTCGGCCCGCACCATGCCGGCCGCGTCGACGGCGTGGAACGCGGCGATGGCGAGCTCCCGGGCCCGCTCCGCCGTCTCCTCGGGGATGGGCGCCGGGATCAGCAGCCGCGATCCCTCGTCCAGGTACTTCGCGTCGTAGTCGTAGAACTCGTGGGCCGGCACGATCTCGCCCACCACCGACGCCTCCGGTTCGTCATTGCCGAGCACGCTGACCTCCAGCTCACGCGCGTCGATCGCACGCTCGACCACGAGCTTGCGATCGAAGCCGGCGGCGAGGCGGAGCCCCTGGAGCAGTTCCTCCCGATCGTGCGCCTTCGACGTGCCCACTGAGGAGCCGGAGTTCGCAAACTTCGTGAAGCAGGGATAGCCGAACGCCGACTCGACCTCGTCGGCCACGCGCTCTGGGTCGCGCTCGAAGCGATGCCGGCTGACCGGGATGTAGTCGACGGTAGGCAGCCCCACCGCCGCGAAGGCCCGCTTCATAGAGATCTTGTCCAGTCCCAAGGCCGACCCGAGCACGCCCGACCCGACGTAGGGGACGTCGGCCAGCTCGAGCAGCCCCTGGACGGTACCGTCCTCACCGTTGAGCCCGTGAAAGACGGGGAAGACGACGTCGATTGCGGGCAGCCCGCCCGCGCCCGCGTCGTCGCGTGCCGGCCCGGCGGAGATGAGCGCCCTGGTCGTCGGATCCGCCGGGAGGTAGACATAGCGGCGGCGCTCCCGCTCGTCGATCAGGCGCGGCAGGCTCTCCCCCGCCAGCCAGCGACCACGACGATCGACGTAGATGGGCACGGCTTCGTAGCGCGCCGGGTCGAGGGCATTGATGATCGATTGGGCCGACAGAACCGACACTTCGTGTTCGGTCGACCTTCCCCCGAAGAGCACGCCGACCCGCAGTCGGGTCACGGAGGTGAGATCCCAAGGAACTGGATCTCGGGTTCGAGGGTGATGCCGAATCGGTCGCGCACGCGATCCCGCATCTCGGCGATTAAGGCTAGCACGTCCTCCGCGGAGGCCTGGCCACGATTGACGATGAAGTTCGCGTGCTTCAAGGAGATCTCGGCCCCGCCCACCCGGCGGCCCTTCAGCCCGCAGGCGTCGATCAGGCGGCCGGCCGCGTCGGCGGGCGGGTTCTTGAAGGTGCTGCCCAGGCTCCGTCGCTCGACCGGCTGCGTGTCGCGCCGATGCTTCTGGACCTCGAGGATTCGCGCGCGCACGCGCGCCGGATCGTCGGGTTCCACGCGAAAGCGCGCCCGGGTCACGACCCAGCCGCGACGTTCCTGCTTGAAGGTGGAGTCCCGGTAGCCGAGGGCGCAGGCCTCCGCGTGGATCACATGACGCCGGCCCTGCGAGTCGAGCGCCTCCGCCTCGACCAGGCGGTCTTTGACCTCGACACCGAAGGCACCCGCGTTCCCGTAGACCGAGGCCCCGACGGTTCCCGGAACGCCGGCGCCGAACTCCAACCCGGTCCGCCCGGCGCGAGCCATGCGCGCGGCCAGCGCCGGCATCAGGGTGCCGGCCTCCACCAGCACCGTCCCGTCAGCCAGGGTGACACCCTCCGATCGGAGCTTGATCGTCAATCCCGGCAGGCCGCGGTCCGCGATCAGGGTGTTGCTGCCCGCCCCGAGCACGAAGGATGGAATCCCATCCTGCTGCAGGCGCGGGACGAGCCGGTCCAGCACCCGGTCATCGCCGACTTCGAGGAAGAAACGCGCCGGGCCGCCGATCCCGTACCAGCTGTGCCGGCTGAGCGCCTCGCCTTCGCGCACCCCGGGGATCGTCGCCAGCCAGGCCTCACCCAACCGGTGACCGCTCCAGCACCTCGAGCGTCTTGGAGACGACGTCATCGAAGCCGCGCACCGACATGCAGATGATGGCGTCACCGGGACGCGCCTCGGCGGCCAGCCGGTAGGCGGCCGCGCGCGCCGAATCGACGACCCCGACCTCCGGGACCCCCTCGATCCGGGCGGCGACCTGCTCGGCGCTGACGGTGTTCGCGAGGTGGCGCTCACGGGCAGGTTCGATCGGGCCGATCAGCGCCATGGCGCAGCCCCGGAATGCCTGGCCGTAGCCGTCGAGCAGCGCGAGCGTTCGCGAAAACGTGTGCGGGACGAACAGCGCGAGCACCCGGCCTGGATGGAACCGTTCCTGCGCCGCTTCCAGGGTGGCGCGCACCTCGCTCGGATGATGGGCGTAATCGTCGACCACGGTGACCCCCCGGACTTCCCCCTTGATCTCGAAACGGCGACCCGCGCCGCGGAAGCGGCCGATCGCCTCGACGGCTTGCTCCGCCGGGACGCCGAGCCGGACGGTCGTGGCCAGGGCGGCCAGCGCGTTCGCCGCGTTGTGACTGCCCGGGATTCGCGTGCTGACCACGGCCACCACCTTGCCGCCGTTCCAGGCCGTGAAGCGCATACCCTCGCCATCCGGGGTCAGGTCGCGACCCTGCCAGTCCACCCCGCCTCGCAGTCCGTAGGTTTCGACGATCGCCCGCGTGCGCGGCAGCAGGCGGCGCACCGTCGGGTCGTCACCGCAGGCGATCAGGCGGTCCTCGCTGCCCAGGAACTCGACGAGCTGCCGGAAGACCGCCTCATACGCCTGGGGATCGGGGAAGACGTCCGGATGGTCCCAGTCGACGTTCGTCAGCACCGCGATCTGGGGCGCGAAATGGAGGAACTTGGGCCGCGGGTCGAACGCGGCGGAGGTGTACTCGTCCCCTTCGAACACGAACTCGCGCCCGGTTCCCCAGCCCGCGGCCGCCCCGAGGTCCGCCGCCGCCATCCCGAGGCGGAAACCGGGATTGCGCCGGGCCTGGCGCAGGATGTAGGTGATCAACGCGGCCGTGGTCGTCTTCCCGTGCGAGCCGCAGACGACGACCCGGACGCGGTCGCGGGTGAGCTCTCCCCAGAACTCGGCCTCGCTCACGATCCGCAGGTTCAGCCGCCGGGCGGCGGCCGCCTCGACGTTGTCCGGGCGGACCTGGTTGCCCTGGACGACGAGCTCGGGCGTGCCCCAGCGCTTAAGGTTCTCCTCGCTGTGACCGTCGACCCAGGGGATCCCGGCGGCGGTCAACAGGTCCGTGGTGGGCGGATAGGCGTCCTCGTCGGAACCACTCACCTCGTGGCCGAGCTGGCGCGCCACCAGCGCCAGTCCGGAGACCGCGTAGCCGCAGATCCCGATGAAGTGAATGCGCATCAGCCGCGTGCCACCTGGCGCAGGATCTGGACCACGTCGTCCGCCGCGTGCGGCCGGGACTGCCCGCGCATGGCGTCGATCATGGCCCGATATCGGGCAGGGTCATCCACGAGCGCCAGGATCTCGCGCGTGATCCGGGGGCCGTCGCACTCGTCGTTGGCCACCAGGATCGCGGCGTTGGCCTGCGCGAAGGGCAGCGCGTTGAGACGCTGGTGCCCGCCCGCGAACGGACCGGGAACGAGGATCATCGGGATCCCGAGGGCGCTCGTCTCGCTGAGCGTGCTCGCCCCGGCCCGGCTCACCACGAGGTCCGCGGCCCGCAGGCGGCGCGGCAGGTCGTCCGCAAAGGCGAACGGCTGATACCGGTCGCGGACCCCTTCCGGCAGGGTCCTCCTGGCAGCCTCCATCGCCGCGAGGTCCTGGGACCCGGTCTGGTGGGCGATGGTGAGCTCGGGACGTGCCAGCAGCGCCGGGACGGCGCCGGCCACGGCCAGGTTGACGCGATGCGCGCCCTGGCTGCCGCCGAGGACGAGGACGTGCCGGGGGCGGTCCGGGAAATCCGTGCGCAGGGCCTGGAACTCCTCACGCACCGGGGTCCCGGTCAGGACCGTCCGGGCGCCGTCGAGCAGCCCGGCCGTCTGCGGATAGGCGATCGCGATCACGCGGGCCAGCCGCCCGAGCAGCCGGGTGGCGCGACCCGGCACGTAGTTCTGTTCCTGGAGGACGACCGGGACCCGGCTTGCGGCGGCGACCATGATCAACGGCGCGCTGACGTATCCGCCGGTGCCGACCACGACCGACGGGCGAAAGCGACGGGTCACCCGCCACGCGTCCCACAGCGCTTGTGGCAGCACGATCGGGACCCGCCAGTTCCGCAGTGGCGCCTCCCGGTCCAGCTTGACGGCGGCAATCGTGGCGAACGGGATGTCGAGGGCCGGGACGACCTGCTCCTCGATGCCCCCCCGACGCCCCACGTAGAGCACCGCCGACTCAGGATCGCTCCGCCGCAGCGCCTGCGCGACGGCGATCGCCGGGAACAGGTGTCCCCCCGTTCCACCGCCCGAGATCAATGCTCGCATGCCGAACCCATCCCACCTTCTGCCCTTGCGAGGCAATGTTCATCAGTATGCCGACCGCCATCAGCGAGAGCGCGAGGGAGGACCCGCCGTAGCTGATGAACGGGAGCGGCACGCCGGTCGTCGGCAGCGTCACCGTCACCGCCGCCACGTTGATCAGCGCCTGGAAGGAGATCCAGACCGTGATCCCGCAGGCGAGCAGCGAGCCGAAAACGTCGGGCGCCTTGAGCGCCACGCGGAAGCCGCGATAGGTGAAGAGCGCGAAACCGGCCAGCACGGCCGTCGTCCCGATCAGTCCCGTCTCCTCGCCGATAATCGCGAAGATGAAGTCCGTGTGCGCGAAGGGCAACCACAGGTATTTCTGGATACTCTGCCCCAGGCCGACCCCGAAGATGCCGCCGGATCCGAGCGCCAGCAGCGACTGGATCGGCTGGAACCCCGTGTAGAGCGGGTCAGACCAGGGATGGAGGAAGGCCATGATCCGCTGCAACCGGTAGGGCTCCATGCGGATGAAGACGAACACCGCAAGCGCGAGCACGAGCACGAGCAGCACGATATGCCGCCTCCGGCCCCCGGCGACCAGGAACTGCGCCAGGAGGATGGCGGCCGCGATCAGCGTGGTCCCGAGGTCCCGCTCGAGGATGATCAGCCCGGCGAGCAGGGCGAGCAGGGCCAAGAACGGCGCGACCCCGTTCTCGAGCGAGCGGATGCGGTCGCGGTGGCGCTCCAGCCAGGCCGCCATGTAGACGATGGCGCCCAGCTTGGCGAGCTCCGCCGGCTGCATCTGCAGCGGTCCCAGCTTGAGCCATCGGCGGGCACCGTTGAGCGAGACGCCGATATGGGGCACGAGGACCAGGACCAGCGCCACCAGGGTGAGCGCCGCCAACGGCGCCGCCAGCACGCGCAGGCGATGGTAGTCGAAGTGGGCGGCCGCCCAGAGCAGGGCGACGCCGAGCAGGCACCAGATGCCCTGGCGCTCGAAGAAGTAGGCGGAATTGTGATAGTACATCCAGCCTTGCACCTCGGACGCCGAGAAGACCATGACCAGGCCGAAGGCGGTGAGCGCGCCGGCGGTGACCAGCAGGACGCGGTCGCCGCGGCGCCAGGCGACACTCCGGACGATCGTCCGCCGCGAGGCGGCGGGAAGCTCGAGCACGTTCAACTGCCTCATCGGTTCACCCGTCGCCGGACGGCGGCCTTGAACCGCCGTCCGCGGTCCTCGAAGTCCTGGAACATGTCGTAGCTGGCAAAAGCCGGCGAGAGGAGCACGACGGATCCCGGGCGAGCTGCGTCCGCGGCCCGGCTCACGGCGTCCTCGAGATCGCTGGCCAGGGCGGCCTCGGACAGGCCCGCCGCCCGCACCCGATCGACCAGCTCCGGCCCGGTTTCGCCGATCGCCACGAGCGCCGACGCCCGGCGGGCGATCGCGGCCGCCAGGGGACCCACGTCGATCCCCTTGTTGCGCCCGCCCGCGATCAGCACGATCGGCTCCGTGAACGCCTCCAGCGCGCGCAGGGTCGAGTCCGGCGTGGTCGCCTTCGAATCGTTGTACCAGCGTACGCCCGCCACCTCGCCGACCAGTTCGAGTCGATGCTCCAGGCCGGCGAAGGCCCGCACCGCCGCGGCCATCTGCCCCGGCGTCACCCCGGCGGCGCTCCCGATGGCGACGGCGGCCAGCACGTTGCTCAGGTTGTGCTCGCCGGGAAGCGGGATGTCCTCCGCCTTCAGAACCCGGGTCTCCCCGACCCGCACCCACCCATCCGCGCTGACGACCGCGTCGACCATTTCCGGATGGCGAGTCGAGAAGGGCAGGATGCGGCCGGCCGTCTCGCCACGCATGGCCCAGGTGACCGGATCGTCCCGGTTCAGCACCGCTCGATCCTCCGCTTCCATGAATCGAATCGCCCGGGCCTTGATGTCCCGATAGCGGTCGAAGGTGCCGTGGCGGTCCAGATGGTCGGGGGTCACGTTGAGGATCGCGCCGACGTGTAGGCGCGGGCGCGTGATCGATTCGAGCTGGAAGCTGCTCAGCTCGAGGACCGCCCAATCGTCGCCCGTGAAGCGGTCGACCCGGTCGAGCACGGGCTCCCCGATGTTGCCGCCGCGGTGGACCCGCAGGCCGCCCGCGCGCAGGACGTCGGCAGCGAGCCCGGTCGTGGTCGATTTGCCGTTGGTGCCCGTGATCCCGACGATCCGCGACGCCGTCACCTGGAAGAAGAGATCGATCTCGCTCGTGATCCGGATGCCGCGCCGGCGCGCGCTCTCGACGAGGGGAAGGTCCCATGGCACGCCGGGGCTGACCACCACGAGATCGATCCCGTTAAGGTCAGCCTCCGCATAGCCGCCGAGCCGGCCGTTCACCCCGAGCCGGGCCATCGCCTCGCGGAGCGCCGGAGTATCCGCGCGGTCCTGGACCAGCACCTCGATGCCGTGGTCGCGCAGGTAGCGCGCGCTCGCCTGGCCGCTCCGGCCGAAGCCGATGACGAGCGCACGCCGCCCGAGCCCGCTCACGAGGAGGCGGCCTGCCTGGCGGCGAGCACCGTCAGGAGGGCGGCGACCAGCGTCACCGCCCAGAAGGTGCCGGCGACGCGGTTCTCCGACCAGCCGGAGAGCTGGAAGTGATGGTGAAGCGGCGACATCTTCAGGATGCGGCGGCCCGTGGTCTTGAAGCTGAGCACCTGGAGCATCACCGACAGCGTCTCGGCGACGAAGACGATCGCGAGCAGCGGCAGGTACCAGAGCAGGCCGGTGGCGATCGCCGCGGCCACCATCGCCATGCCCAGCCCGAGGCTGCCGGTGTCGCCCATGAAGATCCGAGCGGGATACCGGTTGTAGGCGAGAAACCCGAGCAGCGCGCCGGCCAGGACGGCGGGCATGATCGCGGAGGCGGCATGGTGCTGGAGCAGGGCGAGCCCGGCGAGGGTGCCGAAGACGAGCGCGCCGGCGCCGGCGGACAGCCCGTCGCTGCCGTCGGTGAGGTTGAACGCGTTGGAGCCCGCCGCAAAGGCCACCAGTCCGATCGGGATCATCCACCCACCCAGGGCGGGGGCGCCGCCGAGGGGAACCTGCTGGCGGGTCAAGCCCCAGCGCAGGGCCAGATAGCCGAGCACGCCGCCGCTGAGCAGCTGGATCAGGATCTTCTGGCGCGCCCGCAATCCCAGGTTCCGGCGCCCACGGATCTTCGCCAGGTCGTCCAGGAAGCCGAGCGCGCCGCCGAACAGCAGCCCGAGCACGACGAGCGCGCCGCCCGGGCTCCGATCGCCGGCGAGATAGAGGATGACGGCGATCGCCGGGAAGAGAATGCCGCCGGCTGTCGGCGTCCCCGCCTTCGCCTGGTGGGCGGCCGGCCCTTCCTCGCGGATCAGCTGGCCGATCCTGCCAGCTCTCAGCCAGTGGATCAGCGGCGGATAGGCGCCCAGCGCGAGCGCCAGCGAGACGAAGAAGAGCGCGATCACGGTGGTCATGCCGGCTCCGACAGGGCCGCGACGATCCCCTCCATCCGCATCCCCCGAGAGCCCTTGACCAGGACGTAGGCGCCGCGGTGAAGCGCCGGCTCGATCTGCAAGACGGCGTCCGCGAGGTCGCGCGCGACCACCGCGTCGGCGCCGCGGAGCCCCGCCCGGTGGGCGGCCTCGACCACCACGGCCGCCTGCGTCCCGATCGCGATCAGCCGGTCGGTGCTGCGGGCGGCCAGCGCACCGAGCTCCTCGTGGGCGGCCTGCGCGTGATCACCGAGCTCGAGCATGTCCCCGAGGACCGCGATGCGGGTCGCCCCTGTCGGCGCCATTCGCAACACCTCGAGCGCCGCCCGCATCGAGGAGGGATTCGCGTTGTAGCAGTCGTCGATGATGGTCGAGCCGGCCTTGCCCGAAACGATGCGGAGACGACGCTCCGGCGGCTTGAAGCCGCGCAGCGCGGCCGCGACCTCCCGGGGGTCGAACCCGAACTCGAGCGCGACCGCGGCGGCAGCCAGGGCGTTGGAGACGCTGTGGGCACCCGGGATGGTGAGCGCGACCTCGGCCTCGCCGCTTCGCGTGACGAGACGGAACGAGCTGCCCTCGAGTCCTCGCAGCACGACGTCCTCGGCCCGGACGTCCGCCTGCGAGGCGCGACCGTAGCGCACGACCCGCCCGGCGGCCGGGGCCATGGCATCGACCCGAGGATCGTCGGCGTTGAGCACGGCGACCCCGCCCGGGGCCAGGCCTTCCACGAGCTCACGCTTGGCGGCGGCGACCGCCTCGATCGAGCCGAGCAGGCCGACATGGGCAAGCCCGACATTGAGGACGACCGCAACCTGCGGTGGGGCGATCGCGGTCAGCTCCGCGATCTCGCCGGCGCGGGACATGGCGTACTCCATGACCAGCACGCTGTCGGCCGCGTCCATCTCGAAGACGGTCATCGGGACGCCGGTATAGGTGTTCAGGTTACCGGCGCTCTTGTGCACGCGCAGCCGGCGAGCGAGGACATGAGCCACGAGCTCCTTCGTGGTCGTCTTTCCCGAGCTTCCCGTGATCGCCACGATCGGCACCCGCAGCCGGTCAAGCTTCCATCGGGTCATCGCGAAAAGCGCCTGCAGCGTATCCGGGACGCGGATGACGGTGGCGCCCGAGACCGTCGAGGCCGGCGGAACCTGACAGACGATGCCGCCGGCGCCGCGCTCCAAGGCCTGCCCGATATAGGCGTGCCCGTCCTGCGTCTCACCGCGGAGCGCCCAGAAGAGCCCGCCTGCTGTGACCTCGCGCGAGTCCGTGTGCAGGCGGGAGAACGCGCGGGCGGCGGGTCCCGTCACCAGGACACCCCCGGTTGCCTCAAGGATCTCGTCCACCGTCATGGCCATCGCCCATTAAATCGGGATTGACGCCTCTCACGGCGCGATGTTCCAGCGGGTGATCAGCGCGCTCGCGATCGTCTTCCAGATCGGAGCGGCCACGTAGGCGCCCTCGTAGAGCGTCTTCGGCCGATGCACGACGACGAGCATCGTGAACTGCGGGTCCTCGGCCGGCACGAAACCGACGAAGGACGCGATCACGTCGCTGGGATCCTGGCCGTATCCGCCGGCCACCGGGATGTTCGCGGTCCCGGTCTTGCCGGCGATGTGGCCGCGGAAGCCATCGATGCGGGCGGCGAAGCCCGACCCGTGCTCGACGACGCCGATCATCATGTCTCGCATCTGGGCGGCCGCCTGCGGGCTGATCACCCGCCGGATGATGCGCGGATGCACCGGGCGGGCATGCCCCTGGGTGTCGATGATCTGATCGACGACATGGGGCTGGACCAGGTCTCCTCCGGTCGCGATGGCGTTGACGGCGGCCAGCATCTCGATCGGCGTGACGTCGACCCCCTGTCCGAAGGACGCCGTCGCGAGCCGCGACGCCTTCCAGGCGGTCGGGTCACCGAGCGGCGCGCTCGCCTCGCCGGCGACGTCGATCCCGGTCGGATCGCCGATCCCGAATCGCTGCATGTTCGCGAAGAACGCCGGGCCGCCCTCGAGCTGCTCGGCTCGGATCGCGCCCACGTTCAGGGACTGCTCCAGGACCTGGGTCATGGTGACCATCCCATGAGCGCGGTGATCCCAGTTGTGGATGGCATACCCGCCGACGACGGCGACCCCCGTCTCGTTGAAGCGGTAGTCGGGCGTGATCGCGTGGACGTCGAGGGCGCCGGCCAGGGTGACGACCTTCATCACGGACCCGGGCTCGTAGAGGTCGGCCACGATCGGGTCGCGGAACTGGGCCGTGTTGGTCTGGCCGTACTGGTTCGCGTTGTAGCTGGGGGCGTCGGCCCAGGCCACGATCCGGCCGGTCTTCGGTTCCATGATCAGAACCGAGCCGCTCTCCGCCTGGTACTTCGCCAGTCCGTCCTGCAGCGCCCGCTCGGCCACGACCTGGATCGCGCTGTCCAGGCCGAGCTGGAGCGTCATCCCGTCGACCGGCGATTGCCGCTGCCGATCGCTGAGAACGATCGGCCGGCCGGTCAGGTCGCGCACCGTGGTCTCGAAGCCGTTGCGTCCGGCCAGCACCGGGTCGTAGTAGCCCTCCAGACCGTAGTTGCCCTGGCCGGACGCGTTCACGAATCCGAGCAGGTTGGCCGCCAGCGTCGTCCCGGGGACGGCCCCGTCCACGTAGGTCCGCTGGGTCTCCGCGATCTTCCCGATGCCGGCCAGCTGCAGGCGATCGAGGTCAGCGGCAACCGACGCCGAGACCTGGCGTTTGAGGTACACGAACATCTTCGTCGAGCCCAACCTGGCCAGGACGTCGGCCGGATCCATGCTCAGGACCTGGGCGAGCCTCGCCGCCTCGGCCGGGCGATCGGTTGCAGGGATCTGGTCCGGCGAGGCGTAGATGGAAAACACCGGCGTGTTCGTGACCAGCAGGTCACCGTTGCGGTCGACGATCTTGCCGCGGACCGCGGGCAGCACGAGCTGGTCGTCGTGATAGGCCGCCGCCATCTGCGAGAGATCCGCATGACGGAATCCCTGCCAGTAGACGAGCCGGCCGAACAGGACCAGGTAGGCGCCGAGCAAGACGACCAGCAGGGTGAGGATCCGGCTGCGCGGCCGGGCGCCCTGAAGACGGCTCATGGCAGGGGCCTTCCCGCCATCACGGGCAGACGCGCGCGGGCGTTACGGCGTGGACGCTTGTCCGTCGCCGAATCGGCCGACCAGGGTGCCGACCACCGCGAGCACGCCGCCGAGGACGCCGCGCTGCCCATCCGCCGCGTGCCGCGGCGCGAGCGCGATCGGTGACGGGCTGCCCGTGACGTATTGCCAGCGCGCCGGCTGCCCCATGCCCAAGGTCAGGGCGACCGACGCCACCCGGCTCGGGGCGCGGATCTGCGCCAGCTGCGACTGCAGCTGGTCCTGTTCGGCCAGCAGGTGCGCCTGCCGGTCCTTCAAGGCATTGATCTGGTAGCTCGCCTGCGTGGCCGATGCGGACTGGGCCACGAGCAGGAGCGCCGCTGCGATCAGCACGGTCGCCCCCATCACCGGCGAGATCGAGGACCGGCCACGGCTCCGGCGCGCGCGCGAAGGGGGAAACGCACGCGCCGGAGTGGTCGGATCGGGCCGGCGGGGCCGCAAGACGAGTAGATGCCCAGGAGGGACGGGTTCTACCATGCGGCCGCTCAGGGGATATGGACTTGTTCAAGAACGTCAACAGGATTCACAGCTTCTCCGCGATGCGTAATCGCGCCGATCGGGCGCGTGGGTTGTCGGCGATCTCCGCCTCAGTCGGGCGGATGGGTTTGCGCGTGATCACACGAAGCGATCGGGTGTGCCCGCAGATGCAAACGGGCGCTTGGGGCGGACAGAGACAGTCTGTTGCTTCGACGTGGAAAAGATCCTTGGCAATTTTGTCCTCGAGGGAGTGGAAGGAGACGACCCCGATGCGCCCATCGTGTGCGAGCACCCCGATCGCGGCCTTCAACCCGGCGGCCACCGCGTCCAGCTCCCGGTTGACCGCAATGCGCAGTGCCTGGAAGGTTCGGGTGGCGACGTGGATGTCGCGGGGCCATGCGCCCCGAGGGATCGCCGCCTTGACGACGTCGACGAGCTGGCGGGTGGTCCGGAAAGGTTCGCGGCGCCGGCGGTCTACGATCCGCTGGGCGATCCGCGCCCCCCACCGTTCCTGGCCGTAGTCGCGAAGGATGCGCCGGAGCTCCGACTCAGACTCGCGGTTGAGGAGGTCCGCGGCGGTCCAGGGATCATTCCGATCCATCCGCATGTCCAGTGGTCCGTCACGCTGGAAGCTGAAGCCCCGCTCCGGGTCGTCCAGCTGCAGCGAGGACAGGCCGAGGTCGAACACGATGCCCTGGACCGGGCGGCCAAGCGTCTGCGCGACCGAGGCGAGCTCGGCGAAGTTCGCATGCTGCAGGCGGACCTCGACGTCCGCGGGACGCGCCGTGCGGCGAAACCGGTCGATGGCGGAGGCGTCCCGGTCGAGAGCGAGCAGCAGCCCGCCGGGCCTGAGGCGCTCGATCAGCGCCCGCGCGTATCCTCCGCCCCCCAGGGTGGCATCGACGAACACCTGCCCCGGGGCGGGTTGAAGGCCGTCTATTACCGATTGTAAAAGTACAGGTCGATGCGAGCGATCGTCGACAGGTGGATCGGGCGGTCGGTCAGTGCTCGCGGGCACGCCGCCGCTCGGCCACCTGGTCCTGAATCCGCGTGTATTCCTCGGCCGTGGCGTCGCCGATGCGGCGCCAGTCCTCGTCGTTCCAGATCTCGATCAGGTTGTTGACCCCCACGATCCAGGCCACCGACGTGATCCCGGCGTATGACCGGTGGTCGGCCGACAGGACGATGCGTCCCTGGGCGTCGAACTCGCATTCGCGTGCGGCCCCGAACATCATGCGGGCGAGCCGCCGTTCCTCCGCCGGTGACAGCGAGCTGAGCCGCTGGCTGTCCTGCTCGCGCCCCCACTCCTCGCGCGGGTAGATCTGCAAGCAGCCCTCGGCGCCCTTGGCGATCACGCTGCCCGATGGCAGCTGCTCGCGAAACCGCGCCGGGATCGCCAGCCGTCCCTTGGTATCCACCGAATGCCGGTACGTGCCCAGGAACATCAGCTGAAGCCACCCGAGGTGTCATTTTCCCCACTTTTCCCCACTTTGTGCCACCGACATGGGGAACCCTACCACCGCGACAGGTGCCTGTCAAGGAATTCCGCCTAAATGTTGTGGCCTTGTAGAATCGCGATTTTCGACCCCCTAGATGTAGTGGTCGCCTCGCCTTCCCCGGGCACGTGATCCCGGCGGACAATGGACGCAGCCACCAGATCGCCTCAGGAGGGAAGCAATACATGGCAACAGCGGACAGCGTTTATCGCGTCACCGAGGTCATCGGCGTCAGCCCGGAATCGTGGGAGTCGGCCGCCCGCACCGCGGTCGAGACCGCAGGTCGAACGGTGCGCGACATGCGCGTCGCCGAGGTGGTCAAGCTCGACCTGACGATGAAGAACGGCAAGATCCAGCTCTATCGGGTCCGCCTGAACATCTCGTTCAAGTACGAGAAGGACTGATGACGGCCCACGCCGGGCCGGAACGAAGGATCAGGCCCTGAAGCTGCCGCCAAGGGAGGAAACCGGCAGGGTTTCCTCCCTTGGTGGTGGTGAGTCCGCCGATAAGCCGAGTTCTGTCCCCGCGCTCTGCCGGCTGAGCCGACGCGTTCGCGGGTGGCAGCCATCCGTCTGGGCCGTCGGTTGCCCGGCGGCTCGAGCGACCGTACCCGAGGACCGGCCGAGCCAGCCTGGGGTCCTCCTATTTGGTCTTGCTCCGGGTGGGGTTTTCCTAGCCAGCCGGTCTCCCGGCTGCTGGTGGGCTCTTACCTCACCATTTCACCTTCGCCGGGCCAGCGGCCCGGCTGTGTCTTTTCTGTGGCACTCTCCTTCGGGTCACCCCGACCGGGCGTTACCCGGCACCCTGCTCTGTGGAGCTCGGACTTTCCTCGACAGGTGAGACCCTGCCGCGGCTGCCTGGCGGACTCGGCGACATTCTACCCGGGCTCCGCGCGCTGAAATCAGCCCGGGTCCCGATACTCGGCCAAGATCGCCAGCCGGTCCGCCGCCACCTCGCTGATCAGCAGGCTGGCTCCGCGACCGTGGGCATCCTGATAGGTCGCCTGGGTGAGGAGCATCCCGCCGGCTGCCACCTCATGCTGCACCTGCCAGCGCAGCGAGCGCTCGCGCACCATGCGGATGAAGGCGTCCGCGTCGAGCTCCTGCTCGCCCCTGGCCGGGCGGCGATACCGGAACCCATCCATCAAGCAGGCTCGCGCGCCCTCGTCGTCCCCCGACCCGATCCGTTCGGCGAGCCGCCGGACGACGCTGCCAGGCGGAGGCTCGACCGAAATCAGGGCGCCCGCCCGGCTGTCAAGGGCCAGGTTCGCCAGACGGTCCGCCTCGGCGTTCATCTCGCGCGGGACGTGCTCGAACGTCACCTCGTCGAAGGCCCCGACCAGCTCGAGCACACGCCGGTAGAGCGGCAGCATGTCGTGGTGCCTGACCTTGTAGGCACCGTTCAACTGCCGGACCACGAGCTGGCTGTCCAGCAAGCACCGCACCCGCCGGGCGCCCATCGCCCGGGCGCGTTCCAGGGCGCGGATCACGGCCGTGTACTCGGCCACGTTGTTCGTCGTGGGGGGCAGGGCCTCGCCGAGCTCGAGCAGGATGTGGCCCTGGGAATCCTGGATCACCACGCCGATCGCCGCGGGGCCGGGGTTGCCGCGTGAGGCCCCGTCGGTGTGCGCTACGACTTCCATGCCTCATCCCGCCGGCCAGTCAACCCGTTCGGCGCGGGGTGCAGTATACGATGGTTGGGACCTCATGCCGCAGACCGGGACTGCGAATCACGGGCTGACTCGCGAGCAGCTGGTCGACCTCTATCGGAAGATGGTCGTCATCCGCCGAGCCGACCAGGAAGCGCTCAACCTGCAGCGGCAGGGCGAACTGGGATTGTGGGGACAGTTCCTCGGCCAGGAAGCCACGCAGGTCGGCGCCATCGCAGCGCTCCAGGATTCCGACTGGGTCGTCCCCAGCTACCGCGAGTTCGGCATGGCGATGTGCCGGGGGATCGATCCGGGCACCATGCTGGGCTACTTCCGCGGACTGACCCACGGTCCATGGGACCCCCGGCGCTACCGGTTCCTGCCCTTCGCCATCTCGGTGGCGACCCAGGTTCCCCACGCGGTCGGCTTCGCCATGGGCTGCCGGCTGGAGGGGAGTCAGGACGTCGTGCTCTGCGTCTTCGGCGACGGCGCCACGTCAGAAGGCGACTGGCACGAGGCGATGAACTTCGCCGGGGTCTTTCGGGCGCCGGTCATCTTCCTCTGCCAGAACAACCAGTGGGCGATCTCGGTCCCGCTCCGGCAGCAGACGGCCGGATCGATCGCCGAACGCGCGCAGGGCTACGGATTCCCGGGCGTGCGCATCGACGGCAACGACGTCCTGGCCGTCGTGGGCGCGGTGCGGACTGCCGCCGATCGCGCCCGGCGCGGCGACGGCCCTTCGCTGATCGAGTCCGTGACCTACCGGATGGGCGCCCACACGAGCGCGGATGACCCGACCCGGTACCGGCCGCCGGCCGAGCTGGCGCCGTGGGAGGCCAGGGACCCGATCGCGCGATACGCCGGCTGGCTGCGCGCGCAGCGCATCGTCGACGAGGCGCAGCTGGCCGCGATCGCGATGGAGGCGGACGCGGCGGCCCAGGCGATGCGGGCGACCCTGACGCACCTTCCCATCCCGCCGCCGGGCGCCAGCCTGTTCGGACGCGTCTACCACGACCCACCGGCCTCCTTCCTCAAGGAACGCGAAGAGTTCGAGGCCTCGCTCGAACCGCCGCCATGAGCACGGTGACGCTGGGCAAGGCCATCACCCAGGCCCTGCGCGACGCCCTGGCCGATGACCGCAAGGTGCTGGTCTTCGGCGAGGATGTCGGCCGGCTGGGCGGCGTGTTTCGGATCACGGACGGGCTGCAGCACGACTTCGGTGAGGACCGGGTGTTCGATACGCCGCTGGCGGAGTCGGCCATCATCGGCATTTCCGTCGGCCTGGCCCTGCGCGGATTCCGGCCGGTTCCCGAGATCCAGTTCGACGGATTCATCTATCCGGCGTTCGAGCAGATCGTCAGCCACGTGGCCAAGTACGAGAATCGCTCCGGCCTCTCCCTCCCCATCACCATCCGGGTGCCGTTCGGCGGCAACATCGGCGCGGTCGAACACCATTCCGAAAGTCCCGAGGCGTACTTCGCCCATACGGCCGGGCTGAAGGTCGTGGCCCCGGCGACGCCGGCCGACGCCTACGGCCTGCTGCGCACGGCGATCGCCGGGCCGGATCCCGTCATCTTCTTCGAGCCCAAAGCCCGCTATTACCTCAAGGGGGAGCTCGAGCTGCCCTGCCCACCCGTTCCCCTCGGCCGCGCCCGCATCGCGCGCGCCGGGAGCGCGGTCAGCGTGATCGCCTACGGGCCGATGGTCGAGACCGCGCTGCAGGCCGCGCAGCGGGCCGATGCCGAGGGCATCTCCCTCGAGGTCGTCGACCTGCGCTCGCTGGCTCCGCTGGACGTCGACACGGTCGTCGCATCGGTGCGCAAGACCCATCACGCGATCGTGGTTCACGAGGCGCCGGTCTTCGGCGGCTTCGGGGCCGAGGTGGCCGCGCGGATCAGCCATGACGCTTTCGACTCGCTCGAAGCACCGGTCGTCCGGCTCGGCGGCCTGAACATCCCCTACCCCCCGGCGCGGTTCGAGAAGCTCTATCTGCCGGACGCCGACCGCATCCTCCAGGCGGTCGACGAGACACTCGCGTATGGCTGAGCGGACCTTTCACCTGCCCGATCTCGGCGAGGGACTGACCGAGGCGCAGCTGGTCCGCTGGCGGGTGGATGCCGGCGCGCCCGTCGAGGTCAACGCACCGCTCTGCGAGGTGGAAACGGCCAAGGCCGTGGTCGTGATCCCGTCCCCCTGGGCCGGGACCATCCGGTCCCTGCACGCCAGGCCGGGGGAATCGATCCCGGTCGGCGCGCCGCTGGTCACGATCGCGCCGACCGCGGAGCCCGCGGGCGAGGCCGAGGCTACGGGTGGATCGGTGCTGGTCGGCTACGGCGCGCACACGCCGGGTGGAGCGCAGCGGCGGCGCCGCGCCCCAGCCGCTCCCGCGTCCACGCCGACCCCACAGGCAGGCGTGCGCGCGGCGCCGTTCGTCCGGCAGCTGGCCAGGGAGCGAGGCGTCGACCTGAGCGCCATCCAGGGCAGCGGACCGGATGGACGGATCACCCGCTCGGACGTCGAAGCCGCCGCGGCCCTGCCCTCGGCGCCGGCGGCGGCTGCGGCGCCGCAGGCGTCCGCCCCCGAACGCCGGCCGGACCAGGACGGCGATCACCGGATCACCGTGGTCGGGATTCGCAAGGCGATTGCCCGGCAGATGGTGCGATCCGTGTCTACCATCCCGCAGTTCACCGAGTTCGCGATCTTCGACGCGACGGCGCTCATGGAGGCGCGCGCGCTGGCACGACGCGGCGGGCGGCCGCGCACGCCGCTGCCCTATTTCGTTCGGGCCCTCGCGTTGGCCGTTCGCGCGCATCCCCTGTTGAACAGCTCGTGGGACGAGGCGCGGGACGAGATCGTCGTCAAAGGCGCCCTCCATGTCGGCATCGCGGTAAACACGCCGCAGGGGCTGCTGGTGCCGGTCCTGCGCCACGCCGACCGGCTCGACCTCGACGCCATCGCCGAGCAGGCGGGGCGCCTGATCGACGGCGCCCGGGCGGGCACCCTGTCTGTATCCGACATGACCGGCGGCACGATCACGGTGACGAACGTGGGCGCCAGCGGCCCGATCGAAACGGGCACGCCGCTCGTCAATCCCCCGGAGTGCTGCGTGGTCGGATTCGGCGGGATCCGCCAGCGTCCCATGGTCGTTAAGGGGCAGGTGCTGGCCCGGGAGAGCGCCTGGATCTCGATCTCGGTCGATCACCGGATCGTCGACGGCGGCCTCGCCACGGAGTTCCTGACCACCCTCGTCACTCAGCTCGAGCATCCCGAGTGATGGCACCCCCCACCGGACCGGATCCATCCGCGAGGCCGGGCGATCGCGACCTGATCTACGACTGGAACACGACCCAGGCCTCCCCGTCGCCCGCCCATCGGGTCTCGATGCATGATGAAACGCTGCGCGACGGCATCCAGGGCCCGTCCGTGCGCGATCCGGAGGTGGAGGTCAAGCTGCGCGTCCTGCACCTGCTCAACGGGCTCGGCATCGGGTCGGTTGACCTGGGCCTGCCCGGGGCCGGGGCTCGCGCGGTGGCCCACGTCGAGCGGCTGGCCACCGAGATCCGCGCGAAGCGGCTTCGGATCAAGGCGCTCTGCGCAGCCCGGACCCTGGAGGTCGACATCCGCCCGGTGGTCGAGATCTCGCAGCGGGTCGGGATCCCGATCGAGGTCGCGGCGTTCATCGGCTCGAGCCCCATCCGCCAGTACGCCGAAGGATGGACGCTCGAGGGGATGGTCGAGAACACCCGCGCGGCGGTGCGCTTTGCCCGCGCGGAGGGGTTGCCGGTCATGTACGTCACCGAGGACACGACCCGCGCCCATCCGCAGACGCTCCGCACGCTCTTCGGCACGGCCATCGAGGCGGGCGCCCAGCGGATCGCCGTCTGCGACACGGTCGGGCACGCCACGCCGGACGGCGTGCGCGCGCTGATCGCCTACGTGCGAGGGCTGGTCGAGGAGATGAATCCGGCGGTCGGCATCGATTGGCACGGACACTCCGACCGGGGCCTCGGCTTGATCAACGCGATCGTGGCGGCGCAGGCTGGGGCGGATCGGATCCATGGCTGCGTGCTGGGGCTGGGCGAGCGTGTCGGGAACGCCCCGCTCGACCTGCTGCTGGTGAACTTCCTCCTGCTCGGGTGGATCGACGCAGACCTGAGCAAACTCAAAGAGCTCGGCGAGCTGATCGCGGAGGGCACCGGGATGGCGATCCCCGCGAACTATCCGGTGCTCGGCCGGGATGCGTTCCGCACCGGCACCGGTGTCCATGCCGCCGCCGTGATCAAGGCCAAGCGGAAAGGGGACGACTGGCTGGCCAACCGCGTCTATTCGGGCGTTCCCGCCGAGCTGTTCGGCTGCCACCAGGTGATCGACATCGGACCCATGAGCGGAGAATCGAACGTCGTCTTCTGGCTCGAGGAACACGGCATCGATCCGAAACCGGCGATCGTATCGGCCATCCTTCAGCAGGCGAAGCGCGGGACTGCGCTGATGACCGACGCCGAAATCCTGGCGCTGGTCAACCGCCCCTGACCGGCGCCCGCGCGGCGCCCTCGATCAGGTCGTCAGGTCGAAGCGGTCAGGATCCCATTCGATGCCGAGCGACGCCGGTCCAGCCATGTAGCCGAGCAGCGCGGAGGCGGCGACCACCGCCGGACTGGCGAGGTATCCGAGGCCCCCGACCCCCATGCGGTTCTGCCAGTTTCGGTTGAAGGACGTGATCGCCACCTCGCCCTTGTGCAGCGCGTCCGGGCCCTGGCCGAAGCACGGGCCGCACCACGACTCGCGGATCTCCGCCCCCACCGAGCGAAGCACCGCCGCGATCGATTCCCCCTCGAGTCGCGGCTCCGGCCGCTCGATGTCGCGCTTGACGCCGCCCGAGCCGGGAAAGACCGTGAACGGTTTGGGCACGCGCTCGAAACCACGGGCGCGCGCCGAGCGGACCACGAGCGCGGCTTCGAGCAGATCGTCGTACCCGCCATTCGTACAGCTTCCGATGAAGGCGCGGTCGAAGGCGAGCTTCTCCAGGGCGACCTCGTCGGCAGGATAGGCGTTTGAGGGCGCGAACGGCTTCGCGATGTAGGGGACGAGCGCGGACAGATCCAGGGTCTCGCCAATCTCGTAGTGCGCCGCCTCACCCGGCTCGGCGAGCGGGTACGGCAGCGCGACGCCTTTGCGCCGATACCACTCGCGCGTGACCTCGTCGGCGTGGAAGATTCCGTTCTGAGCTTCGGCTTCCGCCATCATGTTCGTGATCGTGTTGCGGTACGGGATGGGAAGCTGCCGCTGCGGATCGGAGAATTCCACGCTCATGCCCTGGGCCTGCGCCTTCCCCCACCGCCTCAACAGCGCGAGCACGACGTCCTTTCCGCTCACCCACGCCGGCAGGCGGCCGGAGAACGTCACCCGACGCGCCCGCGCCGGCGTGACGTAGATGTAGCCGGTCGACCAGCCGAAGCCCAGCTGCGTGCTGCCCACGCCGATACCCACCGCCCCGTAGGCGCCATAGGCGCGGCTGTGCGAGTCGGCGCCCGCGATGAAGGCGCCCGGCACCACGAGGCCCTGCTCCGGGAAATAGAAGTGGAAGATCCCGTCGCCGGGCGTCGCGTAATAGGGCGCCTCGATCTCGTGAAGCCGGGCGAAGTCGCGCCCGATGGCGGTCTGCCGGTCATCCGCGTTGCGCCCGGAGAAGACGAAGTGGTCATTCGCGATGGCTGCCTGTCGCGGATAGATGATCGCGCCACCCGTGATCTGGTTGAAGGTATGGATGGCGAATGGCGCGGTGCCGTCCGAGGCAGGGAGCAGATCGCAGTAGACCCGGATCGTCGACCCGGGGCGGACCTCCGCATCCCGGTCGACCCGATGCGCCCACATGATCTGCTGGGAGGTGGTGAGCGTCCGGGCGATGCTGGGAGGCGGCCATTCGACCGCAGGGCGCTGGGTCACCGACGCGGCGAACTCGCGGCGGCCGATCGCGATGATGCCTCCGGATCGCCGGATCTCCTCCTCCTTCGGCGTCAGCGGCACCGGGTCGTAGACCGAGCCGCGGGTTTCGTTCCACAGCCGCCGGGTCGAGGGGTCGAAGCTGAAGACATCCCCCTCCTGCGCGTCCTCGACCGCCTGCGCACTCTGGATCAGGTGCAACCCCAGATTCAGCGCGTTCCTCCGGAAGATGTCGCCGACATCGGCGCCGCACACGACCACGAGCTCCAATCCCACTTCTTCGGCGACGGCCTTGAGGCCGGCCGGGCTCATCTCCCGCGACGACCCGATCGCAAACCGGTCGCCCGCGACCAGGAAGGTCTCGCCGCGGTGCACGCGTTCGCGAAAGTCGGGCATCAGGTGGCGGAAGGCGCCGATCTTCCAGCGCTCATCGAGGCGATCCAGGCTCTCGGAGACGCAGTCCTGGGCGGGTGTGATCTGGTCCGTGTCGATCGCGTCCCGCTTCTTGCCGGGGATCTTGGGATCCCAGAAGATCAGCGCCCGGCCGCGGATCCGTCTCCCGTCAGGCGTCGCCGCCTCGGGCGGGGGACCTGTGGCCGCGGTCACCGGCAGGGGCGCTCCTGCCTTGCGGCGCGCCGCCTGGACCGTGTTGACGAGCACGGGCATGCCTCGATTCTCTCACCGCAGCCGCCGCAGCACCGCCTCCGCCGCGGCGGACGTCGTGAGGTCGCCCCCCAGGTCGCCGGTCGTCTCGCGCGCGCGCACCGCCTCGGCGACGGCCCGGTCGATGTCGTCGGCCGCCGCCTGCGCGCCCAGGTGGCGCAGCAGCAGCGCCCCCGACAGGATCGCACCCAGCGGATTCGCGGTGCCCTTCCCCTGGTGCCGCGGCGCCGATCCGTGGACCGGCTCGAAAAGGCCCCGACCCGTCTGCGGGTTGAGGTTGGCAGAGGGCGCCAGGCCCAGGCCCCCGACCAGCTGGGAGGCGAGGTCGCTCAGGATGTCACCGAACATGTTCGAGGTGACGATCACGTCGAAGCGCGACGGGTTCCTGACCAGTTGCATGGCCGCGACGTCGACATAGAGATGCTCCGCCTCGATCCCCGACCTGCGGGCGCGTTCGTCGGCGAAGACACGCTGCCACAGATCGTGGGCATGGTAGAGGGCGTTGCTCTTGTCGACCATGGGCACCCGGGGCGCCCGGGCCGGCGCCGCCCGCTGGCCGGCCAGGACGAAGGCATGGCGGACGATCCGCTCCACGCCCTTGCGAGTGTTGATGTCCTCCTGGATGGCGACCTCGTCCGCGGTTCCCCGCTTGAACTGGCCGCCGATCCCGACGTAGGCGCCCTCCGTGTTCTCGCGCACCACCACCAGGTCGATGCCCGTCTGCGCCTTCAGCGGACACAGCCGCTCGTCGAGCAGGCGCGAGGGCCGCAGGTTGACCCAGAGGTCGAGCTCGAAGCGCAGCCGGAGCAGGATCCCGGCCGCGTAGGCCGGATTGGCAATGCGCGGGTCACCGATCGCCCCAAGGTAGATGGCGTCCGCGCGCTCGAGCTCGCTAAAGACGCTCTCGGGCAGGATGTCGCCCGTGCGCAGATAGCGGTCGGCGCCGATGTCGTAATCCTGGAACTCGAGTCCGATCCCGTGGCGGCGTGCGGCGGCCTCGAGGATCCGCCGGCCCTCCGCGATCACCTCCGGCCCGATGCCGTCGCCCCCGATGACGGCGATCCGATGGGCCATGACGCCCCTGATGATATCGACGGCGCGCCGCCCCCCGGCCCGACGGCGAAAGGTTTGGCCCCCCCGGCCGATACCTCCTCAGTGGTGGATGAGGGTTCCGTGCGGGTCCAGGGGAAGCTGCGCCGGCTTCGCCGCACGCGCCGGCTGAGCCAGCTCGGCTACTGGACCGCCTGGGTGATCGGCGGCCTGGTGTTCGTGCTCCTCGTGGCGAGCGGCATCGCCGGGTCCGCCGCCGGATAATCGTCCCCCGCGGTCCGGCCGTCGCACCGCGCCGCGGGCCTTTAGGCCGCGATCAGGCCGTCCCCCCCGCGTGGGACGCCTCGACCAGCTTTCCCAGCGCACGTCCGGCCCGGCCGGAATCGATCGACTCGGCCGCGACGCGCAGCGCCTGGGGCCAGCCGTCCGCCGCGCCCGCGGCCAGGATGCCGGCCGCCGCGTTGAGCAGAATCACCTCCCGCCGCCGCCCCGGCTCGCCCTCCAGGACGCGACCCAGGATGGCGGCATTCTCGGGCGGCGTCCCGCCGCGCAGGTCGTCAAGCGTCGCGCGTGGGATCCCGAGCTGCTGCGGGTCCAGCTCGAACTCCCGGACCTCCCCGGCATCGAGCTCGAAGACGTGCGAGGGCCCGGTCGTGGTCAGTTCGTCGAGGCCATCCTCGCCGTAGAAGACGAGCGCGCGCTCATGGCCGAGGTCGCGGAGCACCCGCACCATCAAGGGGGCGAGGCTCTTCGAGCCGACCCCGAGCGCCTGGCGGCGCACATGCCCTGGGTTGGCGAGGGGGCCGAGGACGTTGAAGACGGTTCGCACCCCGAGCTCGCGGCGCGCCGGGCCGGCATGACGCATGGCCGGGTGGAAGGTCGGGGCGAAGCAGAATCCGATCGAGGCCTCGCGGATGCAGCGCGCCACCCCCTCGGGCGACAGCGTGATGTCGACGCCGAGCGCTTCCAGCACGTCCGCGCTCCCGCACCGGCTCGAGGCCGCCCGGTTGCCGTGCTTGGCGACCGGGATCCCGGCGCCGGCGGCAACGATGGCGGCGCCGGTCGAGATGTTGAAGGTTCCGGTCCGGTCGCCCCCGGTCCCGCAGGTGTCGATCGCACCCGCGGGCACCTGGAGCGGCGTGGCGTGGGCCCGCATGGAATCGACGAAGCCGGCCATCTCCTCCGCCGTTTCGCCGGCCGCCCGGAGCGCGATCAGGAGGCCCGCCGTCTGCACCGGGGTGGCCTCGCCCGCCATCACGAGATCCATGACGGCGCGCGAGTGATCGCGGGACAGCGCACGCCCGGCGAGCAGCTGTTCGATCGCCTCGCTGATCGTGGGCGGCGCGACCAAAGCGCCCACCATTGTACGAATGGCGGATATGGAAAAGGGGTCCTGGTTCCGGGGGGCTTGGAACCTGGAACCCCACGCCCAAGTATAAAAGCTCGCCCGACTCTTTGCTACGGCAATTGCGGTGCGGGCGACGGGTCAAAAACGCGCCAGGCGAGCGAGCTCAGCCGTGACCCGATCTGCATCCAGCAGGAATGCCTGCTCCAGCCGGGCGTTGAACGGCATGGACGGGACATCGGGGCTCGCGATCCGGGTGACCGGAGCGTCCAGGTTCGCGAAGCACCGCTCCGCGAGCTCGGCCGCGACCTCCGCGCCGAAGCCGCCGGTCCGGTTGGCTTCATACAAGACCGCGAGCCGCCCGGTGCGCGCGACCGACTCCATGCAGAGCGCGACGTCCCAGGGTCGCAGCGTGCGCAGGTCCACGACCTCGATCTCGATGCCGTCTGCCTGCAGCCGGGCGGCCGCATCGAGGGCGACCGCCCGGAAGTACCCGTAGGTGATCACGGTCAGGTCGGCCCCCTCGCGGACGATCCTGGCCTGACCCAACGGTCGAAGCGCCGGCTCGCCGTCCTGGACGTCTTCGCGCCCCGCCCGGTAGAGCTTCTTCGGCTCGAGGAAGATGACGGGGTCGGGATCCCGAATCGCCGCCTTGAGCAGGCCTTTGGCATCGGCCGGGGTCGACGGAGCCACGACCTTCAGCCCGGGGACGTGGCAGTAATAGGCCTCGACCGACTGGGAGTGGTAGAAGGCGCCGCGGACGCCCCCGCCCTGCGGGGCGCGGATCACCAGCGGGCAGGAGAAATCCCCGTTCGACCGGTAGCGCACCTTGGCGACCTCGTTGACGATCTGGTTGAAGGCCGGGAAGCTGTAATCGGCGAACTGGATCTCAGCCACCGGACGGTAGCCCTCGAGCGCCAGGCCCTGGGCGACCGCGACGATCGACGACTCCGCCAGCGGCGTATCCATCACCCGCCGCGCGCCGAAGCGTGCCTGCAAGCCTTCCGTCGCGCCGAAGACGCCCCCTTTGCGGCCGACGTCTTCGCCGAGCACGCAGACCCGCTCGTCGCGCTCCATCTCCTCGCGCAGGGCATCGCGGACCGCCTGGACGAGCGTCCGGTCAGGCATCCGCGTAGACGTGCGCGAACAGGGTCTGTGGGTCCGGGTCCGAGGCCGCCTCCGCCTGCGCCGTCGCGGCATCGACCTCGAGCATCAGGCTCGCCTGGATGCGCGCGTCCTCCTGCGCGCTCAACCAGCCCAGCTCGGTGAGGGTGGCGCGCATCCGCGGAATCGGGTCGCGCGCCGCCTCGGCGGCCAGCTCCGCCGCCTCCCGATAGCCCCGCTGATCATCGTCGGTCGAATGCGACTGCAGGCGCAGGACCCGGGCTTCGATCAGGGTCGGCCCCTCGCCGGCACGGGCACGCTGGACCGCCACCGACACGGCCCGATAGACGGCGAAGAAATCGTCACCCGCAACCGCGACCCCCGGGATGCCGTACGCGGCCGCCCGGGCCGCCACCCCCGGGCCCGCCACCTGCAGTTCCTGCGGCACGGAGATCGCCCAGTGGTTGTTCTCGCAGAAGAAGACGACCGGACAGCGATGGATCGCGGCGAAGTTGAGACCCTCGTGGAAGTCCCCCTGGCTGGTCGCGCCTTCGCCGAAGCTGACGTAGCAGACCCCGCCCGCGCCCTGCCAGCGCAGCGCCAGGCCGATCCCGGCCGCCTTCGGAATCTGCGGCCCGACGGTGCTCGAGCCGACGATCACGCCCCGGCGCCGGCTGCCGAAGTTGCCGGGTGTCTGGCGCCCCCCGCTGGACGGATCCTGGGGCCTGGCGAAGGCCGACAGCATCAGCTCCTCCGAGGTGAAGCCGCAGGCGAGCGCCGCGGCGAAGTCCCGGTAATAGAGGCAGAAGCGATCCCGTCCCGGGTCGAGCGCCGAGATGGCGGCCACCTGGGCGACCTCGTGGCCGCGCGGCGAGATGATGAAGGCGACCGCACCGGTTCGATTGAGGAGAAAGCGCCGATCGTCGAGCGCCCGGGCCCGGCAGATCGTGGTGTAGGCGGTCAGCACCTGCTCCCGGGTGAGCCCGAGGGCCTCCACCTCCGCCGTCGTGGTCACTGCCGACCTATGTTAGTGGCTGAAATCCCCGGTGCGAACGACCCCGATGCCGAGTCCATCGCCGACCGGCACGATGGTCGCGTCGAGGCTGCGCTCGTGCAGGAATCGTTCGTTGAAGGCGCGCAGCGCTCGCGTGGTCTCGTCGGGGTCCCCCGCCGCGACGCGGCCGCTCCAGAGCAGGTTGTCGACCGTGATCACGCCACCGGCGCGCATGCGGGGCAGCAACGCCTCGAGGTACCCCGGGTATTCGGGCTTGAGCGCGTCGATGAAGGCGAAGTCGATGCCGGGGCCAAGCCGGGGGAGCGCCGTCAAAGCGGGCTCGTTGATGACCTCGATCCGGTCGAGCACCCCGGCGCGTTGCCAGAAGGCGCGGGCGCGATCGGTGCGCGCCCGGTCGGGATCGATGGTCTGGATCCGCCCGTCATCGACGAGCGCCGTCGCCAGCCACAGCGTCGAGAAGCCGATCGCGGTCCCGACCTCGACGATGAGACGGGGCCGGAGCGCGGCGACGAGGACGTGGAGGAGGCGGCCACTGTGCGGATCGACGATCGGGACGCCCTCGCGGCGCCCCTGCTCCAGCATCTCCTGGAGGACCGGTGACAGGGCCGGGTGCACGGCGTCGAGGTAGGCGCGGTCGCGGTCAGCGGGCGCCGTCTGTCACCTCCTCGGCCGGGATCGGCGCCGGCCCATGGCCGAGCGGCCCGTGGCCGTGCCCCAGCCCGGGCGCCTCACGAAGCGCCCGGTCGAGATAGGCGCGGGCGCGCGTGACCGCTTCCGGCAGGGCCAGCCCTCGAGCCAGGGCGGCGGTGATCGCCGCGGAGAACGTGCAACCGGTCCCATGCGTCGCCCCGCCGGGCCACCGCGCCGCCCGATACTCCCGCACGGCATCTCGCTCGACCAGCAGATCGATGACCGGGTCCTCGTCGCCATGGCCTCCCTTGACGACCACGGCACGCGCGCCGCGGTCGAGGAGGGCGCGCCCGGCTTCGACCCGGTCCGCCATGGAATGGATGCGCCTGCCCGTGAGGGCTTCAGCTTCGGGAAGATTGGGGGTGACGACATCGGCCAGGGGAAGCAGGAGCCGGCATAGCGCCTCGACGGCGTCGGCGCGGAGCAACCGATCCCCGCTCTTCGCGACCATCACCGGGTCGACGACCAGCGGGCGCAGCCCCGCTCGCGCAATGCCGCGGGCGACGACCGCGATGATGCCCGCACTCGCGAGCATGCCCGTCTTGAGGGCCGCGATCAGGAAGTCCTCGGCAACCGCATCGATCTGCGCGGCGACGACCTCCGGCGTGATCTCCTGCACGGCGCGCACCCCGAGCGTGTTCTGGGCCGTGACCGCGGTCAGTGCGGTCACCCCGTAGACGCCGAACGCGGCAAACGTCTTGAGGTCCGCCTGAATGCCCGCCCCCGCGCCCGAGTCGGAGCCCGCGATGCTGAGCGCGACCGGGACCGTCATCGGCGGCCGAGGACCAGGTAGGCGGCGGCGCCCAGCAGCGCGCCGACGTAGCCGGATACGTCCGTGTTGTGCAGCAGATGGACGGCCAGCGGGCTCTGCCACAGGGTCGAGTCGACGAACGGGATCGCGCCGGCCACGCCGATGGCCCAGGCCGCCACCGCCGCTTTCGTGCGGCCAGCGCCCGCCCCATCTCGCCGGAACACGAACATGTCGACGATCAGCACCGCCGCCCAGGACGGGACCCAGACGTACGTGACGAGCAGGAAGTTCGTGTACTGGTCCTTGAAGTTCGAGATGAACATCGCGATGAAGGCGAGCATCCCGCCGAGCACACCGCACCCCAGCGCGGCTGCCCACCGCTTCAGCGGCAGCTTCAGCGCCAGCCCGGCCAGCCCGGCGGTGTAGACGTCGAGATAGTTCGCCCAGATCTCGCCGGCGGCGACGAAGAGCAGGAACGGCACGACCACGAGGGCCGGAGCCTGCGTCGAGATGACGGCCAGCAGATTCCCACCGCTCGCCGGCTCGATGCTGGCCACCAGGATGCCGAGCACGCCGAAGACGAACATCGACGAGGCCGTGCCGAGGCTGATCCAGCCGGTCACCTCGAGCGCCCGGACGCCGCGCGGGAGGTAGCGCGAGTAGTCGGACGCGAAGCTGAACCAGGAGGCGACCAGGGCGAAGATGACGCTCGTGCCGAGCACCCACGCGGCCAGGTGGTCGGCCCCGGACACGCTCGCCGGCAGGCTCCAGTGGACGCGCGGCAGCAGGACCGCGAACAGGATCAGGCAGAAGACGGTGAACAGGATCGCGCCGTATTTCTCGAACACCTGGATCGTGTGATGGCCGTAGATCGCCACCAGGACGGAGGCGGCGACGACGAGCCCGAGCACGACCGCCTGGACGGCCACGCCGTCGATCGACCACAGCCGGGCCAGCTGGACCAGGGCCTGGGCCGCGATCACGCAGTCCACCGCGAACCATCCGACCGCCAGGAACAGGGTGAAGAAGGCGCCGCCGTATCCGCCACGCACGCCGAAGGTCGTGCGGGCGTCGACCACCTGGGTGGCCCCGGACCGTGGTCCGGCGACGCTCAGCAGGCCGTGGATGACGGCGGCCAGGATCGCACCTACGCCGACCGCGGCAATCGCCTCGATCACGCCTAGCCCGAACGTGATCAGGAGGCCGCCCGTGATCAGCGATGCGAAGTTCGCGAACGCCGCGAACCAGATCAGGGCGACGTCGCGCGGCGTGCCGTGACGCTCCGATTCCGGGACGGACTCGATCCCCCGGACTTCGACCTTGAGAAAGGCAGCGCCGTCGTCCTGCCCCGCTGGCGATGACCGCTGCGCTGCCTTCATCCATCCCTCCGCTGGCATTACCCAGATCAGGTTCAACGGGTTGGCTCCGAGCCTCTCAGCGCACGCTGCGCACCCCGGTTATTCGATTATAGACGCGGCTCTCGTCACCAGTAACGCTCTTCCAGCCAGGGGTCGGCGTTGTTGTTGTACCCGTTGCGCTCCCAGAAGCCGAGGCGATCGCGCTCCGACCATTCCAGGCCCTCCAGCCATTTCGCGCTCTTCCACGCATAGCGCTTGGGCACGACCAGCCGCAGCGGACCGCCGTGGTCGGCCGGCAGGTCCGCCCCGTCGTGGCGGTAGGCAACCAGGACGTCGGGGTCGGCCAGCACCTCGACCGGCAGGCTGGTCGTGTAGCCGGCGTCGCAATGGGCGATCAAAAAGCGCACCTGCGCGCGCGGCCGGACCAGGGCCACGAGGTCCGAGAAGGCGATGCCCTCCCAGCGGTTGTCGAGGCGGCTCCAGGTGGTCACGCAATGCATGTCGGCCGTCACCGTCGTCACGGGAAGCGCCCGGACCTGGTCCCAGGTCAGGGTGAGCGGATTCTCGACCTCGCCGTAGAGCTTGAGTCGCCAGGCGCTCATGTCGTATCGCGGCGTCCGCCCATAGCTGAGCACCGGCCACTTGTCGGTCAGCACCTGGCCCGGGGGGAGCCGTCTCGGATCGGCGACCACCCTGGGGTCCTGGACCCGATCGCGGCGCAAGAAGCCGGCCATTGCGATAGGTAATGGGTTCCGACGGGCTTCTATTCCGCCGGGCCGGAGTTCACGGCGAGCTGGGGCAGCTCCTTGTGAAACTGCCGGAACGCATCCACCACCACGTCGCTGACTCCGTAGACCGCGAGAACCCGATCGACGGCCGCTTCCAGCTCATCGATCGCGATCAGATCCGTTCGAACCTCGTACCACGGAATCGACTCGCCGTCCGGCGTCTTCCAGGCGCTTTCGTCGAGCGTGACTCGCACATAGCCGACCGTGTGCTGCCCCATGGGTTTCACCGCCTTCCTCCTGTAGTATCCGCATTCGTGCCCGCGCCCGTCGTGCTCGCCGCCCTCTCCCCGGTGGAGATGGCCGCGGTGACGGTCCCTCTGGCGCTCTTCCTGCTGCTGACGGAGACGGCGGTCGGCAGCTACGTGACGACCGAGGCGCTGCGGTTCCGAGGCGGCCTGACCCCTGGATTCCTGAAATTCATGGCCGCGACCTGCGCCATCCTGGCAGGGCTCGGACTGCTCGTCTGCCTGGCGGCCCCGGTCACCGCGTACCACGACGTGCTGACCCTCAATCGAGGGTCGGCGACGCTGCTGCCCGCCATCAGCGCGCTGGCCACGGCCTCGTTCGTGGCGGTCAGCATCGCGGCCTTTCGCGGCGCCACCGCCGGCTGGCTGCGGCTCTTCGCACTGCTGGTCGTGGCGGCCGAGCTGGTGGATCTCGCCGTCACGTTTGCACCGCTCGGCTCCACCTGGTGGGGCGCCGCCACGGTGGGGGCGACCATCATGCTTTCCACCGCCGTGCTCGGGACCGCAACCACGGGAATGCTGCTCGGCCACTGGTACCTGGTGACGCCGGCCCTCACGAACCGGCCGCTGCTGCGGTCGATCACCTGGCTGCTGGTCGCGCTCGCCGGGCAGGCGGTCGCCTTTCTGATCGCGCTGGCGGGCTTGCCGCAAGGAGCGGGCTCACCCGCCCCGCCCCTCCTCCAGAATCCGATCCTGGCGATTCTCTGGGCGCTTGGCGCGGTGGCCCTGCCGCTGCTGGCGGCCGGACTCGCTCTGCCGGCCTGCCGCCTGCGGTCCTTCATGTCGGCAACCGGGCTCCTCTACCTCGCGATGATCGCGATCTTCCCCGGGGAACTGGTCGGGCAGCTGCTCCTGTTCACGGCCGCCCGCTGATCGGCCCGGCCGGGACCGGGCCCTGGAATGTTGGCCGCCGACTTTGGGTTAGAGTGGGTAGAACCCCATCGCCCAAGGAGGATCATGAGCAAGCCGATTCACGTCACGACCGCCAACTTCGAGGAGCTGGTCCTCCTCTCCGAGCAGGCCGTCATCGTCGATTTCTACGCCGACTGGTGCGGGCCCTGCAAGATGGTGGCGCCGATCCTGGAGCAGATCGGCAACGAGCGGAGCGATGTCACGATCGCCAAGGTGAACGTCGACGAGGAGCCGGCGCTGGCCGAGCGCTACCGGGTGCGCGGCATCCCCTACCTGGCCCTCTTCCGCGAAGGCAAGCTGGCCAAGCAGGTCGTCGGGTACCAGCCCAAGGCCGCGCTCGAGGCCAACCTGGGCCTGGTCCGGGTCGCGAACTAGGCCGGGCGCGCGGCGCGGCAGTCGCCGCACGGGCAGAGCGCGCGAAGCAGGGTGAGGCCGTAGATCCCGGTGTTGTGCCCGTCCTTCCAGGTCGGTCGCAGGCCGAAGAGTCCAACCGCCTCGATCTCGGTCAGGGTGACCTGATCGTCTCGCAGCGAGACGGTCGACTGCAGCCGCCCCGGCAGGCCGCCTTCACCGGCGCATTCGGCGCATGGACAATGCCAGCGGAGCAGCTCGAAGTCGTAGACGGAGTCGTGCCCGTCCGCCCAGCGCACGATCAACAGGCGGCGCGCCCGGTCCGCGAGGATATCGAGGGGGCGATCGCGTTCTGAGGCGTCGATCAGCTCACGGGCCTGGCGGCCCCGGCGTCAGGCCGCCTCTTCGCCGTCCGGCTCGAGGACTGTGTCGAGGTCCT
The DNA here is from genome assembly GCA_035632635.1 of Candidatus Limnocylindrales bacterium. Taxonomy (GTDB): domain Bacteria; phylum Chloroflexota; class Dormibacteria; order CF-121; family CF-121; genus CF-120. The sequence goes on from DASQGL010000042.1 coordinate 62,005, forward strand.
GCCAGTTGGGCACGCGGCGCAGCTCGGCCAGCTGGAGCATGACCCGACCCTGTGCCTCGAAGACCGCGTCGTGGACGCTGTTCATGTCCTCGACCCGGGCCAGCACCGTCCGGCGCAGCAGCTCCTCGTCATGACGCTCGGCGTATGCCTGGACGAGCGCCAGCAGCTCCGGCGGAAGCACCCGCTCGCCGGCGAGGCGAAGCTCCTCGAGGCCTCCGAGGATGCTGTCCAGCGCCGCCATCCGCCAGTACGCGAGGCGCACCGGGGCGTGCGTCTGCTCCACCTCGGCGGCGGCCTGCGACATCGCCCGGACCGCGGCCTCGTAGTGGCGCGGCGATTCCATCGTGACGGTCATCCCTGTCAAATGCACTCCTCCAAATTCAGCCCACCGGGGATCGGTGTACCCGCCGGGGCCGGGCTGAAACAAAACGAGGGCGGCCGGCCCGCCCTGCCCCTATTCAGATTCGTTACAGGCGTATTGTAAGTGAACTCGGAAGCGGCGTCAACCTCCTGCCCGACTACTTAGCGTGGCCCGGTGGTAACGCTGAATCCAGGCGACTGGCCCTTCGGGCGTTCTCGCCGCAGGTAGAGCCGGTCCGGGCCGCCGTTCGGACCGGGCGGCAGGATGGTGAAGAGCTCGAAGCCCTGCTCGGACAGCTGGTTGGCCTCGTCCACGGTCGTGACCATCTTGTACTCGAAAGGCATGCCCAAGAGAGGCTATCGGGTCGTAGCACAACCTGTCAACGGCCATCGCCAGGCGGGGAACCTTCCGGCAGGCTCCGCGTCGTACGGACGAGGTGAAACGATGAAAGCCGTCCGACTGCCCGCAGCCCTGGCGCTCGCCGCCGTGCTTGCCGCATGTGGTGGCACCACGTCGACCAACGGCTCCTTCTCGAACGTCAGCGGCGGCCTGGCGCAGGGTGGCGCCGGGACATCCCTGAGCGCGTCCAGCAAGTCGACCGGCGCGGGCGCCCAACCGGCCGGCCCCGGACAACCGCAGAGCGCCGCCAGCGATCCGATCGCCCAGGCGCTCGGGAACCGGCAGATCATCCAGACCGCCCAGGTCAGCTTGCAGATCAAGGCCGGGCATTTCTGGGACGCCTACAACCAGGCCGTCGCCATCGCGACCGGCTTCGGCGGCTACCTGTCCAGCTCATCGGTCGGCCAGCCCGTGATGGACAGCGGCCCAATCGACAGCGGGACCCTGGTGCTGCGTGTGCCGGTCAAGAGCTACACGGATGCGCTGCAGCAGCTTGCGCAGCTCGGCACCACCACCGGGCTGAAGGTGGGCACCGAAGACGTCAGTCAACAGTACGTCGACCTGCAGGCCCGCCTGCGCAACCAGCAGGCCCAGCAGGCGATCCTGCTCCAGCTCATGCAGCGGGCGCAGACGATCCAGGACAGCATCGCCGTCCAGAACCAGCTCTCCTTGGTGACCCAGGAGATCGAACGGATCGAGGGGCAGCTGCGGTACCTCGACTCACAGACGAACTTCTCGACGATCACCCTGGACCTGTTCGTGAGCGCTCCGCCGGCACGGCCGTCCGAGCCCTCCCTGTGGGACCGCAGCCGCCTGGGCAACGCGCTCGGGACCGGCGCCCAGGCCTTCGCCAACGTGGTCGGCGGCATGATCATCGTCGTCGGGTTCCTGCTCCCGTTCGCCCTCTTGCTGGCGCTGGTCCTGCTCGTCTGGCGGCTGCTGCCGGCCAGGCTGCGGCCTACGCTTCGCTGACCGGCTCGCCCAGGACCCGGATTCCCGCGGACCCGGCCACGATGGCCGATCGGGCCAGGCCGACGAACAGGCCGTGCTCGACGACGCCGGCGATGGCGTGCAGCCGGCCGTCGAGCGACGCGGCATCGATCCCCTCTTCGAACTGGACGTCCAGGATCCAGTTGCCGTTGTCGGTGACAACCGGCGCGGACTCCCCGCCGCGAAGCTCGCCGTGGCCCCCGAGGGTCTCGATCCGCCGGCGGGTCTGCCGCCAGAGAAAGGGCAGGATCTCGACCGGCAGCGGGCCACGCAAGAGCCGCGCCACCAGCTTGGAGTCGTCGGCGACCAGCACGAACCGGAGGGCGGCCTGGGCGACGATCTTCTCCCGCAGCAGCGCGCCGCCCCGACCCTTGACGCAGTTGCAGGCCGGGTCGATCTCGTCGGCGCCGTCGACCGCCAGGTCGAGCTCACGATCGAGGTCGTCGAGCAGCGGGATGCCCGCCTGCGCGGCGAGGGCGGCCGTCAGCCTGGAGCTCGCCACCGCGCGCACCCGCACCCCGTCACGCACCAGGCGCGCCACGCCCTCGATGAAGTAGCGGGCCGTGCTGCCGCTGCCCAGCCCGATCACCATCCCATCCCGCACCAGCGCCAGGGCGCGCTCCGCCGCCAGCCGCTTCCAGGTCTCGGCCGGCGAACCGGGTTCCGCCTTTGTTGATAGAGTCATTGTCAGCTAGAATCGCCTCATGAGCCTGCAGCGCCTGCTGTCCACACTTCCGGGCAGGGTACTGCAAAAGTTCCTCCAGGACCAGGCGCCCAACTGGGCCGTGCTGATCGCCTGGAACGCGCTGTTCGCGCTCTTCCCCATCATCGTCTTCATCGCGGCCGTGCTGGGCCTTATCGCCGGCCTGATCGGCGAGTCGAAGATGGTCGCCTGCCAAGCCATCGGGCAGACCTCGGCCCTCGACTGCACGCTCCTCAAGGCATTGCCGCAGAACCTCGTGCCGGGCGCCTACGACGCTCTGCACCACTTCGAGAACCAGAAGGGCCTGCTGTTCGTCGTCGGGTTCGTCGGACTGCTGTGGGGCGGCTCGGCGCTGTTCGGCGCGATGGAGCAGGCTTTTGCCGTGATCTATCACACCCGGCCGCGAGACTTCCTCCAGCAGAAGGTCATGAGCGTCGCCATGATCGTGCTGTTCACGGTGCTGGGCGGCGTCGCCGTGGCCACCTCCTTCCTGCTGCCCGCGCTGCCGGCCATTCCCGGCGCCCCCCCGTTCTTGAAATCCGGTTTCTCGCTGGTCCTCCAGGTCGCGGTCGGGTTGATCGCCGGGTCGCTGCTGTTCACGACCATCTACTACGTGGTGCCCAACCGTCCGCAGCGGTTCCACACGGTCTGGGCCGGCGGGGTGATCGCCGGGACGCTCTTCGAGCTGGTGACCCTTTTGTTCCCGATCTACATCGAGCTGACCAACAGCGTGGCAACCTACGGCAAGACCTTCGGCCTCCTCTTCGTCATCCTCACCTTCTTCTCCTTCCTCGGGCTGATCACCATGGTGGGGGTCGAGGTCAACAGCGTCCTCTACCCGGTCCCGGTCGAGCAACCGGCACGGGGGTCGACGATCACCGCGGCGCCCAGGACGGCCGGCGATCCGGTCCCTCGCGTCGTGAACGGAGCCGCTGCCCGCAACGGCCAGCACGGCAGCGGGACGAGCCGAGGCCTCCAGCCCCGCACCGTGCTCGGCCTCGCCGTGGTCGCGTCGCTGATCGGCGTCCTGCTCGGCCGGCGGAGCGCCGGTGGCGACTGACTGGAGCCCCAACCAAAGCCGACCGCTACACTGAAACGCGAAATGGCGGTCGAAGCGGTCGGCGCACCGGGTCCGAAACCGTCGGCGCAGGCTTCTCCCGGACGCGCATGGTGGATCGAACCCGCGCTGACCGTCCTGGCGTACTCGGCCTTCGTCGTCTATGCCACCTGGGCCGTCTTCAACGGCAAGACCGCCTACGCGGCGCCCTACCTCTCCCCCTTCGACTCGCCAAGCTTCGGCGTGCTCCGGCTTCCGACCGGCTACCTCCTGCCGCTGCTGGCGGCGATTCCGCTCGCACTTCGGGCGACCTGTTACTACTATCGCAAGTCGTACTACCGCGCCTTCTTCTGGGATCCGCCGGCCTGCGCGATCGCCGAGGTACGCAAGCGGCGCTATCGCGGCGAGACGCGCTTCCCGTTCGTGCTGAGCAACCTGCACCGGTACGCCCTCATCCTCACCGTGCTGGTGACGATCGTGCTCTGGGCGGACGTGGTGCGCGCGTTTGATTTCAAGGGCCATTTCGGGATCGGGCTGGGCACGGTGATCATGCTGGTCAACGTGGTCCTGCTCACCCTCTATACGGGGACCTGCCACTCGCTTCGGTACCTGGCCGGCGGGAGCGTCGATTGCTATTCGTGCGCGCGCGCCGGACGGCTGCGCCACCGCATCTCGTCGCTCCTGAATCGCCTGAATCCCCAGCACGGCGCCTGGGCCTGGTACAGCATGTTCTCGGTCGGGCTGACCGACGTCTACATCCGGCTGCTCCAGAGCGGCGTCCTGCAGGACCCGCGCTGGATCCTGCACCCATGAGCGAGCCCTTCGAGACGCTGACCCACGACGTCCTGGTGATCGGGGCCGGCGGCGCCGGATTGCGGGCCGCGATCGAAGCCGCCTCCACCGGCGCCTCGGTCGGCCTGGTCTGCAAGTCGCTGCTGGGCAAGGCGCATACCGTGATGGCCGAAGGCGGGATCGCCGCGGCGCTGGGCAACATGGACCCGGACGACAACTGGCAGGTGCACTTCCAGGACACCCTGCGCGGCGGCCAGATGATCAACAACTGGCGGATGGCCGAGTTGCACGCGAAGGAGACCCCGGAGCGCGTCTACGAGCTGGAAAGCTGGGGCGCGATCTTCGATCGAACCCCGGACGGGCGCATCATGCAACGCGCCTTCGGCGCGCACACGTATCGGCGTCTGTGCCATGTCGGCGACCGCACCGGATTGGAGATGATCCGCACGCTGCAGGACAGGGCAGTCGCGATGGGCATCACCGTCCACATGGAGGTCACGCTGACCCGGCTGCTCAAGGACGGGGATCGGATCGCCGGCGCCTTCGGCTACCGGAGGTCGGACGGCACGTTCGTCTGCATCCGGAGCAAGGCGGTGGTGCTCGCCACCGGCGGCTGGGGACGCCTCTACAAGGTCACCTCGAACTCCTGGGAAGGGACGGGGGACGGCGTCGGCATGGCACTCGAGGCCGGCGCCGAGGTCCTCGACCCGGAGATGGTGCAGTTCCATCCAACCGGCATGGTCTGGCCGCCCGGCGTCCGCGGCATCCTCGTCACCGAGGCGGTGCGGGGCGAGGGAGGGCTGCTCTACAACAGCGAGCAGAAGCGGTTCATGCTGGAGTACGACCCGAAGAAGAAGGAGCTCTCCTCGCGGGACATCGTGGCGCGCTCCATCTACAAGGAGGTGCAGGCCGGGCGCGGCACGCCCCATGGGGGGGCCTACCTCGACGTTCGGCACCTGGGAGCCGCGACGATCAAGAAGAAGCTGCCGTCGATGTACGAGCAGTTCCTGCGCCTGGCCGACGTCGACATCGCCACCCAACCGATGGAGGTGGCACCCACCATCCACTATGCGATGGGCGGGTTGCTCGTCGAGGCCGATACCGGCGCCACCACGGTGCCCGGGCTTTTCGCCGCCGGCGAGGTGGCGGCCGGCCTGCACGGCTCCAACCGACTGGGGGGCAACTCACTCGGCGACCTCCTCGTGTTCGGCCAGCGCGCCGGGGCCGCGGCCGCGCGACACCAGCGGGAGACGCCGCTTGCCGCGATCGAGCCGGGCCAGGTCGACCGGGAACAGGATGTGCTGCTGGCGCCGCTGACGCGGGAGGGCAGCGAGAATCCCTACCTGCTCCAGCAGGAGCTCCAGCTCGCCATGCAAGAGGGCGCCGGGATCGCCCGCGACGAGCGCGGATTGCGCACCTGCCTGGACCGGATCCACGAGCTGCGCGCGCGACAGGAGCGGATCCACGTGCAGGGGTCCCGCCGCTTCAACCCGGGGTGGCACACCGCGCGAGACCTGCGCTTCATGATCACGATCGCCGAAGCGATCGTTCGGGCTGCTCTCGAGCGGCGGGAGAGCCGGGGCGCCCACTGGCGTCTCGACTACCCGCAGCAAGACGCGGCGCTCGGTCGGGTCAACTTCCTCGCCGTGCAGGCGCCGGACGGCATCGCGATCAAAAGCCGGCCCGTGCCGGAGATGCCGCCGGAGCTGGCCCGGTTGTTCACCGAATCGCCTGCGACCAGATCCGCATGAGCGAGGCGCTCACCCTCTTCGTCTACCGCGGCGAGGACGGGACCGGATCGGAGCAGCGCTTCGAGGTCCCGATCGAAGAAGGCATGGTCGTCCTCGACGCCGTCCACTATATCCAGGCGCACTTCGCGACCGACCTGGCGGCGCGCTGGAACTGCAAGGCCGCGAAATGCGGGTCCTGCAGCGCCGAGATCAACGGGCGTCCGATGTTGATGTGCAAGACGCGCGTCGACCAGTTCGAGTCGCGCGAGATCCACGTCGGACCGATGCGCACGTTCCCGCTGATCAAAGATCTCGTCACCGACGTGTCCTGGAACTACGAGGTCAACCGGCAGATCCCGGCCTTCCAACCGCCGCCCGACGCGACCCTCCCCTACACCATGCTGCCCGAGGACGTCGAGCGGGTCTTCGAGTATCGAAAGTGCATCGAGTGCTTCCTCTGTCAGGACGTCTGTCACGTGCTGCGCGACCATGGCGAGCGGTCGCAGTACTACGGGCCGCGCTACATGGTCCGGATCGCGGGCCTCGAGATGCATCCAAAAGACACGCTCGACCGGACGGGCCTCCTGCACGGCAAGGCGGGCATCGGCATGTGCAACATCACGAAGTGCTGCCAGGAAGTCTGCCCGGAGCACATCCACATCACCGACAACGCGATCATCCCCTTGAAGGAGCGAACGGCCACCGCGGCCTACGACCCGATCATGTGGGTCGCTCGCAAGCTCCGGGGCGGACGGAAGCAGTCCGTATAATCGGCCCACGCTGGGCCGTTAGCTCAGGGGTTAGAGCGGCCGGCTCATAACCGGTTGGTCGGAGGTTCGAGACCTCCACGGCCCACCACTCTCGACTCGCCCTCCCCCTCGAACGCGGTCTGGGGCCGAGGGTCCCGGCCCCTCCACCCGAGGTCACCGCGCGGTCGGGACCATCGGTCCTGCCCGACGGAGGCGAACTCGGTCAGGATGAATCCGCCCTGGACGTATCGTCCAGGAGCCAACGAAATCTCGACGGAGGTGTGTCGACATGACGACGAGCGTGCGCTGGCGGGTGTTGGTGCTCCAGGTCGGCCTCATCGGCATCCTGGTGTTCTGCGCGGGATTCCTATTCTGGGGAAACTCCTTCATCCACAACCAAATTTCGAGCGAGCTGACGGCGCAACAGATCAGCTTTCCGGCGGCGAACAGCCCGGCGATCACGGCGCTTCCCGCCGCTGACGCGGCGGCGATGACCGTGTACGCCGGGCAGCAGCTGACCACCGGCGAGCAGGCCAAGGTGTACGCGAACAACTTCATCGCCGTCCACCTGGGTGAGGTGGCCGGTGGCCAGACGTATTCGCAGATGAGCGCCAAGGCGATGGCGGCGCCGACCGACCAGAAGATCGCGGGCCAGGTTGCCACCCTCTTCAAGGGCGAGACGCTTCGGGGCCTGCTGCTGAACGCGTACGGCTGGTGGACGATCGGCACCTACGCGCTCTATGCGGCGATCGGGCTGGCACTGGCCGCGTTCGCGGTCCTGGGGGCGTTCGCGCTGGAGATCTGGCTGGCGGTGCGCAGCCGGCGGAAGGTGACGGTAGCCGGCGCGTCGACCCGGCCGCAGGCGGCGACCGCCTGAGACGTCGACCTAGCTCGAGGGAGGAGCGGGTCCGCTGACCCGCCCTCTTTCTCTGTCTTTGGAGCGGCTGGGCGGTGAGCCCGGCCTCAGCGTGAATGGTGAGACCGCGGCCTGGAAGATGTCGGCGGGCATGGCGCGGAGCGGCGCCGCCACGCGCACCGGAAACGGCAGGTGGGCGAGGACGTCGCGGCCGGGGTCGAGTCCAGGCGCGATCTCGAGCATGACGAGCCCGCCATCGTCGAGGCTGAAGACCGCGCGGTCGGTCACGTAGAAGACCTGCTGGCCATTCGAGCGGGCCTGGGTCGCGCTGAAGGTCAGGTGGTCAACCCGCTCGACGAACCTGGCATGGCGGGATTCGAAGGGCAGGCAGAAACAGACCATCCGCGCGCTCTGGGTGATGTCGATGAACCCGCCCGCGCCGATGACGCGGCCGCCCAGCTTGCTGACGTTGACGTTTCCTTCGCGGTCGACCTGGCCCGCCCCCATGAACGTCGCGTCCAGCCCGCCGCCGTTGTAGAAATCGAACTGGGACGGGTGCGGGATGATGGCGGACGGGTAGGCCGAGATCCCGAAATCGACGCCGCCTTGCGGCACGCCGCCGTAGACACCCGATTCCACCGTCATGGTGACGCGATCGGCCAGACCCGCCTCGGCCAGCGCCGGACCGATGGTGTCGCCGGGGATGCCGGTGCCCAGGTTCACCACGTCGCCGTCGTGCAGCAGGCGCACCGCCCGGCGGCCGATCACCAGCCTCGTGGAGAATTCGGCCCGGGCCAGCTCCACCCGGCCGCCGGGCGCCGCCGTGATGAAGCGGGGGTCGAAGGGGGTCCCCGCGGTCTGCCGGTGCTGGCGCTCCGGGTCCGGCGCGATCACGACCAGGTCGATCAGCGCGGCCGGGACCTGCACCTGTTTGGGAGCGATCGCCCCCCGCGACACGAGCCGCTTCGCCTGGCAGATCACCACCCCGCCGTGGTTGCGCGCCGCCTGCGCCAGCGCCAGGGCATCGAGGGTGACCGCTTCCTCGTCCTGCGACCCGTTGCCAGCCTCATCGACCTGCGTCATGCGTACGATCGCGACGTCGATGGGAAACGCGCGGTACAGCAAGACCTCCTCTCCGCCGACCTGCAGGAGGTCGACATAGTCGGGCGCGCGCTCGCGCGCGGGGGCGTTGACCTTGCCGCCTTCGATCCGCGGATCGACGAACGTGCCCAGCCCGATCCGGCTCAGCTGACCGGGCCGCCGGGCGGCGATGGTGCGATAGAGCGTCGACAGCTGGCCCTGGGGCAGGCAGACGGCTTCGGCGCCGCCCGCGTACAGGAAGGCGGACATCTTCGGCATCAGGCCCCAGTGCGGGCCCACGATCCGGCGGGCCAGGCCGTCCTGCGCGAAGTGCTCGAAACCGACGACCCGGTCGGACTGTCCGGCGGCGTGAACGATCGTGAGATCTCGCGGATGACCGGTCTGTCGAAACGCCTGCTCGATCCCCTCGTACACCGCCTCGGCGACCCCCATCATGGTGAAGCCGTCCGTGGCGACGGTGGCCCCATCCGGGATCGCGGCGACGGCGTCCCGGACCGACACCACTCTCACAACACGTAGCCGCCCCCGACGTTGATCACTTCCCCGGTGATGTAGGAGGCAAGGTCCGAGGCGAGGAACGCCACGAGCGCCGCGACGTCCTCCGGCTGGCCGGCGCGGCCGAGCGGAATCTTCGCCAGCTGCTGTTCCCGGATCGGCGCCGGAATGCCGCGCGTCATCGTCGTGTCGATGAAGCCGGGGCAGATGGCGTTGACCGTGACCTGGGAGCGCGCCAGCTCGCGGGCGGCGGTTCGGCTGAGCCCGATGACGCCGGCCTTCGCGGCCGCGTAATTGGCCTGTCCGATGTTCCCCATCCAGCTGGCGGAGGAGATGTTGATGATGCGACCAGACCCCTGGGTCCGCATCACCCGGCTGGCCGCCCTCGTCATGTAGAAGACGCCACTCAGGTCGACCGCGATCACCTGCTGCCACTGCTCGTCCGTCATCTTGTGGAGCATCGCATCGCGGTTGATGCCGGCGTTGTTGACCAGGATGTCGAGGCGTCCGTGCCGCCCCACCGTGTCCTGGATGGCGCGCTCGCAGTCTGGCGCGCTCGCGACATCGAGCCGGATCGCGTGCGCGCCCTGCGCACAGGCTGTCGCAACCCGTTGCGCATCCTCCAGGTTGACGTCCGCGCAGACGACCGTCGCGCCATCGGCGGCGAGCCGGCGCGCGATGCCTTCGCCGATGCCGCGGCCGGCGCCGGTGACGAGCGCAATCTTCGTGTCCAGGTTCACGGCGACGGTTAGCGTATCAGCGAACGGGTGACACCGTCCACGGATCGGTGACGCCTATCGCGGCCGGGCGACGCGGGCATCACGTCACCCCTACAGTCGCGGCCACGAAATCGAGGCCGCAATCCTGCGCCGTTACGGTGAACGCAATGCTCCGAGCGGCCCCCTCGATTCGCCGTTTCGACCGGATCGTGGTCACGGCCATCATGCTCGTGGCCGGCGCCGGATCGACGCTGTCACTCGGCGGGTCACCGGTGTCGTCGCAGACCGCCGTCTCACGGCCGGCCAGCGGCGCGGTCCTCCCCGCCACCGGGATGCCGCCCGCGGCCCGTGGGCTGATGCGTCAGGAAGCGCAGACGCCGGCGGCCACCCTCTACGTCGAGTACGTGCCACCGCCGCCGCCACCCCCGCCGCCGGCCGCAGCCCCCTGGACGCCGCCCGCCGGCTACGTCACGATCGCGGTGCCCATCTACCGGCAGGCCATGGTGCTCGATTGCGAGACCAGCGCCCTGCGCATGGGTCTGGCGACGTTCGGGCATTACTTCAGCGACGGCGCGCTGTTCGCCTTCGAGAACCCGGACCTGCGCGCCCCCGTCATGGGCCCCAACCACACGGTCGCGCAATGGGGCGATCCCTATACGAACTTCGTCGGCAACGTGAACGGAAGCGACTGGATCCCGACCGGCTACGGAGTCTACTACCCGGTGATCGTGAACATCGCACGATCCCACGGCCTGCCCAACACGGAGGGTGGCGAAGGCTACGCGCCGTCCACCGTGTACGCGGCCCTCCTCAGCGGCCACCCGGTCGAAGTCTGGGTGGAGACGAACTGGATGCGGCCCCGGGTGGGCGTCTTTAGGGCCTGGGACGGACGGATGATCCGCTATTCGTTCGTCGAGCACGCCGTCATCCTGAGCGGCGTCTCGAACAACATGGTGCGCGTCAACGATCCCCTGCACGGCAGCCAGTACTGGATCAGTAAGGTGACCTTCGAGACGGTCTGGCGCGATTTCAACGACATGGCTGTCATCTATCGGTAGCGCCCCACAGGACGGACTTCAGGCGGCGGCGGACTATCCTGACGGGGTGCCTGCCATCCGAGTGCGGCTGGCGATCGCGGTCAGCGTGCTGGGGCTCAGCAGTTGCGGCTTGACGGGCCTGGCGGCGTCACCATCGCCTCCCGCGAGCCGGTCGCCCGAGCCGCTGCTGGTCGTCTCCTATCCCCCCACGCCCTCGCCCACCCCATCCCCGACGCCGGCCGCCGCGCCGGCGGCACCGCCCGCACCCACGCCGCCGCCCGGGGTCATCACGATCGGCACGCCTGTCTACCGGCAGGTGATGAACCTCGATTGCGAGACCGCCGCCCTGCAGATGGGGCTCAGCGCGCTCGGCCATTACTACACGCAACCCCAGCTGTTCGCGCCCCAGAATCCGGACAACACGATGCCCAAGCTGGATCCCAACAACCGGCACCGGGTCCTGCAATGGGGAAACCCGTACGTGCAGTTCGTCGGGAACGTGAACGGCAGCGACCTGGGGCCGACCGGGTACGGTGTCTACTGGCCCCCGATCCTGGCCATCGCGCAGACGCACGGCGCGCCGGCGTCCACCGGCGGGGAAGGATATTCGGCGGCCCAGGTCTACGCGGCGCTGGCCAATCACCATCCCGTGCTGGTCTGGGTGGAGACCGGCTGGGAGAACGCCCGGGCGGCCGGCTATACGGGCGTCTGGACGGCCTGGGACGGGCACACGCAGATCAAGTACTCCCTGATCGAGCACGTCGTGACCCTGAGCGGCGTCTCCCCGACCCAGGTGCGCGTGAACGATCCCTGGAGATCGGGCAGCCAGTACTGGTACGGGAAGGCGGCCTTCGAAGCCTCCTGGGCGGACTTCAACAACATGGCCGTCATTCTGCAGTAGGGGCGAGCCAGCGCAGCACGAAGCGGACCGGGGGGTGCCGGCTGTGATGGAGGAGCGGGACCTCCGTCACGTCCAGCAGCTTGAGGCGGCGCACGAGCGCCGCCCAGGCAAGCGTCAGGAGGAGCGCTAGGACCAGGAGGAGCACGAGGCGTAGCCGGAGCGCCGCCAGCGGCGCGAGCAGGAGGAACGGCAGCGACGCGAGCAGGCAGCGCGCCGCGTAGCCCCAGGGGATCGTCAAGGATCCCCGGTCGCACCGGTACCAGGCGAAAAGGCTGAGCGCCAGCGTCAGCAGCGTGGTCAGCCCGACCGCCGCGACGGCGCCCCACAGCCCGAACGCCTGGACCAGCCAGAAGTCGGCCGCCGCGGCGAAGCCGACCTGCGCGATGCTGATGCCCGCGTTCACCCAGGCGAGCTCGCGCACGCGCACGACCAGACCCCAGGGCGCGACCAGCAGCGCGAGGATGAAGAACTCGAGCATGACCGGGGCGATGGTGGCCGCCTGGTCGTAGCCTTCCGTGTAGAGGAAGCGGATCATCGGGCTGAGCAGCGCGCCCCCGGCGAGCGCGAGCGGCACGCCGATCATGAAGATGCCCTTGTAGAAGGCGTTGACCGCGCCCCGCAGGTGTCCGGCCTCGCCGCGGAAGCTCTCCAGCGTCCCAACCACCCAGGCGCCGGTCAGCAGGCTCGGAATCAGCGATACGAGGCGTTGCGGAATGTTGTAGCCGGTGTCGTAGTAGGCAACCTGCACGGTCCCGCGGAAGTGGACCAGGAACAGGCTCTCGAACTGCAGGCCGACCGCCGACGCGATCAACAGGCTGGGCAGCCAGCCGCTCGCGTAGACGAGCAGGCGGCGCCAGCGCACCCGCGCGGCGCTCGCACCCGAGGCGAGGCGGATGCGGCGCAGGAGCACGTTGAGGTAGAAGAGCGCGAGCGCCGACTGCCCGACCGCGCCCGCCACGAGCACAGCGCCCAGGTGGCCGCCGCGGCGCAGGAAGAGGACGGCGAGGACGAGCGTCAGCGCCCCGGCGATCGGGGTCGCCAGCGCCTGGCTGCGCATATCGTAGACCGCGACCAGCGCGAAGGACAGCGCACCGGTCGTGATCGCGCCCAGCAGCAGGACCGTCCCCAGCGCGAGCAGATCACCGACCTGCGCGTTGAGCGCCCGGTCGATCACCGGCCGGAGCGCGAAGACGAGCAGGCTGACTCCGGCCCACGCGCCGAGCAAGGTGATCCCGGACTTGCGGAGCAGGTCGTAGGCCGCGTCGCGGTCCCGCCGGGCGAGCACCTCGGGCAGGTAGCGGAGGAGTCCCTGGTCCTGCCCGAAGGTGGCGAGCAGGGCCAGATACACGAGCAGGCTGAGCACCAGCGTGTAGCGCCCGTATTCGGCCTTGGGCAGCTGGCGCACGAGGACATAGCCGAGCGCGAGGGTGGTGACGGCGCTGGCGGCCCGCCAGGCGACCGTCCAGCCGACCAGCCCAGTCGTGCGGTCGGCGAGATCTGCCGGGGCACCGGACGCCATGACTCGCGGAATTATAGGAGGCGTCCGACGTTACAATTCGCCGGATGTTCCTCCTGGCCGACCCCCTCGGGCTGCTCCGCCGGCCCGCCGCGACGCTCGCACGGATCGACCAGCACCGGCGGCTCGCCCACGGGTTGCTGGGGATCACGGTCAGTGTGGCGATCCCAGCGTTGATCGCGGAGCTCGACGCGCTCGCGCGCGGCGGTCCCGCCCAGGGCGTCCCCGCAGTGGCCGGCGACCTCCACCTGCTGAGCGCGGCGTTCTTCGGCTGGGTCTACGCGCAGCGCTTCATCCTGCCGCTCGACGACCTGGTCGCGTCACTCGGCCTCTGGCTGCTGGCGGTTTCCCTCGTCCACCTGGTGGCGAAGCGGCTCGGAGGTCGCGGCGCCTGGGCCGGCTACCTGGGGCTGTCCGGCTCGATTGCCCTGACCGGGCTGCTCGCGGCGCCGGTCCAGCTGGTGGAGGCGGTCCTGCGCGCGCTGGGGAACGCGCCTGCGGCAGACAGCCTCGGGCCGGTTTCCGGTTCCCTGGGCATCGCGCTGTTCGCCTGGCAGAACGTGCTGCTCGTCATGGCCGCCGCCCGGCATTACCGGCTGCCCACCGACCGCGCGGTCGCCGCGGTGGTGGGACCGGCCGCGGCGATCGTGGCCCTGGGCGTCACGCTCGTGGTGGCGGGGACGGTGCTCGCCCTGCTGGCGCTGGGCTCAAACGGCTGATGCCGGGGCGGTTCCCGGACGGGTTCTTCTTCGGAACCGCGACGGCCGCCCACCAGGTCGAGGGCGGCAATCACCGCAACGACTGGTGGGAATGGGAGCAGCGGACGGGGAGCATCCGCAACGGCGATCGCTCCGACCCGGCCTGCGACCATTTCGAGCGGTATCAATCCGACTTCGACCTGCTCCGGTCCCTGCATCAGAACGCTCACCGGTTCTCGGTGGAATGGAGTCGCATCGAGCCGGCCGAGGGAGAGTTCGACCCCAGCGCGATCGCCCATTACCGCCGGGTGCTCGAGGCGCTGCATGCGCGCGGGCTCGAGCCCATGGTGACGCTGCACCATTTCACGATTCCACGCTGGCTCAGCGATCGCGGCGGCTGGCTCGACCCCACAACCGTGTCCCGCTTCGCCCGGTTCACGGATCAGGTGATCGAGGCCCTTGGCGACCTCGCCACCTACTGGATCACCATCAACGAACCCACGGGACTCGTCTACCAGTCCTACCTCACCGGCGAATGGCCGCCCGGCCTGCGCGACTTCCGGTCCGGCGTCCGGGTGCTGTCGCACCTGCTCTTGGGCCACTGGGAGGCGTTCCGGCGAATCAAAGCCCGCCGTCCCGCGGCCCAGGTCGGACTCGCCCACCACCTGCGCATCTTCGACCCGTTCCGCGCCTGGCATCCGGCGGACCGGCTGATCGCGGCCGTCTACGATCGCGTCTTCAACGAGACGTTGCTCCGCTCGCTGCGCGCCGGCCGCTCCATGTTTCCGCTGAGTCGGGCCGGCATGGTGCGTGGGCCGCGGCAAAGCCAGGACTTCATCGGCCTGAACTATTACACGCGCAACCTGGTCCGCTTCAGTCGCCGCGCGCCCGCCCAGTTCTTCGGGGAGCGCGTCAACCGGGCGCAGGCGCCCACCTCCGATCAGGGGCTCGAGATCTATCCCGAGGGCCTCTACCGCTGGCTCCTCAAACTCGACCGGCAGCGCCTGCCCATCTACATCACGGAGAACGGCGTCGCGGACGCCTCGGATGCGCTGCGGCCCGCGTTCCTCCGCGATCATCTGCAGGCGACGCTTCGAGCCATGGACCGGGGCGTCCCGGTCCGCGGGTACTTCCACTGGACGTGTTTCGACAACTTCGAGTGGGCGGAAGGCTACGGATTGAAGTTCGGCCTGGCGTCCTGTGACCTGCACACGCAGGAACGACGCCTGCGCCCCAGCGGGCGCCTGTACGCGGAGATCTGCCGTACCGGTTCGATCCCCGGCTGAGCTCAGCGGCTCAAGGGCAGCGGCCGGGCCGCCCCGAGCTCCCGCGCGGCACGGTCCGGGAGGGCGCCCGGGTCGGGCCCCGTGGGCGGGGCGGCCGCGCCGACCTTGAACCGCTGCTCGAGGGTGGCGAGCGTCGCGCCGCCCGCCTCGAGCTCGGCCGACAGGCGGTAGAAGCCGTCGGCCTGGAAACGAAGCATGGGCTCGGCCACGATGACCGCCGCCTCGGTGGCCAGCGGCAGTTCCACGGTCTCCTGGCCGGAGAACCGCCGCGTCGTGAGCCGGCCGCGCACGCGCTGCCACCAGGGCAGCGCCCCGGCACGCTCGCGCGTGATCCGCCAGCGAAGGCGGCCCATGCCGCGCCGTCCCGGATCGTCGTTGACGCAGAGCAAACGCAGCCGCAGCGGCCGTCCCCGCGGGAGCAGGATCACGGAGCCTTCCGCGCGGAGTGACCGATCGGCCGGCTCGGCGATCAGGACCACCGGCCGGAGCGCCTCGAGCACGGCCCGGTAGGCACGTTTCGGGCGCCGGGCGTGATCCAGGATCGCCGGGCTGATTCCCGGGAAGGCGTCGACCAGCTGATCGACGAGCACGCCGCCGCAGGGCGCGAACTTCGCGGCCCGCAGCCGCTCGATCGCGGCGCGGAGCCGCAGCGCCTGTGCGTCCTGGCTGGCGCCGATGCAGGCGTCGCGGCTCGAGAACGTGGAGAGCGGCGGCAGGCCCAGCCCGGCCCACTCGCGTGGGTCGTAGCCGGCGAACCGCCAGGAGGGGTCATCGTCGGCGACCGGCCAGGTCCGGTTGACGTGCCGCCAGACGGGGGAGGCGGCCGACGGGAGCGCGGGGGCGCCGAGCTCGCTGACGAACGCCGGCGGGCGATCGGACAGGCCGTCGACCGCATCGGGGATGGCGAGCGAGAGGTGTGCGTCCTGGTCGCCCGAGGCGACCAGCACCGGTCGCTCGGGGTCGAGCTCGCGGAGCAGCGCGGCGGCCTCCTCGTCGACATCCCGGTTGAGCTGCTCGATGTGCCGCTCGCCGAGCGACTGTGAGCCGGCGCACCAGGCCGGAGCGGCGTGCAGCGCGTACGCGGCGACCGACGGATGATTGTAGAGGAGGTGCGCCATCTCCTCGACCTGGCCGAGCACCGCCTCCCGGAAGAACGCGACCGCGCGCGGCTCGGCGCGATGCACGTAGGAGAAGATCAGCGGAAAGTCCTGCCAGAGGAGAAGCCCCATGCGGTCGGCCTCGTCGTAGACGACCCGCGGCTCGACGTGCGCAGGCAAGCGGAGCATGTCCATGTTGGCGGACCGGGCCAGGTCGAGGTCGCGATTGGCGATCTCCTGCGTCGTGGCGTCGAGGAAGAACTCGCTGCAGTAGGTGGCGCCCCGCATGAACATGGGCCGGCCATTGACCCGGAACGTCCAGCTCTCGGGCTTCGCGTCCAGCGAGACCTCGCGCACGCCGAAGGTCTCCTGGACCAGGGCGCTCGGCCGCTCGTCCGCGACCACCTCGACGACAGCCCGGTAGAGCGCCGCCTCTCCATAGGCCCACGGCCACCACAGCCTCGGGGCTGGCATGGCCAGGTCGACGGCCACCGTTTGCACTTCGTGGCCGGACAGCCGCAGCGCCCGCTTCATCTCGAGCGGCGGGAGCGGCTCTCCGGTCTGGGCCTCGATCCGGATCGCCATCTCGCCGGTCATGATCCGCGAGTCGAGGTTGCGCAGCCTGATGCGCAGACCAACCCGACCCGTCTGCCCACGCTCAGCGCGCGGCTCGCAATGCAGCCACTCGGCGACCACGTGCCCGACCTGCTCCAGGTAGACGGGTTGCCACAGGCCCATGGGCACGTGCCATACGTACTGCTCCGGCAACCGGCCAAGCTCGCGGCTCGGATACGGCTTGGCATTCCCGTCGTTGAAGAGGCCCATCACATGCCGCTTGCCGTGAAGATCCAGTTCCACCGGCGCCTCCACGCAGACCGCGAGCACATTCTCGTCGAGCAGGAAGGAGGACACGTCGAAGCTGAAGGGCGCGAAGTAGCCGTAATGGCTTCCCAGCAGGCGCCCATTCAGCCAGACGTTGGCGGTGAGGAAGGCGCCGTCGAAGCGCAACAGGGTTCGCTGGCGATGGCGCGGGCGGGGAAAGCGCACGCGGTACCAGATCGCCTCGTGCCCCGCGGTGGCGCCGTGCAGCCGCGGGACCTCCACCGGCGCCCAGGCGTCGTCATCGTGATCCGGCTTCGCGAATCCCTGATCCTCGCCTTCGCCAAGGGTCTTCACCGCCATCCTCCATCCCGCACTCAACGCCTGGCGGTTCAGCGCCTGCACCGGGAACAGCGACAGGCAATCGTTCAGGGATGCGGTCATCGCTCCTGGCCTCCGAGCGCCCCATCGACGGCTCGAACGCGATAGAAGTCGGGTGCGCGATGGAAGGCGTCCATGTAGCCCTCCCGGAGATGCTCTTCGGCCTGGTCCAGGCCATCCTGCTTGACGAGGAGGAGGGCACAGCCTCCGAAACCGCCGCCCATCATGCGCGCGCCCAGCACGGCGCCGACCTGGCCTGCCAGCTCGACCATGCCGTCGAGCTCCGCGCAGCTCACCTCGAGATCATCGCGCAAACTGGCGTGCGAGGCCAGCAGCAGCGGCCCCAGCGCCGCGGCATCGCGGCGGCGCAACGCATCGACGGCCTGCCCCACGCGCGCGTTCTCGGTGACGACGTGGCGGATGCGACGGCGCATGCGGGCGTCGGGCAGGCGATCGAGATCGGCGATCGTCACCTCGCGAAGGTCGGCGCGGCCCAGGATCCGCTGGGCCTGCTCGCAATCGTGCCGCCGATCGTTGTAGGCGGCGGACGCGAGGTCATGCTTCACCTTCGTATCGGCCAGCAGCCAGGCGTACCGCGCGTCGGGCAGCGGGACGCTCTCCCAGGCGAGCAGGCGGCAGTCGAGCAGCAGCGCATTGCCGGCGCGGCCGTAGAGGGCGGCGACCTGGTCCATGATGCCGGTCCGAGCCCCGACGAAGGCATTCTCGGCACGCTGGCACAGCCGTGCGATCTCGAGCCCGGGCAGGTCGACGCCGAAGGCGGACAGGAGCGCGAGGGCGGTCGCGACCTCGAGCGCACCGGACGAGCTGAGGCCGGCGCCTGGAGGCAGGTCGGAGACGATCGCGGCGTCGAAACCGTCCTGACGCCCGAACCGACGCCGGAGCTCATGGGCCACGCCCACCGGGTAGTCCGACCAGTGTCCCTGGCGGACGTCGGGCAGCTCGGGCAACTCGTAGCGGGAGGCCGTCCGGTCGCTGATCAGCGAGATCCGGGCATCGCGGCGCATCCGGATCGCGACCGCCGTGTAGCGATCGATGGCGGCCGGCAGCGCCAGGCCGCCGCTGTAGTCCGTGTGCTCCCCGATGACGTTCATGCGTCCGGGAGCGATCGCCACCGCCAGCGGCCCGGCGCCGAAGGTCTCGCGGAAGAGGGCCCGGACGCGCTGATCCAGCTGGGGACGGGCGCTCACGCAAACTGCTCGAAGAGCCACTGCAACCCTTCGGCGGCAGACTCGGCGACCCGCAGCGACGGCTCGGACTGCGCCTCGCGATGGAAGCGCCAGGTCCGGATGCCCACGGCCGGACGGCCGGCCCGCAGGGCCAGCGCAATCTCGGCGAGGGTGCCGAGCCCTCCGCCGATCGCGATCACGCCGTCCGCGCTGAGCACGAGGACGGCATTGCGAGCCTGGCCCAGCCCGGTCGCGATCGCCACATCGATGTAGTCGTTGGCCTGCGACGGATCGTCCCCTGGGAGCACGCCGACGGTGAGGCCGCCGGCGGAGCGCGCGCCCCTGGCCGCATGCTCCATGACGCCGGTCGATCCGCCACAGAGGAGCGCCGCGCCGCGCTCGGCGATCCCGCGACCCACCTCGTAGGCCAGCCCTCGCAGCGACGTCTGTGGGTCTGATTCGCCACAGACCGCAACCAGGCGCCGGCGGGTCAAAAGGCTAGATGGTCCTGAGCGGAATGAAGCTGGCCTGCTTGAAGTTGCGGATGCTGACCTGGGCGGCCAGGTGGGAGGCGACGTCGCGATATACCTGGGACAGCGGCGAATCGGGATCGGAGACCATGATCGGCACCCCGGGACCTCCGCCTTCGCGGATCCGATGGTCGAGGGGAATCTCCCCCAGGAAGGGAACCTGCATCCGTTCGGCCAGGGCGCGCGCCCCTCCGTGCCCGAAGATGTCGGTGCGCTCGCCGCAATGCGGGCACAGATGGTAGCTCATGTTCTCGATCAGGCCCAGGTTGGGCACCTTGAGCGTGTTGAACATCTGGATCGCCTTGCCCACGTCTGCGGTCGAGACGTCCTGCGGCGTCGAGACGACGACCGCGCCCGTCATCGGGATGCTCTGCGACATGGTCAGCTGGATGTCGCCGGTGCCGGGCGGCAGGTCCACGACCAGGTAGTCGAGCTCGCCCCAGTTCACGTCGAACATGAACTGCCGGACGGCGCCCCCCAGCATCGGCCCGCGCCAGATGACCGGCTTGTCGGGGTCGATGAAGAAGCCGATCGAGATCAGCTTGACGCCGTGACGGAGGATGGGCACGATCTTCTGGTTCTCGTCCGCGACCGGCTTCTCGTGTTCGGCGCCGAGCAGGATCGGGACGTTGGGACCGTACACGTCGGCGTCGATGATGCCGGTCCGGGCCCCCAGCTGGGACAGCGCGATGGCGATGTTGACCGCGCAGGTCGACTTGCCCACGCCGCCCTTGCCGGCGCCGACCGAGATCACGTTCCGGACCCCGGGGATCGGCTGCTTGTTGGGAATGCCGCCCGTGCGGGAGACCTGGGCGTCCCACTTGATTCGGGCTTTCGGCCGGCCGGGCAGGACGGCCAGAGCGGCGTCGATGTCGTCGTGGATCCGGTTCTTGAGCGGGCAGGCGGGCGTGGTCAGGACCACGGTCAGATCGATGACGTCAGGGCCGCTGACCTTCACGTCCCGGATCATCTCGAGGTCCAGCATGCCGCGCTGCAGCTCTGGATCCCTGACGGGCCGCAGTGCCTCGAGCACCGCCTCCTCCGTCAGCTGGGAAATCGCCATTCGCATCCAATTATAGGCGCGTTACCGGCGCGGATCGCCGCCTCACCGGCCCGTCTGTCCGATGTAGCCCAGGATGATCTGATCGATCACGCGCTCCACCGGCGCCAGCTCATCGGTGAAGACGATGCCGTTCGGATGCGCCTGCCGCGGGTCGCCGACCGTGAGCGCGTCGCGGGCGATGGGCGCCAGTCCGCGGTTGGCGACCGATTGGGCGCGGCTGACGAAGGTGTCCAGCGTCGTGTTCGCGTCCGTCGCGAAGATGATGCTGTTCGTGAAGCCGTGCCCGGTGTCGACGATGAAGACGTGGCGGAAGACGGCCGTGAGCGTCCCGCTCAGCGCGTCCACCAGCCGGTAGTCCGTCTGGGTCCGCCCCACGTTGATGGCGACCACGCCGCCCGGATTCAGATGCGCGCGCGCACTCTGGAAGAACTCCCGGGTGGTCAGGTAGAAGGGGATGTAGGGCTGGCGGTAGGCGTCGACCACGATCACGTCATAGCGTCCGGCCCGGGTCGCCAGCCAGTAGCGGCCGTCGGCCACCGTCACGTGCAGGTTGGGTTCCCGCATGGCGAAATAGCGTCGCCCGACTTCCACGATCTTCGGATCCAGCTCGACCCCGTCGATGGGCAGCGGCCCGTCGATCGCGGTGTACTGGCGGGCTACCGTCCCAGCAGCCAGTCCGATCACCGCCAGGCTGCGCGGGGGAGCCCCGGATCCGAACAGCGGGGCGAGCAGGAAGTCGTCCCAGGGCCCGCGCGTATAGAGCGTGGTCGGA
Source organism: Candidatus Limnocylindrales bacterium (assembly GCA_035632635.1). GTDB lineage: Bacteria > Chloroflexota > Dormibacteria > CF-121 > CF-121 > CF-120. The sequence continues at coordinate 83,244 of DASQGL010000042.1, forward strand.
TCATAGACCGAGTGGACCGCATGCCCTTCGTTGAGGATGAGGTCGCGCTCCTGACCGCTCTGGACGACCTGGATGTAGTTGTAGGCGGACTCCGCCTCATAGATCCGCTGGCCGTAGACGGCGCTGCGAATCCCGGTCGAATGCTGGAGGAGCGCCAGGATCAGGATGGCCGGTGGCACGAGCGTGGACAGGCGTCCCCACCACACGGTCCAGAGCCCGATGGCGGAGACGATGGCGAGCACGATCGCCATGACGTAGAGCGTCGGCCGCGTCCCGTAGCTGGGAATCAGCCAGAAGACCGGGGCGAACGTGCCGGCGATACTGCCCAGGGTGGACAGGGCATAGACGGCGCCCGCCGCGTTGCCGGCCTGGGCCACCGCCTCGATGCGAAGGCGGATCGCGAAGGGCGAGACCATGCCCAGGAGGATGACGGGCACCGCGAAGAGGACGATGACCGCGATCAGCGATCCCACGACGACCCCGACCGACAGTTGCGCGAACCCGGTCTGCGACCAGCTCAGGATCGGGCGCGAGACGAAGGGGATCACCCCGGTCGCGGCGGCAGCCACCCCGGTGATCGCGTAGAGGACGACCGGGTTCGGAAACCGATCCGCCAGGCGTCCGCCGACCGCGTAGCCGATCGTCAGGTAGATGAGGATGAGACCGATCAGGATTCCCCAGACGAAGAGCGCCTGGCCAAAATAGGGCGCCAGCAATCGGGAGGCGGCGAACTCGATGCCCAGGCTGCTGAAGCCGCCGACGAAGACGAGCACGAGCAGCAGCGCGCGCTGCAACGGGGCGGACGCCGGCTTCCTCAGGGGAAGCGGCGCGGAGTCCGGCTTCGGCCTCATGGCGGGCTCAGGCTCCGGTGGACTCCTCCCGCGAGACGGGCGCCATCAACGGCGCGCGGTAATCGTGCTCGCTGATCCGGGAGGCCAGGTCGTGGCCGGCCGGATCCAGATTGACCGCCTCCTCGTAGACGTAGTAGTAGACGTTGTCGAACGTCCAGGCGCCGAACCCCAGCTGGGTGAACTGCCCGACCAGCCGCGCATCGCCTTCCCCCATCTGGAAGAGGGCCCAGGTCGCGTCGTAGATCGCTTTCAGGATTCGCAGCTGCGCCTCCAGCTCCTCGATGACGTCGAGCGGGCCGCGGTCGAATTTCAGCTTGGCGATCCGGCGGCGGAGCTCGTTGATCTCCAGCGTGTACTCGTCCATGACTCCAGCTTAGCCCCAGTCCGCGGCGAAGAAGCGTGCGGCGGGCTCGAAGGCCACGCCGGCCGCCACCGCCGCCAGCCGGTCGGTCTCCCGGTCGCCGATGAAGACGGCCTCCCGGGCCGGTACGCCGAACCCGGCGAGCGCTTCCAGGAGCAGGCCCGGGGCGGGCTTCCGGCAGGCGCAGTCGAGGCGATAGGCGGGGCGCAATCCGCGCGGATGGTGGGGGCAGATCCCGATCCACTCCAGCCGGCCGCCGAGCCGGCGGTTCGTCTCCTGCATGATCCGCTCGCAGCGCGCGAGCGTCACGAGTCCAAAGGCCACCGCGCCCTGGTTGGAGGCGACGCCGATCCGGTGCCCCTGCGCGTGCAGCTGCTCGAGCCGCTCACGCCGGCCGGGCAGCATGCGCTGATCCCAGGTGGCGAGCGGTCCCAGCGCCGGGAACAGCCGCGCCACCCGCAACGTCCCATCCATGTCGAAGAGGTACAGCATCCCCACTGAGCAAGACTAGCGAGCCCGCAGGGGCGCGCACGGGACTTCCTCGCACCGGTGCGCCTGGGGCGCCCGGCTAGTGAATCAGGCTGTGCGCGGCGACGGTCGGCGCGATCAGGATCGCGATGATGTTGATGACCTTGATCATGGGGTTGATCGCGGGGCCGGCGGTGTCCTTGTTCGGGTCGCCGACCGTGTCGCCGGTGACGGCCGCGGCATGCGTCTCGGTGCCCTTGCCGCCGAAATGGCCCTCTTCGATGTATTTCTTCGCGTTGTCCCAGGCGCCCCCACCGGACGTCATCTGAATGGCGAGGAAGAGCCCGGTCACGATGCTGCCGATCAGCATGCCGCCCAGCGCGGTCGGCCCCAGGATCAAGCCCACCAGGATCGGCGCGAGCACCGGAATCAGCCCGGGCAGGATCATCTCGCGCTGCGCCGCGCGGGTGACCAGGTCGACTGCCCGCCCGTACTCCGGCGTGGCGGTGCCTTCCATGATGCCTTTGATCTCGCGGAACTGGCGCCGCACCTCGAGCACCACCTGGCCCGCCGCCCGGCCGACCGCCAGCATGCTCAGGGAGCCGAACAGGAAGGGCAGGATGCCGCCCAGGAACAGCCCGACCACCACCATCGGGTCGGCCAGTGAAAATCCGAGCGTGCGGCCCTGGCCGACCTCCTGGGTGTACGAGGAGAAGAGCACCAGCGCGGCCAGCCCCGCCGAGCCGATGGCGTAGCCCTTGGTCACGGCCTTGGTCGTGTTCCCGACCGCGTCCAGCGGATCCGTGACGTTGCGCACGCTCTCGGGCAGGTTGGCCATCTCGGCGATCCCCCCGGCATTGTCCGTGATCGGACCGTAGGCATCGATCGCGACGATGATGCCCGTCATCGACAGCATGGCCATGGCGGCGATCGCGATGCCGTACAGCCCCGAATCCGCGGCGTGCTGATTCAAGAAGTAGGAGACGAGGATCCCGGCGGCGATCACGAGCACCGGCGGACCGGTGGCCAGCATCCCGATCGACTGACCGGCGATGATGTTCGTGGCGTGGCCCGTGGTCGAGGCGCGCGCGATCGTCCGGACCGGCCAGTAGCTCGCGCTCGTGAAGTACTCGGTGATGGCGACGATCGCGATGGTTACGACCACCCCGACCACCCCGGCCCAGAACAGGTTCACGTCCAGGCCGATCAGGAGGGTCACGGCGAGGAAGCCGGCCAGCGCCAGCACGGCGCTGACCACGAGGCCGCGGTAGAGGGCGCCCATGATCCAGGTGCTTCGGCCGAGATGGACGAAGAAGGTGCCCACGATGGTGGCGACGATCGAGATCGCGCCCAGGATCAGCGGATAGAGGACGAAGCGCAGCTGGCCCGGGAACAGCAGGCTGCCCAGCAGCATCGCCGCGATCGCGGTCACGGCGTACGTCTCGAAGAGGTCGGCGGCCATGCCCGCGCAGTCGCCGACGTTGTCGCCGACGTTGTCGGCGATGACCGCCGGATTGCGTGGATCGTCCTCGGGGATGCCGGCTTCCACCTTGCCGACCAGGTCGGCGCCGACATCGGCGGCCTTCGTATAGATGCCGCCGCCCAGCCGGGCGAAGACGCTGATCAGGCTGGCCCCGAACCCGAGGCCGACCAGCGTCTGGGGCTTGCCGAAGACCCAGTAGGCGATCGTCACGCCGAGCAGCCCCAGGCCGACCACGAACAGGCCGGTCACGGCGCCGCCCCGGAAGGCGAGGCGCAGGGCGCTGTTCAGGCCCCGGGTGGCGGCCTGCGCCGTGCGCACGTTGGCCCGCACCGAGACGTTCATGCCGACGTAGCCGGCCAGGGCGGAGCACCCGGCCCCGACCACGTAGAGCACGCCGGTCTGCCAGTTGATGAGGACGCCGATCACGACCGCGAGCACGGCGCCGATGATCGCGATCGTCGTGTACTGGCGGTTCAGATAGGCGGAGGCCCCCTCCTGGATCGCCCGGGCGATCCGCACCATGAGCTCGCTGCCGGCCGGCGCGGCCAGCACGAGGCGGGTGAGGTAGCCGCCGTACGCCAGCGCCAGGAGGGCGCCGATCGAGACCAGGGTGAGGACCGGCGTCAGGGCCGGCTCACCGGCGCCCGTGGACGGCGCGCCGAGCAGGACCACCACTGGCTTCTCCCTCCTTCGCTCATGACTGGGGCGGCGTGCGCCCGCGATATTTTACGGGAGCGAGCCCGGGCTCAGCGGTCGCGACGACCGAAGAGGGCGTGGATCTGCTCGCGGATCCAGCGCGGCGGCTCCACCCCGCCGGGTCTCAGGCGATCGCGAGCCGGCGGGAGCACGTCCCGGGGCACCTGCGGGATCGCGGGGCTGAGGTCCCGTTTCGGGGGGGTGACGAAGCCGACGCCGAGGGTCTCGGCGACGGCCCGGATGCGGGCGAAGAAGCCCGAGGTGTGCGGGGACCGCTCGAGCTGGAGACCGGTGAAGTCGTAGTGATGGACCCACTCGTGGAGCAACGTCTCGAGGAAGACCTTGGGCGCCAGCACCTGGCGCCGGATCGCGGTCAGGTTGTAGATCCGGATGGTGCCGCGCGGGCTGCGGCTGTCCAGCGCGATGCGGTAGTAGCCGTAGGTCTTCAGCTCGAGCCGTCCTTCACGGGTGCGATGCTGCTGGGGCCGGTCGGCCACGGTCAGCCGGCAGTCCGGCAGCCCGGCCGCCTCGTTCAGGGTATCGAGCAGGGCCTGCCCGCGCACCTGGCGTCCGTGGGCGGACGATTCCTCGAGGAGCGCGAGCGCGAGACCCTTGCCGAGCGGAAATTCGCGCCAGGTGATCGATTCGACGCCCTTGCTGCGTTCGTAGCTGGATCCGGGCACTGACGACTTATTATGCGTCCGGTGCCCGAGTCCAGCGTCATCGCCGTCGGGAACGAGCTGCTGCGCGGCTTCACGCAGGACACGAACTCGAGCTGGCTCGCGGCCCGCCTGTTCGCCCGGGGATATCCGGTCCGGCAGATCACGATCGTGGGCGACGTCGACGACGACATCGTCGCCGAAGTCCGGGCCCAGATCGCTCGGGCGGAGCTGGATCGCATCTTCGTCTGCGGCGGCCTGGGTCCCACCCCGGACGACCGCACCTACGGCGCCCTCGCCCTCGCGCTGCGGCAGCCGCTCCATTACGACCGCCCGACCGGGGCGCTGATGCAGGGACTGATGTTCAGCCGCGGGGTTGCCGCCCGCCGCGGCACCGCCGAGCTGAATGCCGGCAACCGCCGCATGGCCACGATTCCCGACGGGGCCCGGGTGCTGCGCAACGGTCCGGGCATGGCGCCGGGCCTGGTCTTCGAGATCGGCGCCGACCGCTACCTGTTCGCCCTGCCCGGGCCACCCCACGAGCTGCAGTCGATCGTCGAGCACCTGATCGAGCCGCGCTATCTCAAGGGCGGGATCGCCCCGACCGTGATCGAGCTGCATTACCGGCTCGCGCCGGAGAGCGCGTTCCATGACGTGATGCGCCGGCTGGAGACGGAGTACCCGGACGTCTCGCTGGGGTCGTATCCGCAGTCACAGCTGGGCCGGCTGGTCATTCGTGCCAGCGGTGAGGACCCCGACCGCGTCGCCCGCGCGATTGCCGCGATCCGAGCCGGCATCCCGGGGTACACCCCCGAGCCGGGCGGCTAGCGCCCCGTGAACTCCGGGGTCTGCTTGGCCAGGAACGACATGACGCCGATCGTCGCATCCTCGGTGACCGAGACCCGGCCGAAGTTCTCCGCCTCCACCTCGAACCCCTTGCCAGCCGACCGGTCGAGGCCGGCTGCGATCGCCTCCTTGGCGAGTCGCAGCGCGATGGGGGCCTGCCGGGCCAGCCGCTGCGCCCGCTCGCGGACGGCCTGCGCGAATCCATCCGCCGGCAGGGCGGCATGGACGAGCCCGATCGCCGCGGCGTCCCGGGCCTTCAGGCGGGCGGCCTCGAAGATCATCTCGGTCGCCCGGCCACGGCCGATCAGCTTGGGCAGGCGCTGCGTGCCGCCCGCGCCGGGGATCAGGCCGAGGGAGACCTCGGTCAGCCCGATCGTGCTGCGTGCGTCGTCGACCATGAACCGGTAGTCGCACACGAGCGCCAGCTCGCAGCCGCCGCCCAGGGCGTGCCCGTTGATCGCCGCGATCAGCGGCTTGGGAAAGCGTTCGATCTCGGCGAAAGCCGCCTGGCTGCGCCGGGAACCCTGGGCGATCCGCTCCAGCAGGGACGGATCCTCGCGATCGAAACCGTCGCCGCCCATCATCTTGAGGTCCATGCCGACCATGAAATAGCGATCGAAGGCGCTGGTGAGGACCGCGACCCTGGTCGCGTCATCGCTCTCCAGCTGGCGAAAGGTCTCGACCAGCTCCTCCTGGAGCTCCGGCGTCAGGGCATTGACCGGCGCCCGGTTCATGCGGACCGTGGTCACGCCGTCCTTCGTCTCGAGGTCGACGAACTCGCCCATCAGAAGGTGAAGAGATCCAGGCCGCCGGTGACCGGAAGCGCGACCCCCGTGATATAAGCCGCCTCGGGCGAGCAGAGGAACGTGACCGCGGCGGCGATCTCCTCGGGCTCGCCGGGACGGCGCGAGGCGACCCGTTTGATCATGCGCTCATTCATGTCGGGCCGGCCCATCTTGAAGGCCTCGGTGCCGATGATGCCGGGCACCACCGCGTTGCACGTGATGTTGAACCGGGCCCCTTCCAGGGCGAGGGTGCGCGCCAGGCCGACGAGCCCTGCCTTGGTCGTGGCGTAGCTGGCCTGTCCGAAGCCACCGATCGCGCCCGCGATGGACGACATCATGATGATGCGGCCCCACTGATGCTGCTTCATGTACGGCCAGACCACCTTGGAGCAGATGTACGCACCGGTCAGGTTGACCTTCAGGTCGCGCTCCCAGAGCGCGTCATTCTGATTCTCGAGCGTCCCCATATGGTCCAGCGTGCCCGCGTTGTTCACCAGGATGTCGACGCTGCCGAACTCCTCGACGACCCGGTCGACCACGGCCTGGACCTGGTCTCGCTTCGTGACGTCCATCTTCAGCGCGACCGAGCGCCGGCCCAGGGCCCGGATTTCGGTCGAGGTCTTTTCCGCGTACACCGCCTTCTGCGACGCCATCGCCTGGGACAGGACGCTGCCCGAGGCCTCGGCTGCCTTCTCCAATTCGGGGTCGCTTTCGATCAGGATGTCGGTGACGACCACGTCGGCCCCGGCGCGGGCCAGGGCCAGGCAGTCCGCCCGCCCGAGACCCCGCGAGCCGCCGGTGACGAGGGCGACCCTGCCGGTGAGGTCGAACATCCGCGAACGCGCCGGGGCCGAGGAGGCGGCCTGCATCAGGACACCTTCCGGATCTGCGGCTGCGACTCGGCGCGGCTCAACGGCTTGCGATCCCCGGAGATCGCCCGCGAGATGACGAGGCGCTGGATCTCCGAGGTTCCCTCCCAGATCTGGTAGATCTTCGCGTCGCGCATCCATTTCTCGACCGGATACTCGCGGATGTAGCCGTACCCGCCCAGCACCTGAACGGCCTCGAGCGTGACCTGCATCGCCATGTCGGCGGTGAACGCCTTGGCCATGCTGCCCTCCGCCCGGGTGAACAGCATCCCGTTCTGCGCCATCCAGCCGGCCCGCCAGGTCAGCAGCCGGGCGGCATCGATGTTCATCGCCATCTCGGCGAGCTTGAACCCGATGCCCTCGTGCTTGATGATCGGCTTGCCGAAGGCAACCCGCTGCATCGCATAGTCGAGCGCGAACTCGTAGGCGGCGCGCGCGATGCCGAGTGAGCCGGCGGCGACCGCCGGGCGCGAATGCTCCAGCATGAGCAGGGCGCCGAGCGCGCCGGGGCCGGCGTCCGGGTCGCCGGGCTCGCCGCCCAGCCGATTCTCCGCCGGCACGAAACAATCCTGCAGGATGACCTGCGCGGTGTGGGAGGCGCGCACGCCCAGCTTCTTCTCCTTCCGGCCCATGCTGAGCCCGGGATTCCCCTTCTCGACCACGAAGGCCGCGATTCCCGCCGGACCCTGGGCGCGGTCGGTGCTGGCGAAGATGACGTGCAGGTCGGCGATCCCGCCGTTCGTGATGAACTGCTTGGCGCCGTTCAGCAGGTAGCCGCCTTCGACCCGCTTGGCCGTCGTCTGGATCGCCATCGCATCCGAGCCGGTCGACGGCTCGGTCAAGCCCATCGCTCCGACCACCGGGGTCTTCGCGTTGCAGAATTCCCCGATCCAGCGCTGCTTCTGCTTCTCACTGCCCATGGCCAGGATGGCGGTGGCCGCCAGCCCGGTCCCGGTGATCGCGACCGCGATGCCGGCGCAGCCCCAGTGGAGTTCCTCCGCGATCAGCATGTTGCTGATGACGTCGAGGCCGCCGCCGCCGTAGGCTTCGGGCATCACCGCCACCGGTGTGAGTCCGACCTCGTGGGCCTTGCGCAGGACCGGCCAGGGAAACTCCTCGGTTTCGTCGTAGTGCGCCGCGACCGGACGGATCTCCTTCTCGGCAAACTCGTGCGCGAGGTTGCGGATCTCTTCCTGTTCTCGCGTGATCGTGAAATCGAGCGGCATATGATTGGCTCCTTTTTCCGAACGTTCGCTCAGAACTCGGCTTCGGCGATGCCCTTGGTGAAGACGGGCTCGTCACGCTGGTTGCGGGCGCTGACCCGGATCGAAAGACGCCGGCGCTCCTCGTCCTTGCCCACCACGGCGCCTTCGCAGGTGATCTGATCGCCGGGGACGACCATGCCGGCGAAGCGACCCCGCAGGGCACGCAGCCGGCGACGGTCCCCGAGCCAGTCGGTCACCATCTGGTTCACGAAGGCCATGGTCAGCATGCCATGCGCGATGACGCCCGGCAGGCCGGCGGCGCGGGCAAACGCCTCGTCGAGGTGGATCGGGTTGTGGTCCCCGGACGCCTCCGCGTAGCCGCGGATCTGCTCCACGGTGATCGTCTTGCGGACGGAGGGCAGGTGGTCGCCCACCTCGACCGACTCGAACGTGATCGCCTGACCCGTCATCATTGCGGGCTCCGGATCACGAAGAGGGCGCTCGCCTCGCAGACGGGGCGTCCGGCGGCGTCGGAGGCCGACAGGTGGAAATCGACGAACTCCATCGCGCCGCGCGCGTGGATGTCCTCGATGCGCCCGATCGTGGTCAGCCGATCCCCCGGCCTCACCGGCCGGTGAAACTGAAACCGTTGCTCGCCGTGGACGAGATGGGCGACGTCGAGGGCGACCTCCGGGTCCGTCCACAGCTGCCGGTAGGCATCGAAGCCGAAGACCATCGCGTAGGTCGGCGGCGCGACGAGGTCGCCTTCTTCACGCTCGTCGCCGACCGCCCGCATGTAGGCCCGGATCGATTCCTCGGTCACCTCGACCACCGGTGTGGTATAGGTGCGACCGCGAAACCGCGGATCGGTCACTGCAGCAGGCCCTGCAGCTTCATCGCCAGCCCCATGTCGCCCTTCACCTTCAGCTTCTGCTGCATGAAGGCGGTCACCGGGTTCAGCTTCCCGGTGGCGATGTTCATCCAGTCGTCAGTGGAGGCGATGAAGGTCGTGTTCGGGCTCGGCGCCGGGCCGGGGCTGGCGGTGGCGGCGCCATCGGCGATGGTGAGCGTCCAGCTCTCGCCAGTCAGGTCGAACTGGTAGGTCGCGTTGAGCCCGGCGACTTTGTCGGGCTTCTGCTTGATGCGGTTCTCGATCTCCTGGAAGACTTCAGATGCCTGTGGCATGGGCTTTCTCCTTGTGGGTGATGGACGTCGCGCCGTGCAGGAAGAGGCCGGCGCAGGCGTCGGCGAGTTGCTCGGGGGTCTGACGCAGCGCAGCCGGGACGTGGAAATGCTGCCAGTAGGCGAGCTGGGATGCCATCCCGATCAGGGCAAACGCGGCCGGGATCGGCTTTGGGATGCCGAGCGCCAAAAAGGTCGGCCGGAAGCCTTCGGCCAGCGCGTCGTGCAGATCGCGCTGCCGGGCCTCGAACGCCGGGCTGATCCCGAGGCCTTCGACCTGCAGCCGGCGATTGTACTCGCGGTACTCGGCGTAGAACTCGAAGAACGACAGCAGGCCGCTGCGCAGCCGGCGTGCGGGATCGGCCTCCTCCCGGCTGGCCCAGTAGATGCGCCGGCGCAACAGCGTCGCCATCTCCTCCTGGAGGGCCGCGAAGACCGCCTGCTTGTCGCGGAAGTAGAGGTAGAACGCGCCTTGCGAGAGCCCGGCCGCCTGCACGATCGCGCTCACGGTCGCGGCGTGATAGCCGTCACGCTCGAAGACGAGGCGGGCCGCGTCGAGCAGCTCGCCGCGACGGACCCATTGCCGTTGCGTGGCCGGCCGGCCGGCCGGCGGACGCGACGTGACTGACACGTCAGTCAGTATATCAGCGACGGCGGCGCCCACGGGCGCGGCAGAATAGGACGGAAGGTCGGCGCGGATCGGGAAATCAAGGAGCGAAGGGATGACGCCAGTCAGTGAGCTGATTGCGGTCGAACACACGGACCTCTACATCGGCGGCGAATGGCTCAAGCCGCAGGACGGGCAGCGGATCGAGGTCCAGGACCCGGCGACCGGCGAGGTGATCACGAGCGTGGCCAGCGCCGGGGTCGAGGACGCGATGCGGGCGGTCGACGCCGCCGCGAGCGCCGGCGCGGCCTGGGCGGCCCGCGCGCCCCGGGAGCGGGCCGAAATCCTGCGACGGACGTTCGAGCTGATGGGGCGCGACCGGGAGAAGCTCGCGGAGCTCATGGTCCGCGAGAACGGGAAGCCGATGGTCGAAGCCCGCGCCGAAGCCGTCTACGCGGCGGAATTCTTCCGCTGGTTCTCCGAAGAGGCGGTCCGCAACATCGGATCCCTGTCGGTCGCGCCCAGCGGCCAGAACCGCATCCTGGTCGAGCACCAGCCGATCGGCGTCTCGCTGCTGGTGACCCCATGGAACTTCCCGGCGGCGATGGCCACGCGGAAGATCGCGCCCGCGCTCGCGGCGGGGTGCACGATCATCCTGAAGCCCGCCTCCGAGACGCCGCTGACCGCGCTCGCGGTCGCCGACCTGCTCGAGGAGGCCGGCGTCCCGGCCGGCGTGGTCAACGTGATCCCGTCGCGCCAATCCTCGAAAGTCGTCAACGCGCTGCTCCACGACGGCCGGGTGCGCAAGCTGTCCTTCACCGGATCCACCGAGGTGGGACGCCTCCTCCTCGCGCAGGCGGCCGACCGCATCGTCAGCTGCTCGATGGAGCTCGGGGGCAACGCGCCGTTCGTCGTCCTCGCCGACGCCGACGTCGAGGCCGCGATCGAGGGGGCGCTGGTGGCCAAGATGCGCAACACGGGGCAATCCTGCGTCGCAGCAAATCGGTTCTACGTCGAGGCGCCGGCGTTCGAACGCTTCACGCGCGGCCTCGCCGAGGGCATGGCGTCGATGCCGGTCGGGCCGGGGCTGGAGGAAGGGATCAAGGTCGGCCCGGTCATCAACGCACCCTCGCGCGACAAGATCGCGGGCCTGGTCGAGGAGGCGATCGGCCACGGGGCGACGGTCGTCACCGGCGGCAAGGCGCCGAACCGGCCGGGCTTCTTCTACCAGCCCACGGTGCTGCGCGACGTTCCGCCCGACGAGCGCATCCTCCGCGAAGAGATCTTCGGGCCGGTCGCCCCCGTGGTCCGCTTCAGTGACCTCGAGCAGGCGATCCGGCAGGCGAACCGGACCGAGCGCGGCCTCGTCTCGTACGTCTACACCCGCGACCTGGCCCGCGGGTTGCGCGTGGCCGAGGCGCTCGAGGCCGGGATGGTCGGGCTCAACCGTGGCCTGATCTCCGACCCGGCCGCGCCCTTCGGCGGCGTCAAGGAGAGCGGGCTCGGTCGCGAGGGCTCGCACGACGGCCTGCTCGAATTTCTCGAGACGAAATACATCGCGACGCAGTGGTAGCCGGCCGGCTTTGCGGCCGCCGACGTCCCGCGCCGTGCGCGCGAGGCCCGAACGCGCGGCTGGCTGCTCCTTCGGGCCCCTGATCAGGCAAAGATCACGAGCGCGTCGGCCGGCAGCGCGACCCGTCCCGCGTCCCACGAGGCTCCGCCCGCCTCGAGCCGGGGGACGCCGGCGGGACGGGTGAGGGTCACCGGCGCCGCCCCCAGGTTGGCGTAGAGGGTCACCGGGCCGCGGCGCACGATCAGGACGCCGCGCGCGTCGTCGGCGGATGCGTCCACCGCCTCCAGCCGGCCATCGCGGAGCGCCGGGGTCGCGCGGCGCAGCGCGATCAACCGCCGGTGCCAGGCGAGCATCTCGCGATGGGGCTCCCGGTCGATCTCGTCCCAGCGCAGCGTCGCGCCCTGGAACGTGGCCGGGTCCTGCGGGTCGGGGATCTCGGCCGGATCCCATCCGAAGGCGGCGAACTCTCGGATCCGGCCGCGGCGCACCGCCTGTGCGACGCGCTCGTCCTGGTGG
>DASQGL010000043.1:0-6636 GCA_035632635.1 Candidatus Limnocylindrales bacterium
CGCCCCCTGTCGATACACGAGAAGGCCGTCGATGCTCTGCATATGCGCGGGCGTGAGCACCGCGTAGGCGCAGGCAAGAGCCGCCGCAGCAAGCAGCTCCGGCCGGCTACCCCCGCGACTCACCACCGGTGCTTCGTTGCGGCGTGCTGCTCAGGGTCGGCTGGCTCTGGTCGGGTGCCGGGATCTCGAAGGGCGTGTCGCTGTGGATCCGGACCTTCTTGATCCGGCTGCCGCGGACGGCCTCCACCTTCAGCGTGGCGTTCCCGACCTGCAGCGTCGCGCCAACCCGGGGAGCCGCGCCCAGCTGGCTCTGGACGAAGCCGCCGATCGAGTCGAAGTCCTGCGCCTCGATCCGCAGCTTGAGCAGCTCGTTGACGTCGTCGACCGAGACCCGACCGTCCAGGACCACCTCGTTGGGGCTGATGAACTGGATCTCGTCCTCCTCCCCGACGTCGTATTCGTCCTGGATCGGCCCGACGATCTCCTCGATGATGTCCTCGATGGTGACCGCGCCGGCCGTCCCGCCGTATTCGTCCACGACGATCGCCATGTGGACGCGGTTCTTGCGGAGGTCGCGCAGCACGTCCTGGACCTTGTTCGACTCCGGGGTGAAGTATGGCTTGCGGGCGATCTCGCGCAGGCTGGTCGGTGAGCCCTGGACGACCGCCTTGAGCAGGTCCTTGGCGTAGAGCACGCCGACGATGTTGTCCAGGCTGCCCTCGTAGACCGGGATCCTCGTGTGCCCGTGCTTGACCACCAGGTCGACCGCTTCCTGCAGCGGCCGGTTCACCTCGATCGCGACCAGGTCCGTCCGGGGGACCATGATCTCGCGCACGCGCATGTCGCCCATCTCGAAGATGCCGTGGATCATCTCCCGCTCCTGCTCCTCGAGCACGCCCTCCTCCTCGCCGACCTCGACCAGCATCTTCAGCTCTTCCTCGGTCACGAACGGGCCCCTGACCTGCACCTTGCCGCCAATCAGGCGCACGAGCAGGTTCGTCACCCGGGTCAGGACCCGGACCACCGGCCGGAGCACCACGGTCGCGACCGTCACGACCGGGGCCAGGGTGAGCGCCACCCGCTCCGCCCGCTGCAGCGCCAGCGTCTTGGGCGCGATCTCGCAGAACATGAGCACGATCAGGGACAGCACCAGGCTGATCAGCCACTGGGCTACCCGGTCCTGGTACAGGTGCAGCGCCAGCAGGGTCGCGGCCGACGAGGCCACGATGATCGCGACCGTGTTGATGACCAGGATCGTGGACAGGTAGGAGTTGGGATCGCGATGCAGCCGCTCGATCTGCTGGGCCCGCGGGTTGCCCTCCTCGCACAGCCGGCGCAGGCGCACGCGGCTGATCGAGGTCAACGACGTCTCGGCCGAGGCGGCGAAGGCCGCCAGCACCAGCGCGATGACGATGACGACCAGCTCGATCCAGGCGGTGGAATCCATCCCAGCTCCCGGGTTCGGCTAGACGAAGAGCTCGCTGATCGAGCGGTCCTCGTGGACGCGCCGGATCGCCTCGGCCAGCAAGGGCGCGACCGACAGCACCTTGAGCCGCGGGTGCTGCTTGTCGGGAGGGAGCGGGATCGAATCCGTGATCACGATCTCGTCGATGGGGGTCGCCATCAGCTTTTCCACCGCGTTTCCCGACAGCACCCCGTGCGTGGCGAGGACGCGGATCGATCGGGCGCCCTCCGCCTTGAGCGCGTGGGCCACGCCGACCAACGTCCCGCCGGTCGAGATCAGGTCGTCGATCACGACCACGTCGCGCCCTTCCACGTCACCGACCACGCGCTGCTCGGCGACCACGTCGTCCTTCGGGCGGCGCTTGTAAACGAAGGCCAGCTCGAGGTCGAGCAGCCGCGCGACCGACCCGGCCCGCTTGGCGCCGCCGATGTCGGGCGACATGATCACGGGATTGCCCAGGTGCAGCCGCTTGATGTACTCGACCTCCAGCTTCTCGGCGGTGAGGTGATCGACCGGGATGTCAAAGAATCCCTGGATCGCATCCGCGTGCAGGTCGAGCGCGATCACCCGGTTGGCGCCGGCCAGCGTGATGATGTCGGCCATCAGCTTGGCCGAGATCGGGTCGCGAGCCTGGGTCTTCTTCTCCTTGCGCGCGTACCCGTAGTAGGGGATGACGGCCGTGATCCGGCCCGCCGAGGCCCGGCGCAGGGCGTCGAGGATGATGAACAGCTGGATCAGGTTCTCGGACACCGGCTGGCAGGTCGGCTGGATCAGGAAGACGTCGGCGCCGCGCACGCTCTCCGCGATCTTGACGTCGTACTCGCCGTCCGCGAAGCGGGTGATTCGCATGCCGCTGAGCGGCTCCTGGAGTGCCTCGGCGATCCGCTGGGCCAGCTGCGGATGGGCGTCGCCCGCCAGCAGCTTCAGCGCGCCCGGCGACCGGGGCGCACTCTCCCCCGGCTGCAGGCGCGGCTCGCTCACTCGCTCACCGACCTTTGGCTGTGCCATGCGATCCCACCTCCTGCTTGCCCGACTTGCGTCCCCGTCTGCGCGCGGTATAGCCCTCGATGATCTTCATCTCCGGTCTCGCGATCGCGAGGCTGCCGGATGGCACGTCGCCCACCACCACGGTGTCGGCGGCCGTCATCGCATCGCTGCCGAGGCGAACCGGCGCCACGAAGATGGTGTCGCAGGACACGTAGGCGCGGTCCCCGATCTCGGTCTGGTGCTTCTCGAAGCCGTCCCAGTTCGCGGTGATGGTCCCGGCCCCGATGTTCACGTTGGCACCCACCACCGCATCCCCCAGGTAGCTGAAGTGGGGCACGGCGCTGCCGCTCCCGATCCGCGAATTCTTGATCTCGGTGTGGGTCCCGACCCGCACGCCGTCCCCCAGCTCGGTGCCCGGGCGGAGCCGGCTGAACGGACCTACGACCACGTTCGAGGCCACCACCGCGTGCTCGAGATGGGCGCGCTCGATCCGGGTCCCATGACCCACGCGCGAGTCGCGGATCTGGGCAAACGGCCCGATCACGCAATCCTCGCCGACCTGCGTCCTGCCGGTGATGGTCGAAAACGGATGGATGACCGTGTCCTGGCCGATCTCGACGTCCGCGTCGATGAACGTGCTGGCCGGATCGGTGACCGTCACGCCGGCACGCATGACGCGGTCGAGGATGCGCCGTCGCATCACCGCCTCCGCCTCCGCCAGCTGCACGCGATCGTTGATCCCGAGGATCTCCCGCGGATCATCGGCCTGGATCGTCTGGACCGTCCCTTTGATCAGGCGCACGGCGTCGGTCAGATAGTATTCGCCGGCCTGGTTGCGGTTCTCGAGCTTCTCCAGCGCGGGCCAGAGCTTGCTGCCGGTGAAGCAGTAGACGCCGGTGTTCACCTCGTGGATCTCGCGCTCGGCCGGGGTCGCGTCCTTCTCCTCGACGATGCCGCGAAAGGCGCCCGCCCGGGACCGGACGATGCGCCCGTAGCCGCGCGGATCCTCCACCACGGCCGTGAGCAGCGTGGCGGCCGCGGTCGACCGGGCGTGGGCCTCGAGCAGCTTGACCAGCGTGGCGCCGCGCAGCAGCGGCGTGTCCCCGTAGAGGACCACCACCGGCGCGCTCGCCCGGTGCTTTGCCTCGACCTGGGCCAGGGCGTGCCCGGTGCCGAGCGGCTCCCGCTGGGGGACCGTCTCCCCTTTGCCGTCGACGGCGGCGCTGACGCCGTCGTGCTCGGGATTGCTCACGACCAGGACCTGGGCCGGGTCGAGCGCCGCGGCCGCTTCGAGGCACCAGAGCAGCATCGGCCGGCCGGCCACCGGGTGGAGGACTTTCGGGACCCGGGACTTCATCCGGACGCCCTTGCCGGCGGCAAGAACGACGACCGTGACACTCCCGCGTGCGGGTATGGCAGGTCCCTTCACGGCGTGGTGCGATTATACCTACGCGGCCCGGTCGGACTCGGTCGCCTCCCAGCGCGGCAGTTCGTGCTCGATTTCGGGCGCGAAGCGTGCCCGAACCGACGGGCCCATCCGGTACAGGCGGCGCCCCAGGCGGTATCCATAGCGATGCGCGGCGTCCTCGAGCGCGAGCGCCGGCACCTCCGCCCACCGCCAGTGGCGGAGCAGGTGCCAGGCCGCCGACTGGGTGAAGCGCGTGGCATCCGCGCGCACGGTGCCCGCCGTCGGGTCGTGATAGGCGTCCGTCCATCCGCTGAGCACCGACTCGTGGAACACGGACCGCAGCGCCCGGTCGGGCGTGCGTTCGACCGTCGCGCTCGGCACGTAGGCAACCGTGAAGCTGGCCAGCAGCACCTGCCGGGCCCATTCCAGGTCGGCGCCCACAGGCAGGTGCTCGTTGAAGCGGATCCCCTGCCAGACCGACCGGCGCAGGGCGGCGTTCGCGATCGAGAAGCGCAGCGTGTGCAGGGTCACCGGGTCGCCGAAGCGGGCGCGGCGCCACTGCGCGTCCTCGGGAAAGCGCCGGCTCAGCCGGAAGGCGTTGATCGGGTCCTTGTCCTCGTTCGTCCGCTGGCGCCCGTAGGCCGCTCCGACGGCGGGGTCCGAGAAGGGCTCGGTCAGGTGGTGCAGCCAGTCCCCGTCCGCCGGCACCGCGTCCTGGCTCAGGAAGATCACGAGGTCCCCCTTCGCCTCCTGGCAGCCGCGGTTCCACAGCCGCGGGCCGCCGGCGAGACCCGGCGCCTCGACGAAGCGGGCGTCCGGAAACTGCTCCGCGATGTGGCGGGTCCCGTCCACAGAGCCCTGGTCGACCACCAGGATCTCGAGCGCCGGCCTGCCCTGGCCCATGATCCGGTGCAGGGCCGTCCCGAAAGCCCGGCCGGCATTGCGGGTGGGAATTACGATCGAGATCGACTGCGTCCCGCCCGCCATGCCCCTGTAACGCCCCCGCCAAAGGCTTCCTGCCGGGGCGCCGTTGCATTGTTACGACGCTCGGAACGTGACGCGACACGGTCCTGGTCCTAGACTGGAGGCAGCAGGGAGCGGGTATGGACGAGCCGATCGAGTGGATAGGCGGCCAGCCGGAGGGGGCCAGGCCAAAGCGGTGGCCCTATGCGTTGCTGCCCCTCGGCTTGATCGGGCTGGTGGCGGCCTCCGCGCTCAGCTGGACGGCGATCCGCTCGACCGGCCAGGCGGTCGCCGAAGCGGTCGTGCCTTACACGGTGTCGGTGCAGGGCGCCTGGTCCAGCCAGGACAAGGTGGTCGGCGGCCCGCTCAGCATGATGCTCACGATCAACAACACCGATCCCCGCAAGCTGCCCGGGATGACCCTGCGGCTCAAGGGGCTGCATCCCGGCTGGCAGATCATCGGCGCCGGGCCGAGTGCTCAGATCACCGGTGATGCGATCTACTTCTCCAGCCTGGTCGCGCCCGGCAAGTCCGAGGACCTGACCGTCAACCTGATGCCGGTAAAGGCGGGTGACTCGCAGATCCAGCTCACGCTGTCGGCCGGCCGCTCCACCAACGCGATCACCATGAAGACCAGCGCGACCTCCCAGGGAACCCTCCTCAACGCGCCGGCCTCCGTCCGGGCGGCCACCTCCAGCGACCTCGCGGTCACGCCGCAGCTCCTCTACGTGCGCGATCTCAGCCTGAACACCGACGCCAGCTGGGACGTCCAGGTGCAGAACGCAGGGGTGATCCGGATCACGAGCGTGACGGTTGCCTTCCCCGGCCTCCCCTCCAGTTTCGAGCTGACCACGACCAACCCGGCGGCCAAGATCGACCCGACGGCCGGCACCGTGCGGTTCGCCACGGCGCTCGATCCCGGGGCCGGCGAGACGTTGACCGTCCACTTCACCCCGCACGCGGCGGGCACGTTCCACGTCGCGGCGCAGCTCTACCTGAGCGATGAGCCCGACCCGATCGTGCTCCCCAACGGCGATCGCGCGGTCAACTTCGACGTGACGGTCAGCTAGCAGTCGCCGCTTTCATCTCGCGGTTCGAGCGCTGGATCGCGGCCGGCCTGATCGGCCTGTATTTCGGCCTCTACGCCGCTCTGGCCGTGCTCCGCCATCGCACGTTCCACTCCTTCGGCTACGACCTCGGCCTGTACGACCAGATTTTCTGGAACACGCTGCACGGGCATCCCTGGGAGTCCACGATCAGCCTTGGTCTCCCGACACCGCATTCCTACTTCGGCGACCACTTCAGCCCGATCTACTACGCGATCCTGCCGGTCTACGCGCTGTTTCCCCACCCGGAGACGCTCCTGATCGTGCAAGCCGCCGCGATCGCGCTCGGCGCCATTCCGATCTATCTCCTCGCGCGGAACATCTTTCCCTCCGCAGGCCTGCGGCTGGTCTGGGTGCTGCTGTACTTCCTGTTCCTGCCGCTTGCGCACATCAGCCTCCTCGACTTCCATGAGACGGCTCTTGCGATCTTGCCGCTCGGCTGCGCCCTCTATTTCTTGCAGCGCACCCGGGTGGGCTGGTTCCTCTTCGCGCTGCTGATCACCTTCCTGATCAAGGAGGAGATGGCACTCATCGGCGTCGGATTCGGCCTCTACATCCTGCTCAACCGACGGGCTCCCGCCCTGGGAATCCTCGTGACGATGGGCAGCCTGGCCAGCTTCCTGGCCATCCTGTACGCGGTCATCCCGGCCTTCAACGGAGGTCGCGGCTTCGCGTACTTCCCGAGTCGTTACGGAGACCTCGGCTCG
>DASQGL010000044.1:0-2386 GCA_035632635.1 Candidatus Limnocylindrales bacterium
GCGCGATTCCAGATGCTGGTCGCGACCGCGCCCGGATGCAGGCAGTTCGCGGTCACGCCGGTGCCCTGCAGCCGGCGGGCCAGCTCCCGGGTGAAGAGGACCTCGGCCAGCTTCGAGCGCGAGTAGGCGCGCATGATCCGGTAGCCGCGCTGAAAACCCAGATCATCGAAATCCATCGTGCCGTCGTAGTGACCGACCGAGGACACGGTGACGATGCGCGCGGGCGCGCTCTGCTCCAGGAGGTGGAGCAGCAGGTTCGTCAGCAGGAACGCGCTCAGGTAATTGACGGCGAAGGTCGCCTCCAGGCCGTCCTCGGTCAGCGTCCGCTTCATGTAGACGGTGCCCGCGTTGTTGATCAGGACGTCGAGCCGGTCGTACCTGGTGCGGACCGCCTCGGCCAGGCGGCGAACCTCGGACTGCGACGAGAGGTCGCAGAGCAAGGACGCCACGCGCGAGCTGCCCGAGCGGGCCGTGACCTCGGCCACCCTCGCGGCGGTCTTCGCCGGGTCTCGTCCCACCATGACGAGGCGCCCGCCCATGGCAGCCAGCGCCACCGACGCCTCGAGCCCGATGCCGCTGGTCGCCCCGGTGATCAGGATGGTCTTGCCCTCCAGGTCGTTGGCCATGCACGGATGACGATACAGGGAGCGGTCGCGGAGCGCCCATCCCTAGAATGTCGGCGTGTCTGCGCCCGCGGCCAATCAGAAGAGTGCGGCCGGCGTGGCGCTGATCCTGCTCTCGGGCTGCTGTTTCGGAACGCTCGGCATCTTCGGCAAGGTCGCCTATCGCCTGGGCCTGACGACCCCGCAACTCCTCACCTATCGCTTCGCCGCGGCGGCCGTCCTCTTGTGGGCGGTGACGGCCATCATCCGCCAGCGGCTTCCGTCCCGTCGAGTCCTGGTGGGGGCCGCGATCATGGGCGCGATCGGCTACGTCGGGCAGTCGGCCAGCTACTTCAGCGCCCTCCACTTCATCCCCGCGTCGACGACCGCGCTCCTCCTGTACACGTACCCGGTGGCCGTCACCCTGCTCGCCGCCCTGTTCTTCGGCGAGCCCCTGCGGTGGTCGAAGCTGGTGGCCGTCGCCCTCGCCTTTCTGGGCACGCTCTTCGTCGTCCAGGCGCAGTTGCGGGGTGCCGCGCCGATCGGGATCGTCCTCGGTCTCGGTGCCGCGGCGATCTATTCCGCGTACATCCTCTATGGGAGCCGGCTGCTCCCCGGCGTCCCGCCGGTCTCGGCGACCGCGTGCATCATGACGGCGGCCGCCATCGTCTGGATCGGCTATGCGGGCGGAACGGGTCAGATCGCGATCGCCTGGACGGGAGCGCGCCTTGCGCTGCTGGCGGGCTTCGTCGTCATCGGCACCGCGGTCCCGGTGCTGGCCTTCATCATGGGCCTGGGCCTGATCGGCGCCTCCCGGGCGGCGATCCTGAGCACGTCCGAGCCGGCCAGCACCGTGGTGCTCGCCGTGATCCTGCTCGGCGAGTCGGCCAGCCCGCTCCAGTACCTGGGCGGGGTGCTGATCCTGGCCTCGGTCGTGGTGCTCGAGGCCCCGGCATGGCGCGTCTCCCGCCTGCCCCTTTAGCGCGATGGCTCGATCCGGAAGACCGGATGGTCGGGCGCGATCCGGCGCAGGTCCTCGTCCGACGAGTCCGGCCCGACGCCGCCGAAGAACGTCCCGACCTCGAACTTCCAGCGCTTGAGGTAGTCACGCAGGATCGGGACCTTCTCCTCGTCCGGGACCTCCGTGGCGCGAAACCCTTCGACGCGGCGGCCCAGCCTGAGCTCGCCGGTCTTCGATGCGCGCAGGTTCCGAACCCATTGCGTCTGGCCGCGCGGCGCCACCAGGTAGCGGGTCCCCTGCCGCGTCAGGAGGTTGACCGGCGTGCTGCGCCATTCGCCGGAGGTGCGTCCCCTGACCCGCAGGACCCGCGATCCCCAGACGCTGAACCCGAGCCGGGTCAGCAGCGCGAGCAGGCGATTGAAGACGTTCCTGGTGAACCAGTCCGGGCGCTGGAAATGCGGTTCGCGGCCGGTCGCCATCGTCTGATTATGGCCCCGGTATGGTAGAGAATGAGAGGCGGTTATCTCGCGCTCGAAGGCGTTGATGGCCGAGATGAACCGGGCGCGTGGTGCGGGGCTGCGGCTCGAATGGGAGTGGCTGCTCGTGCGGGCACGCAAGCCGGGCGCCGGCTGACGCGGCCGGCGTGATTTGGCATGCTACCCGCATGTCAAACCTCTTCACGCCCGTCCTGCATCCGCGAATCGAGCTCCGCAAGCGCGAACGGCCTGTCAAAGTCGGCGACCTGATGGCGAAGGGCGATACGCCCATGTCGAGATTCAATCGATGGCTGGCCGTCAAGATCACCACCGGGGTCGGCACCATG
>DASQGL010000045.1:0-5971 GCA_035632635.1 Candidatus Limnocylindrales bacterium
CCGGCCAGGGCGCCGCCGCCAGCCCCCGCTGCGCTCGGGCGGCCGCGCAGCAGGCCTCGATCGCGCTCGCGAATACGTAGAAGAAGGAGTCCCCATCGGTACGCAGCTCATGGCCGCCGTTGCCCGTGAGGTGTTCGCGCAGGATCCGGTTGTGGACCTCGAGCACCGGCGGAAACCGGTCGCCAAGCTGCTGGATCAAGCGGGTCGATCCTTCGATATCGGTGAACAGGAAGGTGAGGGTGCCGGTGGGCAGGGCGCTCATCGCCGGGACAGCGATGGACTGAGGATCGGCGCCAGCGCGGCGGTCAGGTCGCGCGCGTACGCCTCGCCCTCGAACTGCAGCAGCGGATGTGGCGGCATGACGTGCTCGCGGACCGCACCCTCGTGGCGGACGTACGCAACCGGATAGAGGTCGTCGACCCCGTTCGATTCCAGGGTGACCGCCACGGCGTCACCCTCCCGCGCGTCGACGAAGTGCGCGAGCGGCTGGATGCCCTGGTCGAGGATGCCGGCGTCCGGATCGAGGCTGAGCACCCGCGCCAGGTAGGAACGCTGGTGCCAGAGCTCCGGTCCGCGGGTCAGCTCGCCGAGCAGGAACGGGATGATCGCGTCGGGCTCGATCCGCGGCCGCGACAGGGACAGGCCGAACCGGGTCTCGGCCAGGTGACGGGCCAGGACGCGCGCGTTGTATCGATGTCCCTGCACCGCCCCCGAGTTGCTCGGCATGCCGTGCTTCTTCAAGCCTGCGAACCCCTGGCTGAGCGTGCCGGTGAAGAAGATGCCGGGAGCGGTCGCGCTCTCCCAGAACGCCGTCTGCGCCGGCAGGCGGCTCTGGCCGAAGGTGGCCACGCCCAGCTCGGGGAGGTCCCGCAGCGGGGCGGTGAACCCGGTCGCCGCGATGACGTCGTCGACCTCGTGGACCAGCTCGCCGGTGTCGTGCGCGCCGCGCGTGACCACCCGGTAGCCGTCGCCCTGGCGCTCGATCCGCTCGATCGACGCGTCGAGGATGAGCACGCCCCCCGCCAGGACGTGGTCCTCATAGGGCTGCACGTAGCGGGCCCGGACCCCGACCAGCGAACGCGTGTTGACCGATAGCGTGGTCGCGCTCGGCGAGGCCAGGATGATCTGGCGCGCCCAGGGCAGGAGCCCGGTCGCGATCTCGAAGCCGCTGTTCTGCTTGCCGATGATGAAGACCCTCCGGTTCGCATAGGTCCCGACCGGCCGGAACTCCCCGTAATGGGGCGCCTCCTGAAGTCCCGGGATGGGCGGCCGCCACGGCTCCGCCAGGCCGACCGCGAAGACGACAACCGGGGCGCGGAAGTCGCCGTCCGACGTGTGCAGCACGAGATCGCCGTCCTCGCGCGCGGTCGATTCCCAGCGGCAGCCGTAGCGCACCCGGATGCCGGTTCGCGAGGCAAACGTCTCCAAGCCTTTCTGCATCTCGGGCCGCGACGGGAAGTACGAGCTGCCGTCCATCAGGCCGGGCATCACGGCACGCTGATCGGGCTCATCGGCGATCAGGCTGTTCCAGTCGTAGCGCTCGTACTCGCGCGTCCGATGGTCGAAGGGCGTGTAGGGCTTGGTCCAGCTCAGCATCCGCTGGAAGATCGGCCAGCGGCGAAACATGCCCCCGGGCGCGTCGTCCTCGGACAGGATGGCATGCTCGATGCCGAGCCGCGACAGGGAGTAACTGAGCTGGAGGCCGCCGGGGCCGCTGCCCACCACGATCAGCGGATAGCGGCCGGGCGGGAACGGGGACGCGGCTAGCTCAGCCACCGCGTGGTGTTGCGCAGCTTGCGCGCCTCACCCTGGAGCAACCGGAACATGACCCGGGGATGCGCGGTCAGGAAGGATTCGACCTGCCGGGCGGGCAGGACCAGGCAGCGGAGCGCGCCCCTGGCCACGATGTCGGCGACCGGCTCCTCCCCGAGCAGGCAGGAGATCTCTCCGAAATAGTCACCGGGCTTGAGGGTGGCGCGGTCCACGTCGTTGACCCGGATGGCCGCCGCCCCTTCGAGGATGACGTAGAAGCCGGACCCCGAAAAGCCCTGACGGAGGACACGCTCGCCGTCCGCAAACCAGGCCTCGTCGAAGAGGTGCGCGATCTCCTCGAGCTGCGGACTGGTCAGGTCGGCGAAGAGCGCGAACGCCGCGATCGTGTTGACGACGTCCTGCTGGACCGGCACCCGTCACCCTCCCCTGGGATCGCCTCGCACGATTCTATCGCGGCCGTCACGCGGGGGCCAGACGGCATCGCGGCGGGCGGCCGGGCGCTGAGGGCCGGCCCCGCGAGCGTTACGGCACCGCCACCTGCTGCCAGTGGGCGCCGCCGTCCGTCGTCCGCAACAGGATGTTGATGTAGTCGGAGCCGGACTGCGCTTCGGCCTCCGCCCATCCGCTGTTCGCGTCGCTGAACATCATCTGGAAGATCGCCGGGTTCTGGAACACCTGCCAGGTCTTGCCGCCGTCGGCGGTGCGAGCCAGCGCCTGCGGCTTCGGGATCGGGGTGTCGCTCGGATGGTCGTTGTTGGTCGTGAACCACCAGTGGCTTGCGTCCAGGTAGAAGTCGAGGTACTCGCTGCCCTTTGGCTCGCTCGAGCCGGCCCGCAGCCGGACGGGATTGCCCCAGGTGAGCCCGCCGTCCGTACTGATGTAGAGGTAATGGGCGGCAGCCGAGAAGTAGATGGCTGGATTGTTCGGGTCGGTGGGATGACCGAAGCGGACCGGCAGCGCGAGGCGACCGTCCCTGAGGACTTGCGGATAGCCGAGGATGACGTCGTACCCGGTCATCCCCGCAGGCGGCTGGACCGATTGCGAGGTCCACGTGCGTCCCCCGTCCCGGGTCAGGTAGAGGCCGGAATCGCCCGGCTGTGCGATCTCCTCGCTCGCGTACCAGCCGATCTGCGAGCTCACGAACGTGATCGTGTTCTCGCCGACGCCCGAGGTATGCCCGTTCTTCTGCCGTGGCGGCAGGCCTCCGAGGCGCTGCCAGCTGACACCCGCGTCCGCCGTGTGATACAGGCCGGGCGTGGCCGCACCGCCGTTCTCGCTGAAGGAGACGGCCCAGCCCTCCCGGTCGCGGAAGTAGACGTATTGCGCCGGCCAGGATGTCGGCGTGCGCGCGATCCAGTGGAGGCCCCCATCGGTCGTCACGTACACGCGGAGCGCGTTGGTCGGGGGCGAGCAGGTGACCTTGCCCGTCGTGTTCACGCAGCCAGTTCCCGGCCAGTCGACCGCCCAGACCACGCCGTCCTTCCCGTCAGCCGACCAGCTCATGCCGTCGTAGACGCCGGTGAACGTGAGCCGCGGCTGCCAGGTGCGTCCCCCGTCCGTCGTCACCTGGAGCACGTCCTGCTCGGGCCTCGGCACGCCACCCGCGGACGGCGGCGTGTTGTCGGCCGTGCGGCGAACCAGCCACATCGCACCGGGCTGGACCGCCCCCATCGACAGGGCCGGCGCCTGCGCGGCCGGCTGCCCACCGGCGGCCGGCGCCCGCCGGGCGAGGTGCAGCTGGCGGAAGGACAGCGCCAGGCCGATCGAGAACACCGCGATCGCCCCCGCGGCAAGGACCGGCTTGAGCCGGCTGCCGCGGGCGGGGCGATCGGGTGTCCAGGCGGGGGGCGCGGCGGGAACCTCACCCGCAACCACCTGGTAGAAGCGTTCGAGCTGCCGGTCGAGATCGTCCTGCGTCTTCACGGAATCTCCTCCAGGGCCGCGGTGTGGGGCACCGGGCCGGCAATTTGACGGTGCAATTGCGCGAGGGCGCGATGGAGCCGGGTCTTGACCGTCGCCTCCGGCCGGTCGAGCAGGCGGCCGATCTCCGGGAAGCTCAGGCCCTGCTCGTACCGCAGCGCGAGGATGGCGCGGTCACGCGGGCGCAGCCGGAGGATGGCCGACCGCATCGCCTCGATGTCGAGGCGTTGGATGGCAAGCGCGCCGGGGTCCGGCGCGGGGACCGGGAGCAGCCGGTGTTTCAGCGCGCTCAGCCAGTTCCGCCGGTGATCGATGGCCAGGTTGACGGCGACGCGCATGAGCCAGGCCCGCTGGTTGGCGGCCTCATCGAGGCGATCGCGGTGCTGCCAGAGTCGGAGGAAGGCCTCATGCGTGATCTCCTGCGCGACGTCCCGGTCGAAAACGACGAGATATACGGTGCGCACGACGAGGGGATACGCCTGCCGATAGATCGTGTCGAAGTCGGGCGTCCTGTCATCCGATCGAACCACGCCATCTCCTCTGTCCCGGAAATCGCCTACTCAACGGATGGGCCGCCCAACCGTTTCACGCAGCCACAGGCGAAGCGAAGCCGTCAGGCGGCGCCGGTGACCGCGATCGCCTGCCCGCTGACCGCGTCGACCGCCACCCGGGCGCCAAGCGGGGAGGCAAGGACCGCGGAGATGGTCCGCAGCTGGGCGATGGCAGGGCAGGCCACGCCCGGCGAGTCAACGTAGGTCTCCAGCACCGTGATGACGACCGCCGCAGATGACTCGGCGGGGACCATGCGATACCCGGCGTCGCAGGGGCCGGTCCCGGCCGGGGCGCCCGCGAAGGTCGTCGTTAGCGTGCGGCCGTCCGGACTCAGGATCGCGCCGGTCACGAAGCCGGCACGGGTTGCGGCGGATGCCGATCCGGGGGGCGACCACCGAGCACTCGGGGCCACGGCCAGGACGGCCGCCGGTCCATCCGCGCCGCTCAGCGAGAAGAGCCAGGCCGGAAGCGAGCGGTCGCCGCGATCGGTCGTGAAGGTCGCGTG
The DNA here is from genome assembly GCA_035632635.1 of Candidatus Limnocylindrales bacterium. GTDB lineage: Bacteria > Chloroflexota > Dormibacteria > CF-121 > CF-121 > CF-120. The sequence goes on from DASQGL010000045.1 coordinate 4,751, forward strand.
ATCCAGGTGGACATCGGTGACCGTCAAGCCGATCGGCGGAGGCGTCGATCCGGCTACGGCGGAATGCCGGGTCGTCAGCAGCGTCAGCGCGCTGCCGGCATCGATCAGCGGGTACCCATCCAGCGTGGACGGCCCTGTGGGAAAGCGCGAAGGCGCCGCGATGGCTCCCAGCAGATAGTCCACCTTTGCCTGCCCGGTCGAGAAGCCGGGCGGATCGACGATGGCGCTGCCCGCCAGCACGATCGGCCGCGGCAAGACGTGAACGGGGAATCCTGCCCAGACCCCGAGCAGAGCGGCAGCCGGCTGGCTGCCCGGGATGGCGCGCTCCACAGCCACGGCCGCACCGCCACTACAGGCGGCCAGCGTGACCTCAGTCACGACAGCCGCGATCGCAATTGGCACCCGGGCAGACAGGAGGTGCAGCCCCATGCTTCTTGGACGCCAGGATCTCCGGGAAGTTCCTCGGCGGCACAGATTCGTCACCGACCATTGCTAGAGTAATGCCGCAGATGGCGCGGAGCACCTTCTTGCCTGGCGCCCTCGTGGTGATCGGCTGCGCGCTCTCAGCCTGCGGTGCTTCCCCAGCATGGGAAGACATGAGCCAGGGGCCGGCACTCATCGCACAGGCCGAGCAGGCGACGCCATTGCCACCGGGGATGACCTGGGATCGTCTCCATTACCCCGTGGACCCGAGCGCCCATTATGAGGCCGGCTTCTTCCGGGAGATGGTCGAGGCGGAAGCGCAATGCAAGTGGTATCGATTCGTCGTGGCCGTCGATGACGCCGGCGATGCGCAGGGCCTGATGGCGGCAAGCAGCGGGCTGGCCGTGCTGCGAGCCACCCGGCACTACCTGGGCACCGACCCAGCGACCCGGCAGTATTACCTGACGCTGGAGGCGGCTGCGCTGGCCGGAAACCCGGCCGGTCTCGAGCGTTTCATCACCTTGAACTGCCGCGGCGTGGCAGGATTCGCCGTGCCGAGCTTCGCGCTCGAGCCCTCATAGTGCGAAGGATCCCTGCGCTCGCCATCGGGTACCTCCTGGCCGGCGCCTTCATCGGATACGCGAGCCTGGCCGCCGGTCCGGTTGCGGCAACCCTCGCCGTCGCCATGGTGATCGTGCTGCTCGTCCGCTTCCGGCACCAGCCGGAGCGACCGGGCGCCTTCCTGCTCGGCATCGGGCTCGGAGGCGCGACCACGCTCCTGCAGGTGATCGCGACCTG
>DASQGL010000046.1:0-3185 GCA_035632635.1 Candidatus Limnocylindrales bacterium
AGGCCCGCGTATCGCGGGAAATCGATCGGGCCGACGGTAAAGCCGTAATTCGAGCCCAGGATTCTCAGGCTGCGGTCGACCAGGTCGAAGCCGTCGAAGGATGCTCGGACACCCAGCGGCGTCATCCCAACCAGCACCGCCGTCCCGCCCGCGCGAACCGACCGGATCGTCTGCTCGATGGTGGTGGAAAGCCCGATCGCCTCGAAGGCGAAATCGGCGCCGCCCCCGGTCGCGTCCCCTACTGCCTGGACGGTCCTCTCCGGGTCCTCTGCAACGATGCCGGCAGTCGCGCCGACACTGCTCGCAATCGCCAACTTCGCCAGGTGACGATCGACCGCAACGATGGTGGTCGCACCGGCCAGGACGGCTCCCATGATGATCGAAAGGCCCACACCGCCGAGCCCGTAGACGACCACCGTCGAACCGGCCGGAACGTCGGCCGTCTTCAGCACCGCCCCGACGCCCGTCGACACGCAGCAGCCGATGAGCGCCCCGGCCACCGGATCGACCTCATGGGGAATGGGTACCGCCGTCTTGGCATCCACGACGACCGACTCGGCCAGCGTCCCCAGGCCCAGGTAGGGCATCAGCGTCGACCCGTCGCCACGTTGCAACCGGCTGCCTCCATCGGCGAGGCGATTTTCCAGCGCGCGCGTCCGCCGGCAGTTCCAAGCTTGCCCGCTGATGCAAGCCGCGCACTGCATGCACGGGGAGAGCCAGTCGAGCACGACCCGACGCCCGATGAGGTCCGCGTCGACGCCCCGACCGACCTCTTCGATCACGCCGCAGCCCTCGTGGCCGAGCACCACCGCCGTGTCCGCCGTCCACTCGCCGTCTGCCAGGTGAAGGTCGGAATGACAGACGCCGCTGGCATCCATCCGCACCAGCACCTGGCCGGGCCCGGGCGTGGTCAGTATGACCTCCTCCACCGACGCTCGGGCGCCCGGCCGCTCCAGGACGACCGCCGTGATCCGCCGCTCGGTTTCGGCACTCATGGAAGCGCAATGGTGGAGCCCGCGTCGATGCTGAGGATCGACCCGGTCATCGACCTGGCTCCGGCAAGGAAGAGCACGGCGTCGGCAATCTCGCCCGGCTCGATGATCCGCTTGAGCGGCAGCGTGTCCGCCACTGCCTGGATCGGATCGCGCGAGTTCTCGAATCCGCCGTAGACGCCGCCTTTGAGGTCGCCATACAGATGCTCGGTTCCGACGGGCCCGGGAGCGAGCCCGTTCACGCGGACGTCGGGCGCGAGGTCGATGGCGAGCTGGCGCGTGAGATTGACCACCGCGCCCATGGCCGCACAGTAGGCGGCCCACCCGCCCCGAAAGCCGAGCAACCCAGCGTCTGATGCCATGGTGATGACGCAGCCCCCGTTCTCGCGCAACGCCGGCGCCGCCTCCTGGACGCAGAAGAAGGTGCCCTTAGCGTGCGTATCCATCGTCCGGTCCCAGAGCGCCTCGGTCGCCGCGCCGATCGGCGCCGCCTCATAGCTGCCGGCGCAAGCGAAGAGGACATCCAGCCGGCCGAACGACTGCCGCGCGGCGGCGACCGCGGTGCGGCAGCCTTCGACGGTAGCCACGTCGGCGGCGCAGCCCTCCACCTTGCCGTCAAGCGAGGCCAGCGCTGCGCTGAGCGACTCCCGACCTCGTCCCACAATCACGACCGCTGCACCCTCCTCGAGGAAGCGGCGCGCCGTTGCTCTCCCGATGCCGCGTGTGCCGCCGGTGATCAGGACAACCTTGTCCTGAAAAGCTTTCACGGGCGAAGGGCAGCGCCCACCACGGGGGTCTCGACAGGCGGCTTTCGAAGACGCTGCAAGGCCAGCAGGCTGATCATTTCGAAGGCGATGTTGGCCGCCAGCGTGGCCGTCTGGCCGGCGGGATCATACGCGGGGATCACCTCGACCAGGTCGAAGCCCACGAAGTTGATGCCCTTGAGTCCCCGAAGGATCTCCAGCGCCTGGAAGGACGAGAGGCCGCCCGCCTCAGGCGTCCCGGTGCCGGGCGCGAACCCGGGGTCGACGACATCGATGTCGAAGCTGATGAAGGTCGGCCGGTCCGCAACGCGCTTACGAATCATCTCGACCGTCACGCCCAGGTCTCGATTCAAGAGCTCGTGCGTCGGCGTATACGCCAGGTGCAGCTCCTTCTCCAGGATAGTCCAGTCCTCCGGGGCATAGACCGAACCACGAAGGCCAACCTCGATCGAGTGGTCCACGTCGACCAAACCTTCCTCGATCGCGCGTCGCATCCAGGTTCCGTGGTTGTACTTCTCCCCGAAGAACGAGTCCCAGGCATCGGTGTGCGCGTCGAAGTCGATGACGGCCACTGGCCCAATTGAGCGGGTGGCGCGAAGGTGGGGGAGCGTGACCGAGTGATCACCACCAAGCAACAGCGGAACCACGCCCTTCTCCACCAGCGGCGCGACCTCGCGCTCGATGACCTCATAGCTTCGCTCGATGAATCCCGGGATGATGGCGACGTCGCCGTAATCCACGCAGGAAAGCACCTGGAATGGGTGGACCTCCAGCACGGGGTTTGCCCCGCGGAGCAAGACCGACGCGCTGCGAATGGCATTGGGACCGAACCGCCCGCCGGGACGGAACGAAACGCCGGTGTCGAACGGAACGCCGACCACCGCCAGGTCGACGTCTTCGGTGGCCCTCACGTTCGGCAGCCTGGCGAACGTGGGAATGCCAGTGAACCGCGGCGACTTCAGCGAGTCCTCAGGGACGTACCGCGGGGCCTTCGCCCTCCCCCCAGGCGGGGGTGGGTCGGGGTGGGGGCTCTTCATCTTTGCCCCGTCGTCGTGGTCAATCATGCCGCTCCTCCAGTCTCCTCCCGGGCTCGCCCCAATCGGGGCGAGCCCGGAGTTGAGCGCGTATTACTCGATCGGAATCTGCGCGTAGCGCCGGTCGATGTCGACGCCCTGCCGGCGACGGTAGGCCTTGAAGGCGTAAAACCAGATCGCGGCGAATACCAAACCGACCACCGCCCCGCCGTCGGCGAAGGCCAGGTTGGTCGAGAACGTGCTGTCGATCGCCAGCCGGTAGAAGCCGTAGCCGACGAGGATGCTCGCGATGATCCCCAGCAGGCTCATCAGGGGGAAACCGCCCACCCGCCAGGCGATCGGCGAATTTTCGAACTGCTCCTTCCGGACGAAGGGGAAGAAGACAGCCCAGATGC
>DASQGL010000047.1:0-22022 GCA_035632635.1 Candidatus Limnocylindrales bacterium
CGGTGACGGCGGCGTCGCCCCGGCGCCGGACGTCGGCGATGATGGCGGCCACCACCTCGCGAACCTCGGACGGGAAGGGCTTCCGTTCGAGCAGCGCCCGGTAGGCGTCACTTCCGGGTTGGGGGAGGTTCGAGATCATGAGCCGAGGCTGTGGGGCAGCCGTCTGCCTCTAGCGCCGCGATCTGGCGGCGCCGGGTTGTATCCGGGCCGCGCGATCACGATCGGCACGACGTACAGGACGATCGCGCTCGCCATCCACATCCACCGGGCGAAGCTGCTCCCGCCGAGCCGGTGGTGGTCGAACCGGCGGTCTGAGCCAGGGAGCGGACGGCGCGCGCCGCCCGCCCCCTGGCCCGGGTTGACCTCAACTCGTGAATCCGTTCGACTTCAGCCAGTCGGATGCGATCACGTCAGGGTCTTCCTTGTCGACGTCGGCCTTCTTGTTGAGGCTGACCAGGACGTCGGTGGTGAGCTTGGCATCGACCGAGTTCAGCACGCTGACGACCTCATCGTTCGCCTTGTCCTTGCGGATGATCGGCACGACGTTGTCGGCGTTCTGCAGGTGCTTGTCGTCCTGCAGCTGGACGTACTTGCCGGTCGAGTAGGCGCTGTCGCTGGAGAAGATGAGCCCGATGTCGATCGAGCCCTGGTCGAGTGCCGCCTTGGTCAGGGGGCCGCCGGCGTCGAGCGCCTTGAAGTCCTTGAAATTCAGGCCGTAGACCTTCTTGAGGCCGGCCTCACAGAACGGCCGGGTTGGGCATTCCGGCGGACCGCCGAGGACCATCTGGGAGGCGACCGGTGTCAGGTCGGACAGCTTCGTGTAGCTGCCCCACTTGCCGCTCTTGAGGACGGCGAACGCGTTCTCGTCGACCGCGCTGGATGGGGTCAGCGCCTCGAGGCCCTTCGGGTTGAGGTAGGTGTTCAGCTTGGCCACGGTCGCCACCGCGTCAGGCGTGGCCTCACCCTTGGCCTTGTTCTGGAACTCCAGCTCCGTCGCGGCATAGCCGGGATAGAGGTCGATGTCGCCTTTCTCCAGGGCGGGCTCGACGATCTCGCGGCTGCCGAGGTTGAGCTTGAAGGTGATGGTGTAGCCCTTGGCCTTGAGCGCCTGGCCGTAGATCTGGGCCAGGATGGCGCTTTCCGAGAAGTTGAAGGACGCGACGGTGATCGATTCTTTGGGCGAGCCGCTCGGCGAGGCGCCGGCCCCCGGTGAGGACCCACATCCCGCCGTTAGAAACGCGAGGCCGACGAAGAGACCGCCGATGACGGTGCCACGGTTTGCGCGCATGGATCGATGACCTCCCTTTCCGTCGGTGAACTTACGCAGCTTTGAGTCCGGTCGTCAGGTCGCGGGGTACGTCGGGCGATGTCGTTTGCGTCAGGCGAAGACCACGCGGAAGGGCCAGGCGCTGGAGACCGGCCAGGGCAAGCTCCACGATGATCGAGAGTACGGCAACGAGCACCGCACCGCAAAATACCTGTACGAAATCGCGCTGGGCGAGCCCGTCGACGATGTACCGGCCGAGCCCGCCCCAGGCAACCAGAGCGGCCAGGGTGGCGGTCGCCACGACCTGCACCGCCGAGGTGCGCAGTCCGGCCATGATGAGCGGCAGCGCGAGGGGAATTTCGACCCGGAAAAGGATGGCGCGCTCGCGCATGCCCATGCCGCGGGCCGCCTCGCGCACGTCCGGGTCGACCTGGGTGATGCCCACGTAGCTGTTCGTCATCATGGGCGGGATCGCCAGCGCGAAGAGCGCCACGAAGGCCGGCTTGGCGCCGATGCCGAAGACCTGCAGGGCGATCACGAGGAGCCCGAAGGAGGGGATCGCCCGGCCCACGTTCGAGACGTTGATGGCGACGAAGCCGCCGCGCCCGCGGTGGCCGAGCCCGATGCCGATGGGAAGGGCGACGATCGCCGCCGCGAGCACGGAGACGCCGGACATCAGGAGGTGCTCGCTGAGGCGGTTGGGGACGCCGTCCGTGCCGTGCCAGTGGGCGCCGTCGAGGAACCACGCCACCGCGCTCTGCAGGAACGTCACGCGCGCCCCTCTCCCCGGCTCCACGGGGTGGCCAGGCGCTGGAGGCCGCTGAGGGACAGGTCGGCGACCACTGCCAGCGCCACGGAAAGGACCGCGCCGACCAGGAGCGGGCTCTTGAAGTCGTTGATCAGGCCCTGCAGGATGAGCTCGCCCAGGCCGCCCAGCCCGATCAGGGCCGTGACCGTGACCAGCCCGATGGTCGTGACCGTGGCGATCCGTATGCCGGCGATGATGGCCGGCACGGCGAGGGGGAAGTCGATCCGAATCAGGCGGGCGAGCGGCCGGTACCCCATCCCGGTCGCGGCCTCACGCACCTCCGCCGGCACCCCGTCGAGACCGACGACGACGTTGCGGATCAGGATCAGGAGCGTGTAGCTCACCAGGCCGATCTCCGCCGTCAACGTGCTCAGCCCGGTGAACGGCACCAGGATCGCGAACAGGGCCAGGGACGGGATGGTGTAGAGGATGCCCGTGAGGGAGAGGATGGGTCCCCGCGCGAGCGGGATGCGCCACGCCCAGAACCCCAGTGGCAGCGAGATCAGCAGGCCGATGCCGACCGCGATCGCGGTGAGCTGGACGTGCTGGACGAGCGCGCCCCCGATCACCGGGATGTGGCGGAAAACCCAGTCCCAGCGGATCCATGGATCGGTGGCGTCGGCGAGCACGCCCGCCGCGAGCATGATGCCGATGCTAGCAAGCGCTGGCCGGGGCGCGGAGAGGTCGCCTCGGAGCGAGTGCCGCGGCGATGGCGATTCCAGCGCCGCGTCGGCATCGGCGGCCGGGGTAGAGTTGGATCGCTGCCATGATCCGGCTGGAACGCCTGTCCAAGCGGTGGGCGAACGGGCAGGTCGCCGTCAATGAGCTGAGCCTCGAGTTTCCTTCCGGGCAGACCAGCATGCTGGTTGGGCCGTCCGGGTCGGGCAAGACGACCACCCTGAAGATGATCAACCGATTGATCGAGCCGACCAGCGGGCGGATCCTGCTGGACGACCAGGACGTGACCCATATCGATCCGGTCGCGCTGCGCCTGAAGATGGGCTACGTGATCCAGAACGTGGGCCTGTTCCCGCACCTGACGATTGCGGACAACGTGGCGACCGTACCCAGGCTGCTGGAATGGGACCGCAAGCGGATCGAGGCGCGCGTGGACGAGCTCCTCGAGCTGGTGGGGCTCGACCCCAACGTGTATCGACGCCGCTATCCCAGCCAGCTGTCGGGCGGCCAGCGCCAGCGGGTCGGCGTCGCTCGGGCGCTCGGGGCCGATCCGCCGGTGCTGCTGATGGACGAACCCTTCGGCGCCATCGATCGCATCACGCGGGAACGGCTGCAGAACGAGTTCCTCCGCATTCAGCGGGACGTTCGCAAGACGATCATCTTCGTCACCCATGACATCGACGAGGCGATCAAGCTGGGTGACTGGATCGCGATCCTGCGCGACGGCGGCGTGCTGGAGCAGTTCGACACTCCGGCGAACATCCTGGCCGAGCCCAGGACCGACCTCGTCCGCGATCTGCTGGGTCCGGATCGAGGGTTGAAGCGGCTGTCGGTGACGCCGATCGATCAGCAGTTGCTGGAGCGGCCGCCGGTGCTGGCGCTGGACGATCCGCTGGCGAAGGCCCGCCAGGTGCTGTCGGATGGGACGGCGTTCGCGGTCGTGCTGAAGCCCGACGGGAGCCTCTATGGAGAGATCTCACGCGTGGACGTGACGGGCGACGGTCGCGTGGGTGATCGGGCCCGGGTGGTGCCGGCCTGCGTCTCGGTCACCTCCACCCTGCACGACGCGCTGGCCGAGATGCTGCTCTACGACGCGGCCTGGGTCGCCGTCTTCAACGGAGGCTTCCTGGGCATCCTGACGCCGAGCGCCTTCGAGCTGGCTCTCAAGCGGATCGATGCGACGGCCTCGGCGGAAAGCCCTGACGGTTCGTCCCGTCGCTAGGCGGATTTCCGCCGGCGGCGAGTGGTGGCGGCCGGACGCGCGGTCGGGGTTGTGCGCGCCGTGGGCGCCGGCTTGCGGGTCGATCCGGTCCCGCTTTTCTTGGAGGCCTCGATCGAGGCGCGCAGGGCTTCCATCAGGTCGATGACCTCGCCGCCGGATGGTTGCGGGGCGGGCGGCAGGGGCTTGCCCTTGAGCTTGGCCTCGATCAACTGCTTGATGGCGCGCTCGTACTCGTCCTCGTACTTCGTGATGTCGAACTCGTCGCTCAGGTTCTCGATCAGGGAGACGGCCATCTGCAGTTCCTTGGGCGACAGCTTCACGTCCGCCGGCGCGGCGTTCTCGAGGTCGCGCGTCGCGCGGATCTCGTTCGCGTAGAACATGGTTTCCAGGGTCAGGATGTCACCGTAGGGTCGGACCAGGCACAGGCTCTCCCTGTCGCGGATCGCGACCTTCGCGACCGCCGCCCGTCCGGTCTCCTCGAGCGCTCGGCGGAGGAGGACGAAGGCCTTGGCGCCATTCGCATCCGGTGCAAGGTAGTAGGCCCTGTCGAAGTAGATCGGGTCGACTTCCTCCAGCCTGACGAAGTCGGAGATGTCGACGCCGTGGACGGTCTTCACCGGCAGGCGATCGAGCTCCTCCTCGCTGATGGGCACGTACTTGCCCTTCGCGTACTCGAAGCCGCGCTCGGTGTCCTCCCAGGCGATCGCCTTCTCGTGGACCGGGCACCAGCGGACGTTCTTGAGCCGGGCGCCGCACCCTTTGTGCAGCAGGTGGAAGCGCACGTCCTGCGACTCCGTCGCCGAGTACAGCCGCACCGGGATGGAGACCATCCCGAAGGAGATCGTGCCGGTCCAGATCGCGCGGATAGCCATCACTTGATACCGATCCTATCGCACAGGGTGGAAACGGGGCGGGCGCCTGTCGAGGAGGGCGATGCCGGTCCGCGGCCTTGTGGTTAGACTCGCGGGCGTGGCACCGGCCGTCTTCCCGCTCGTCCTGATGGCCGCCCTCCTGCACGCGACCTGGAACACCCTCCTGAAAGGATCGGAAGACCCGCTGGCGTCGGCGACCCGGGCGGTTTCATCATCGGCCGTCCTGATGACGCCGCTGGTCGTCGTGGCCTGGCTGGTCGCGGGTCACCCCGGACTTCCGCCGGCGGGATGGGTGCTGTGCCTGGTCTCGGGCGCGCTCGAGGTGGTGTACTTCGTGTTCCTGTCCACGGCATACCGGCGCGGCGAACTCTCGGTCGTCTATCCGATCGCGCGCGGGACGGCGCCGGCGGTCGCCGTCATCCTCGGGTTGGTGGTCCTCGGGGAGCACGTGCGCCCGGGCGAGCTGGCAGGGGTCCTGTGCCTGCTGCTCGGGATGTGGGCGATCCGCCGACCGGTCGGAGCCGGCCGCGCGCTGGCTCCCGCCCTTGCGACGGGAGTCGCCATCGCGCTGTACAGCGCCGTCGATCGGGTCGGGGTCCGGCTGGGGCCACCATGGCTGTACCTCTGGGGCCTGTGGCTGGTGGCGAGCGCCGGGCTGGTCCCGATTTCCATCTGGCGCGAGCGGCGTCATCCCCTGGCGCAGCCGTCCTGGCCGCGCGCGGTCGTAATCGGGGTCCTGATGACGGTCGCGTTCTTCATGGTCCTGATCGCCTACCGCATCGCGCCGCTCGTGGTGGTCGCGCCGCTCCGGGAGTCGGCGATCGTCCTGGTCGCCGCGTGGGGGATCTGGCGGCTGCGCGAGCGCGAGGGGACCGTGCTGAAACTGTCCGGAGCCGCGGCCATCGTCGCCGGGGCGACCCTGGTAGCCATCGGCTAAGGGGACAGAGGGAAGTCGGGGCGAGAGGATTTGAACCTCCGACCTCACGGTCCCGAACCGTGCGCTCTAACCTGGCTGAGCTACGCCCCGAACGGCGAATGCCAATTCTAGCGGGTCACCGGCGGCCGATATACTGCCACCACGGCCTCGTAGCTCAGCCCGGATAGAGCGCCGCCGTCCTAAGGCGGGCGTCGCAGGTTCAAATCCTGCCGAGGCCAGTCCGTCATGGTCACAGCTGAGCTCCACCCTCAGGTCCGCCCGGTCGCCTTTCTGCTCGGCACGTGGGTCGGTGACGGACAGGGCGCGTACCCAACCATTGCGCCATTCCGCTACCGCGAGGAAATCCGCTTCTCGCACAATGGCAAACCGTTCCTCGCGTACCAGCAACGAACCCAATCCCCCGAGGATGGACGCCCGCTCCATGCCGAGTCCGGCTACCTGCGCGCAGTCGGTGAGAACCGTGTGGAGTTCGTCATCGCCCAGGCGATCGGCTTCGCCGAGATCGAGGTCGGCGAGGTTTCCGGCACGCGGATAGACCTGCAGACGGCGAGCTTCGAGCGAACGCCGACCGCCAAGACGGTGATCGCCGTCCGCCGCAGCATCTGGCTCTCGGACGAGGATCTCGTCTACGAGCTCGGGATGGCGATGCATTCCGTGCCGATGACGCATCACCTCTCGGCGCGCCTGACTCGGACCGGGATCTGATCGCGAGCGATCAGCCCGGACTCAGGGCGCCTGGTACGCCATCTCCCCGGCGCGAACGGGCACCTGCAGCCAGTTCTCTCTGGGGGCGAGCGGGCAGGCCCACCGCGCGTCATAGGCGCAGGAGGGGTTGTAGGCGTAATTGAAGTCGATCACGACCTCGCTGGACCCCGCGCGGATCTCGAGCGCGAGCCCGTCGGTGTTCTTCACGGTGTCGAACAGGTAGCGACCTCCACCGTACGTCTCCGTGCCCGACGTCGCATCGCGAAACGGCAGGAACAGCCCGCCGCCATAGCCGATCAGCCAGAACGCGGTCAGGCGGCAGGCGACGCCGTCGACCCGGAAACGGAGTTCGCCCGCCCGTCGGTACCGGATCACGCCGTCCTCGCCGCCGGTGTCGATCTCGAGGCCTTCGTCCTCCGCGAGCGTTTCCAGGCGCGTGCCGATCCGGTAACGTGGATCCGGATCGAAGTAGCGCAGGCCCGCGAATCGCGATCGCGCGTCCGCTGCGATGGGCGACTGCGGATGCGTGCGGAACAGCTCGTCGCGCCCGCGTCTGAACCTCAGGAGCGCCCCCTCGCCGCGCATCCGGTAGAGATCACCGACCCGCCGCCGCCAGTCGACGAGATCGAGCGCGTCCTGCGCGGTCACGACTCCGCCATGGCCGGCTGCTCGCGAAGGCGGACGACGGGCCCAAGGACGACCCACAGGATGGCCAGGGTCCCGACCGCTCCGCCGATCAGGATCGTCTGCACGATGCCCACGGTGGATCCCAGAGTCCCGCCCAGGAACGATCCGATCGGAATCGTGCCCCACACGATCGTCCGCATGGTGGCGTTCATCCGCCCCTGGACGCGGTCGGGCGTCATCGCCTGGCGAAGGCTCACCTGGTTGATGTTGTAGACCGGTTGGGTCAGGAAGGCTACGAAGGTCAGGACGGTGAGGACCATGACCGGAGGGCCGTAGAGCGCCAGCGGAATCGCGAGGTTCGCGACAGCCCCGATTCCGATCGCGACGGCCAGCGTGACACCGAGGCCGAGCCGCGCCGCCGCAGTTGAGGCGATCAGTGCGCCGACCAGGAAGCCGATCGCGCCGACGCCGAAGATCAGCCCGACCTGGCCGGGTTTCAGGTCGAGGATGCGGTAGGCGAAGATCAGGAACACCGCGAACACCATGTTGCTGCCAAGGTTCGAGGTTGCCGTGCACCCCGCGATGCGCCACAGGTAACGGTTTCCGAAGACCACCTGGATGCCCTCCCTCATCTCGGGCAGGAATCCGCTGACGCCCGCGTCCGTGGCCGGGTTGGGCGGCGGCTCCGGTTTCCTGAGCGCCCAGATCGCGATCGCCGAGACCAGGAAGGACGCGGCATCGACCGCGATCGCCTTCGCCCCGCCGATCAGCTGGATCAGGAACCCCGCGATCGGAGGGCCGCCGATCTGCGCCGCCGACTCACTGACCTGGAGCTTGCTGTTGCCCTCGATCAGGTCGGCGCGATCGATCAGCGCCGGCAGGTAGGACTGGTACGAGACGTCGAAGAACACGCGGAAGATACCCGCGAAGATGGCGACCAGGTACAGCTGGTAGATGGACAGCACGCCGAGCACCGCCGTGAAGGGGATCGACCCCAGCGCGATCGCCCGGCCGATGTCGCAGATGATCATGATCGGTCGCCGCCGGAGGCGATCCGCGTACACGCCAGCGACCAGGCCGAGGACGGGGAAGGCGAGGAACTCGAATGCGCCGAGCAGCCCGATCTGGAAGGGCGTCGCCTTCAGGATCAGGATCGCGACCGTGGGCAGCGCCAGGACGGTGACCTGGCTGCCGAACTCGCTGACCGTCTCCCCCGACCAGAGCTTCAGGAAGTCAGCGTGACGCCACAGCTTGCCGCGGAACAGCCGCCGCATGAGCCCCCGCTACGCGATGCGATCGCCGACGGGAGCCGCCGCAACCCGGTTCGCCGGCGCAGCGGGCTCAGCCGTAGCGCCGCCTCGGCCGCTGGCCTCGCCGGCCGTGCCGCCCTGATCGCCGCTCGCGTCGCCCGCGGATCCGCCGCCCGAGTCGCGCGCCTCCCCGCCTTCACCGCCCGACGCCAGGCCGGCACCATTGCGCGACTCGGTCCGGCCGTTGAAGCTCGAGCGTCGGCGACCGCGCCGGCGCCGAGCCCGCTTCGGCGGAACGCCCCGCCCATCCACGGCCCCCTCGGGCCCCGACCCCGCATCCGGGACAGCCCCCTCGATCGTGGCCTCGCCTGCCGGGCCGGCAGTGGCAGCAGCCGCGGCCTCCTGGTCGCCCACCGTGCCATCGAGCGGCCTGGCTGCCGCTCCGAGTGGTGCGCCCACGCCGCGGCGGCGGCGCCGCGAGCGCCTCCCGGTGCCGGCCGCGGGACGGACGCCGCGACGATCGCGATGCCGGCCGCCGGCCGCCTGGTCCATGGCGTGCAGGGCGCCGATCCCCGCGACGCGCCCCTCGCGCTCGACGTGCTCGAGCAGCGGGCGGTACAGCTCCTGGCCCTCCCGACCGGTCATCGTCTCGATGTCGCCCACCACCACGAGCAGTTGCTTCGCGCGCGAGATCGCGACGTTCAGCCGCTGCGCCTTCTTGAGGAAGCCGATCCGCTCGGCCTCGTTGCTGCGCACCAGGCTCAGGATGACGACATCGGCCTCCTCCCCTTCGAACGCGTCGACGGTGTCGATGGCCAGCCCCGGCAGCGTGATCTGGCGCAGCTCGCGGCGGAGCTGGGTGACCTGGTCCTGGTACATCGCGATTACGGCGACCCGTAAGTGCTCCAGCCCCAGCCGCTGCAGGTGCCGGACCACGCGACCGACCGCCTCGATCTCGGCGCGGTTGGAGAGACTTCCCGATCCGCCTTTCTTCTCCCGGCCGCGGATGGTCAGCCAGGTGAGGTTGCGATTGAACGGCCAGGGCAGGGGCGAGCGGAGCGCGGCCATCTCGGGGCTGTTCTGCAGGCGCCCGTCGTAGGACGCCTGCGAGACGTAGCTCCCGATCGCCGCCGCCATGCGGTACTGCTCGTCGAGCATGACCAGGTTCGTCTCCGGGATCACCGCCCAGCTCAGCTCGAAGAAGCTGGCGTCGCGCACCATCACCCGGGCCTCCTCGTCGCCGACCTGGAAGGCCGCGGCGCTCTCGTCCAGCACGGGCGGCAGCTGACGGTGGTCGCCGACCAGCAGCCAGCGCGGCGCCAGCCGGAGCAGGGGAAGCGTCTCCGTGAACCGGACCTTGTTCGCCTCGTCCAGGATCAGCCAGTCGAACATCTCGGCCTCGCGCAGGGCGAGCGCGATTCGGTTGACGGTGCCGAACACGACGTGCGCCGAGCGCACCCGCGGATCGTCCGGCTCGACGATCGATGCCCGAAACTTGGGGTCGACCTTCTCCGGCTCGGCGATCCGGACCATGCGCAGCGAATCGAGACCCTGCAACCGCTCCTGCGCGTTGTCCACCGCCGTGTTCGCATGCGAGCTCATCAGGATTCGCACGTTCGGATCCCGGGCCACCAGCTGGCGCACGGTCTCGACGATGGAGGTCGTCTTCCCGGTGCCGGGCGGGCCCTGGACCAGCATCATGCTGCCCGGCAGGAGGTTGACCGCGCTGGCGACGGCCTGCCGCTGGCTCGGGTTCAGCCGCCCGTCGAACGGCAGCAGGTCCGAGGTCCCCGGCGGATGCACTTCGTCCGGAGCGATCAGCAGCGCGGCGACCCGGCGGAGGCTGATGTCGCCTTCGGCGAAACCGTTCAACGTCCGCTGCTGCACCTCGACCACGGCCGTGATCGGTTGGGGTCGGATGGTGCCCGCACCGAGCATCCCCTCGTCGCGCAGCTTGACGACCCAGCGGCGGGCGCCGCCGTCCGAGCGCACGAGCGCGCCTTCGCGCTCTGCGCCGTGGACCGGCCGGATGATGACGCGGTCTCCTTCCTTGAATCCGCCGCGCCGGCTGAGCACGATCAGTGCGCCTGCGCCGCGGTCGCCGTTGGTCGCGCCGCACACGTTGCACTTCGCCGAGGCGCCCTGCTGCAGGTTGTCGCATCGGGCGCAGAGGAAGCCTTCGCTCTCCACCTCGTACGGTCGCGCGTCCTGCTCCGCCTGCCAGGCGAGCCACTGCCGTTCGTGGTTGGCGAACGCCTGCCCCGCCTGGACGAGCGGCAGGTGGGCGGCCTCCTGCAGGGCGCGCAGCCGTCGTGCCACCCAGTCGTCGTCCTCGACGTAGGGGACCGACTCCAGCGCCAGGTCGAAGGCCTCGATCGCGATGATGTCGCCCGCGTCCTTGCTCGGATCGGGGTCCGGATGCAGGCGCTCGACGGCGAAGGCGAGATCCTTTGTGGCCGTGCCGTAGAGGGCGCCCACCAGCCCGAACCGCTCGATCCGCGTGGCGCTGCGTTTCTGCAGGTGCAGGGTCAGGCGAACCGGGGTGGGCACGATGTCCACGTATCCGTCACCCTCGGTCGCTTCGCTGATCAACTGGACCAGCGTTTCCGGCCCGAGGTGCTCCAGCAGGGTGGCCGCCTGGCTTTCAGGAGCAGCCGAGATCGACAGACGGGATGCCGTCAGGTCGGGAGCCCGGTGGGCAAAGGGGGATCCCGCAGCGACAGGCGGTAACCGGAAGGTCAAAGGCGCTCCTTGGTGCGCAAGATTGGGCCTGGACTCCAGGTCGGGCCAACGGCTCGCCGGCTTTCCGGCGGAACGTCGTGGGCAGGTTCAATCCGTACCTGCCTTGTACCCGGCCCCCAGTATACTGCGCCGTTCGCGGCTGTGCCATGGGCGTGGCACAACGGTTACCAACTCGGGTCCGGACCGGGATAGCGATCCGGCACGGATCGCCCGCCGGCGCAAACTTCTTATCCCGGCCGGGATCGCCGTCGCCGGTCGACTAGACTGACCGGAGATCGATCGGGGAGGCGACGATTGCCCAGGACCGCCGTGCTCACTGGCCGCCAGAGGCGAATTCAGCGCGCGCTCGAGGTGGCCCCCGGACTGCTGACCTGGACGATCATCCTGGCGCCGCTGATCGGCTCCCTCTTCTTCGCCCCCTACGTCGCGGTCGCCATCTTCGCCCTGGACGTCTACTGGGTCCTGCGCACCTTCCTGGTGGTCGTCACCATCCGGCGGACCTATCGCCGCATGCGCCGCGAGATGCGGGTCGACTGGTGGCAGCGCTGCGAAGCGCTCGGCACCGATCCCGGCCGGCCCGATCCGCACCGCATCGTCCATGCCGTCCTGATCCCGACCTACACGGAGCCGTACGGCGTGCTCCGGGAGACGGTGCGGGCGGTGGCCGAGGCCCGCTATCCCAAAGGGAACAAGGTGGTGGCGATCATCACCCGCGAGTCCGACCGGGCGGGCTTTGAGAACGTGCGCCGGCTGCAGGAGGAATTCGGTTCCCAGCTCCGGGCCTTCATCCACATCAAAGACCCGCTGCTGCCCGGCATCGTGGTGGGCAAGTCGGCGGCCATGGCGTACGGCGGCCCCGTGCTCAAGCGCGAGCTCGACGCGATGGGGCTCGATCCCGCCGAGACCATCGTGACCGACCTCGACTCCGATTTCCGCGTCCATCCTCAGTACTTCGCCTACGTGACCTATCATTTCGTGCTCGCGCCCAACCGGCTCGA
This sequence comes from Candidatus Limnocylindrales bacterium, assembly GCA_035632635.1. GTDB lineage: Bacteria > Chloroflexota > Dormibacteria > CF-121 > CF-121 > CF-120. Next base: position 12,107 of record DASQGL010000047.1, read on the forward strand.
AGGGATCTGGCAGCCGATCCCGATGTTCCACAACAACCTCTGGCGCGTCCCCACGGCGGTGCGGGTCATGGCGAGCGCCTGCACCCAGTGGCAGATGTTCCTTGAGTCGCGGCCGGACCGGATGATCGCGTTCAGCAGCTACTCGATGTCGATGGACCTGGTCCACCGGGTCGGCTACTGGGACGATGACGTCATCCCGGAAGACTCGCGCTTCTACTGGAAGTCGTTCTTCGGCACCCACGGCCGGCTCCAGATGTTCTCCGTCTTCCTGCCCATCTATGGGGATGCGCCGGAGGCCGCGGACCGGGATCGAGGGATCTGGCCCTGGGACCGCGCCGCCACCCATCGCAACCAGTACAACCAGATCAAGCGGTGGGCGTGGGGCGTGAGCGACATCCCGTACATCAGCCTGCGCCTGCTCCGCCATTCCGAGATCCCGCTGTTGCTGCGGGCCCGCCGCTACGGCTACATGGTCTTCAACCACCTCACCTGGACGACCATGCCGGTGCTCCTGCTCTTCGGCGCGGCCGTGCCACGGCTCCTGTCCTTCGACTGGAATCTCACCATCTGGGCCGACACGCTCGCTTTCTACGCGTTCGTGCTGATCAATATCGCGTTCTTCAACATCGCGGCGCTGATCGCGGTCGAATCCCGGCTGAATCCACCCATGCCGCGCGCCTGGAGCTACTGGCGGCGGGTGTGGGCCTACCTGCAGCTGGCGACCTATCCGCTGGTCGGCCTCCTGTTCAGTGTCGTGCCCGCGCTCGAGTCGCAGACCCGCCTCATGCTCGGCATGTACCTCGAGTACCAGATCACGGAGAAGGTCGCCGAAGTGCCGTCCCCGAGCTAGCCGGATCCCGCCGCGCGATCAGCAGGTAGGCGGTGACGCCTCCGATCAGCAGGGCGCCGTACAGCCCGACGGAGGACAGCCAGCTGAGCTGCGGACCGGCGTGGTACGCGGTTTCGCGCGCGGCGTCGAGCTGCGCCTGGGCTTCGATCAGCAACCATCCAACGGCGCCGGCTGCGATCAGCCACGGCGTCCGGCGGGCGAGCGGCCAGGCGAAGGCGACGCACAGCAGCAGCGGCGTGAAGTTCCAGAGCGAGTTCTTGGGCGCTCCGACCACGCCGACCCAGGTCATCAGCGCCAGGCAGCCCGTCCACGGACTCCCGCGCAGGGTCAGCACCAGCGCCGTCGCGGCCAGCGCGAGTATCGCGACGATCGCGATCATGAGCGGCTCGACCGGCAGCCCGGGCAGCGGCGGCCGGGTCCAGGCCGACGGGTAGGCCAGCCGGCTCAGGAACCCGTTGATGGACGCGTTGCTCCAGTAGGTGTCGGGGGAGAGGAAGTAGCCGGTCCGGGAAGACAGGTTGCCCGGGTTGAACAGCTGCGGCAGGAGCAGGAGCCCGAGGAAGATGGTGAGGCCGATCGCGAACCACCCTACCCGCCGCCGCGCCAGCGACGCCACGAGCCCGCTGATCGGATACAGCTTGATCACGCCCGCGATCGCGAGCAGCGGCTCCGGCAGGACCGTGCGGAACGCCAGGGCGAGCAGGAGGAGGACCACCAGGTTCGCCTGCCCGAAGTAGAGCGACCCGATCACCGGCGGGAACAGCCCCGCGACGACCCCGCCGACCGCGGCGGTCGGCCAGTCGAGGTGAGGGAACGTTCCAAGCAGGAGCGCGATCGCGGCGATCAGCGCGATCAGGCTGCAGCCCGAAAAGACGATGGCGGCGGCGCGCGGGGGCAGCAGCCCGAGCGGACGGATGAGCTCGGCAAAGAAGAGGGGATAGGAGTAGCCGCTGCCGGTCGTGGCCTGCAGGCCGGCGTCGTGTTGCAGGGCGGCCAGCGCCGTGATGTCGTACGGTGCGCGGCCGCGATTGAGCAGCGCCGCCGCGCCCCAGTAGTCGTAGAAGTCGTTGAACAGGCCGCCGGATCCACGGGTCTGCACCGCCCAGGCGACCCGGCCCAGTGCGACGAGCGCCGCCAGCGTCCCGCCCAGCAAGGCGGGCAGCGGCATCAGCGCGGCAAGCCGCCGGGTCTCCGGCATGGGGTCAGCGGAGACCGACCGCTTCCTGCACGCGCCGCAGCGTGGCTTCGGCCACCGGTCTGATCCGCTGCGCCGACGCCTCCAGCGCGCGCAGCATCGCCGCGTCGTCCTGACGGACGGCGCGATAGCGCTCCTGCACGGGCCCCAGCACCTCGATCACGGCGTCGGCCACCGCCTGCTTCAGCGCGCTGTATTGCTTCCCCTCGAACTCCGCCTTCACCTCGTCCCAGCTGCGTTCGCGAACCGTGCGGTAGATCTCGAGCAGGTTGTTGACGCCGGCGCCGGCCGGAAAGCGGACGGCGGGCTCGGTGTCCGTCTGCGCCCGCGCGAACTTCTTCCGGATGACGTCGGGCGGATCCATGATCCCGATGGCGTGACCCGGGGCCGCGGCCGCGATGCTCTTGCTCATCTTCTTTCCCGGGTCGTCCAGGCCCATGATGCGCGCGCCCGCCTCGCGGATGAGCGCTTCCGGAACCACGAAGATCTCCCCGTACCGCTGGTTCATGCGGCGGGCCAGGTCCCGGGTCAGCTCGAGATGCTGGCGCTGGTCCTCGCCGACCGGCACGAGGTTCGTGTCATACAGGAGGATGTCGGCCGCCATCAGCGCCGGATAGTGGAGCAGGCCGGCGCCAATCCGCTCGTGAGACTGGCGGCCGGCTTTCTCTTTGAACTGCGTCATCCGCTCCAGCCACCCCATGGGCGTGAAGCATTCCAGGATCCAGGCCATTTCGGAGTGGGCCGGGATGTCGGATTGCAGGAACAGCGCCGAGCGCAGCGGATCGATGCCGGCCGCGATCAGCGTGGCGGCCAGGTCGAGACGCTGCTCCCGCAGCACCGCCGGCTCGATCGGCAGCGTCAAGGCGTGCAGGTCGACGATGCAGAAGATGTTCTCGTACCGCTCCTGGTCGCGGACCCAGTTGCGGATCGCCCCCAGGTAGTTGCCGATGTGCAGGAACCCGCTCGGCTGGATGCCGCTGAAGACGCGCGGCCGCCCGGTCGCCTCTGGCATGGCGGCCATGTTAGCAGTGGGTTTCTCGGGCTTCCGCTAATCCTCCGTCGAGCTGCCGAGCTGCCAACCCAGGCCCCGCGACGCACCGGGCCTCCCCGGCTGGCCGGGCCTGGGGATGAACGCGGGAATGCGTTTCGCGTAGTCGAGGTAGGTCGCGCCCAGGCTCTGGCGCAGGTCGCGCTCCTCGAGCATCGTGCCGAGGCCGATGTAAGCCGTGGACGCGGTGGCGAACAGCAGATGGCCGGCCGACATGGTCGGGGTCGCCCAGAAGGCGATCACCAGTCCCAGCATCATCGGGTGCCGGACGAGCGCGTAGAGCCAGCGCTCTTTGAAATCGACGGGCCGGTAGGCCTGGGATCGGATGAAGAGATACGCCTGGCGCAGGCCGAAGAGGTCGAAGTGGTTGATCATGAACGTCGACGAGACCACGATCAGCCAGCCAAGCACGGAGACGGCCGTGAGGGCGGCGGCCGCCGGGGCCCAGCGCAGGTGCCACACGACGGCGGGCATCGGTCGCCATTGCCAGACCAGGCACAGGAGGATGGCGCTGGCCAGCAGCACGTACGTGCTGCGCTCCAGGGGCGCAGGCACGAGCTGCGTGAAGGCGCGCTTGAAAGATCGTCGGGCCATCAGGGAATGCTGCAGCGCGAAGAGTCCCAGCAAGCCGCCATCGACGGCCAGAGCCGGCGCCCCGCTCCCGGGCGAGCCGCGTCCGCTGTCGATCGTCTTCAGCCCGCCGAGGTCCGCGAGGAACAGGACGGCCCAGACGATTGCCGTGAGGAACAGGAGGTAGGCGAACCCGGCATACGCGCCGACCGCGACCCGCTTCATGCGGCGATTGTCGCGCGGGCCGGCGCAAGAGTCAGGCGGAAAAATACCTCAGTTCTGGGAGGCCGCCCACCAGGCTGCCACCTGGGAGCGCGAGCGCACGCCGAGCCGGTTGCGAATCCGCTCGACGTGTCCTTCCGCGGATCGCTCGTCGATCTTGAGTCGGGCGGCGATGTCGTGGTTCGTCAGGCCCTCGGCGACCAGGGCGGCCACCTCTCGCTGCCGGGTCGTCAGCGTCGGCCCGGCTGGAAGCGAGCCCACCGGCAGGCGCAGGAAGCGTCGCGCCGCTCGGATCAGAGCCTGGGAGTCGCCCAGAAAGGCGACGTGGGTGCGACCGGGCAGGAGCTGCAGCCGGGCGCCCGGCACGGAGTCCGCCAGCAGTTGACCCTGGCTCGCGGGTGCGGCGCGGTCCTGCTCCCGATGCAGCACCAGCGTCGGCGTCTGGATGCGGCCCAGGTACTCCCGCAGGTCGATGCGGTAGGCCTGCTCGAGCACCCGCGCAGCCACCGTGGGGGACGCGCTCGATCGTTCGTACCGCACGTAGGCAGCCCGGATGGAGGGCGGGGCGTCGGGGATGAGCAGGTCGGCCAGAAGGTCTGACCCCAGCCCCCAGTGACTGCGGACCAGGCCGAGGATGTGTTCGCGCACCTGTGGCGGCGCCACGGCCTCCCCCAGGACCCAGCCGCCGTAGAGGACGAGTCGCTTCACGGTCCTCGGACGGGTGGCGGACCAGGCTGCCGTGACGAAGGTGCCGATCGAGGTCCCCATCAGATCGAAGCGCTCGGCCCCGATCGCGCGGAGCACCGCCTCCAGCACCCGGAGCGACGATTCCACCGAGAAGTCGGTCCGGTTTCGGTCGGAGAGCCCGCAGCCGAGGTCGTCGTATCGGACCAGCGTTCGCCCCTGCGCCAGGGCTTCGTAGAACTGGCGCTCCGGGGGGATGGCCCACCCCAGCTCCAGGTGGCTGACCCAGGGTGGGGGCAAGACGAGGAACGGGCCCGAGCCCGCGAGGGCGTACGCGATCTGCCGCCCATCGGTCAGATGGGTGAACGCGATCCGCTGCTGCACGCAGGTCCAGCATGCCAGATGAGGCCGGTGTCCCTGGCCCCGGCGCGGCGCCTATCCGGTGACCGTCACCGTCACCGACATCGTGGTCCCGTGGCAGAACGCCGGGTTCATCGCCTCGCAGCGGCGGGTTCCCGTGGCGACGATCCGGGCGCTCCCGGACGCCGCCGCCCGGAAATCCGCGATATACCGCTGGGTGCCCTGCAGCATCGGTCCGGCCGAGCTCGCCGGGTCCAGCCTCACCGCCGACCGGGTCAGCACCGCCGCGTCGCTGCTCACCGCGTCCCAGGTGAGTGATGAGCCGGGCGGCCCGAAGGAGTTCTGCAGGGTCAGCTCGATCACCGTGCCGCGGGCGACGCTGATCGTGCGCCCGTCGTCGCCCTGGCCCAGCGCAACCGGCGGGTCGGCCGCCGCGGAGGTCGAGCCGCAGGCGCCGGTCACAAGGCCCATGGTCAGGATGGCAAGCGCGAGCAGCGATTTGATCACGCCGGTACGACGCGCAACGCCCCGAAAAGTTCCGGCCTCCTTGGGGCTGCCAGAATGGGCCGCGTGAGCGCCGGGCTGGCCAGCCGAACGTTGCGCAACAGCGTCCTGGTCGTGAGCGCCCGGGCGCTGGCCAAGGTCGGCGTCTTCGTCGTGGTCATCCTCATGCTGCGGCACCTGCCTGCCGCGGACTTCGGCCGCTTCTCCACGATGGTCGTCTACGCGACGCTCGCCGGGATCATCGCCGACCTCGGGCTCCAGACCGTCTTCGTCCGCGACGTCTCCCGCGATCGGGGCGAGCTGGACCGATACCTGGGCAACCTGATCAGTCTGCGCCTCCTGCTGCTGGTGCTCGCCCTGCTCGTCATGGCGGCGGCCCTGCGCCTGCTCAGCCCGGCGCTGTTCCCATTCACCCTGGGAGCTTTCGCCCTGCTGCTGACGACCTCGTACTCCAGCCTGCTCCGGGCGGTCTTCTACATCCGCGGCCGGCTCAGCTACGAGGCGATCGCCATCCTGGCGGAGGCCGCGATCCTGCTCGGGCTCACGCTGTACGCCGTGCGGCAGGGTGCGAGCTGGGACACCTTCCTCTGGGTCTACAGCGCGAGCTACGGCTTCACCTGCCTGTTCGCGCTCGCCGTGGTGCGCCTTGGCTGGCACGAGCGGATCACGCCCCGGTTCGACTGGCGGTTCCTGCGGAGGCTGCTGGCGGCCGGGATCCCGCTCGCGCTGGGCTTCACGCTGACCACGGTGTACGCGCAGGTCGACATCGTCCTCCTCCAGCTCTGGCGCGGCTTCGAGATGGTCGGGTGGTATTCGACGGCCAACAAGTACGTCGATGCGATCGCCTGGATTCCGCAGTCCACCATGGGCGCGGTCTTCCCGGTGTTGTCCCTGCTCTCGACCGGCGGCGGTTCACGGCTCAAGCTCGCCTACGAGAAGTCCTACAAGATGCTGGCCGTCCTCGGCGTGCCCCTCTCGGTCGGCCTCGCCGTGACCGCCGCGCCCCTCGTCCGCCTGACGGCCCCCGCCTACACGCCGGCCATCCCCGCGCTCCAGATCCTGGCCGTCTCGGTCTTCTTCCTCTTCGTCAACAACGCGTTCGTCTACACGCTCACCGCGATGAACCGGCAGAACGACTTCACCCGGCTGGCCCTGCTCACGCTCGCCGTCAACCTGGGGCTGAACCTGGTGCTGATCCCGCTCGCCGGCTACCTCGGCGCGGCGGTGGCCTCGACGCTCACCGAGGTCGCACTCTTCCTGGGCGGCTGGTGGATGGTCAGCCGGCACCTCCAGGCTCTGCCGGCGGTGCGCGCAGTGCTGCCCGTCCTGATCAGCGGGGGGGTGATGGGGGCCGTGCTGGCGGTGCTGCGCGCCGCCCCCCTCTGGGCGCTCGTTCCGCTCGGCGCCGGGATCTATGTAGGAGGGCTGGTGCTCTTCGGAGCGCTCGACCGCGAGGAATGGGCGATCGTGCGGGCCGGGCTGGCGCGCCGCGGACCCCAAACGCCATAGACTATCGCTCCGTGACGACGGACGCGCTCGGTGGCGACACCCGCGCCCTGGCCGCCCTGCGGGAAAAGATCCGGGACGTCCCGAACTTCCCCAAGGAAGGCATCCTCTTCAAGGACATCACCACCCTGCTGAAGGACCGGGACGCCTTTCGCCAGGTCGTCGACATGATGGCGCACACCTACCGGCAGCGGCAGGTCGACCTGGTCGTGGGGGTCGAGTCGCGGGGATTCATCTTCGGCGGCGCGCTCGCCTACGAGCTGCATGCGGGCTTCGTGCCCGTGCGCAAGGAGGGCAAGCTGCCCTCGCACAAGATCTCGGAGTCCTACGCGCTCGAGTACGGGTCGGCGGTGCTGGAGATCCACAAGGATGCGATCCGGCCCGGCCAGGCGGTCGTGATCGTGGACGACCTGCTGGCGACCGGCGGTACCGCTCGGGCCACGGCGCGCCTCGTCCAGCAGCTGGGGGGCGACGTGGTCGGGATCTCGTTCCTGATCGAGCTCAAGTTCCTCAAGGGGGCGGAGACGCTCAAGGAGTACCCGGTGGTCTCGCACCTCCAGTTCTGATGGCCGCCACCCCCCGTCCCATCCTCGTGGTCGGATCGGTCGCGCTGGACGATGTCCGCACCCCCGAAGAGCGGGTGCCGGAGGTGCTCGGCGGCGCGGCGAGCTATTTCTCCCTGGCCGCCTCCCTGTTCGCGCCGGTGCGCATGGTCGCGGTCGTCGGTCGCGACTTCCCCGACGAGCACCTCGACCTGTTCCGCGGCCGGAGCATCGACCTGGACGGCCTGCAGGTGCGCCCCGGCAAGACCTTCCGGTGGCGCGCCCAGTACACCGGCATCCGGCTGGAGCACCGCGAGACGATCGAAACCCAGCTCAACGTGTTCGCCGACTTCCATCCGAAGCTGCCGGACGCCTACCTGGACTCTCCCCTCGTCTTCCTGGCCAACATCCAGCCGGCGTTGCAGCTGGAGGTGCTCGACCAGGTCAAGGAGGCGGCCTTCATCGCCTGCGACACGATGAACCTCTGGATCGAGACCGATCGTCCGGGGCTGGAACGCCTGTACCGGCGGGTCGATTGCGTGCTGATGAACGCGGAGGAGGCCGTCCAGTTCTCTGGGGAGGCGTTCCTGCCGGCGGCCGCCCGGTGCGTGCTCGCCTACGGACCGCGTGCCGTCATCATCAAGCAGGGCGAGCACGGATCGATCCTGTTCACGGCCGGCCGCGCGTTCGTGGCGCCCGCCATGCCGCTGGACCGGGTGCGGGATCCGACCGGCGCGGGCGACGCCTTCGCCGGGGGCCTGCTGGGGCATCTCGCCGGCGCCGACCCGGGCAAGGACTCGGCCCTGCGCCACGCTATGCTCTACGGGAACGTCCTCGGATCCCTGGCGGTGGAGGACTTCAGCGTGCGCCGGATCGCCGGCGCGGACCATGACGACATCGAGCGGCGCCTTGCGACCCTGATCGACATGATCACGCTTGGCGACGGGCGCCTGGAAGCCGAGTAGGAGGAACAGCGTGGCGACGATTCCGGCACAGCGGTACGACATCAAGGACATCAAGCTCGCGCCGGAGGGCCGGCGCCTGATCGAGTGGGCCGCCCAGGAGATGCCGGTGCTGCGGCAGATCCGGGAGCGCTTCGAAAAGGAGAAGCCCCTGCGGGGCCAGCGGCTCTCCGCCTGCCTGCACGTGACCACAGAGACGGCCAACCTCGCGATCACGCTCAAGGCAGGCGGCGCCGATCTCGTGCTCTGCGCCTCCAACCCGCTCTCGACCACGAACGCCGCGGCGGCCTCCCTGGTCCAGGACCACGGGATCGCGGTGTTCGCGATCAAGGGCGAGGACAGCGAGACCTACTACCGCCACATCACGGCGGCGCTCGACCACCGCCCGACCATGACCATGGACGACGGCGCCGACCTGGTCGCCGGACTGCACAAGGAGCGGGCCGACCTGGCTGCGAACGTGATCGGGGGCACCGAGGAGACGACCACCGGTGTGATCCGGCTCCAGGCCATGGCGGCGCACGGCGTCCTCCGGTTTCCGATCATCGCGGTGAACGAGGCCCAGACCAAGCATTTCTTCGACAACCGCTATGGCACCGGCCAGAGCACGATCGACGGCATCATCCGGGCGACCAACATCTTGCTCGCGGGCAAGGTCTTCGTCGTCTGCGGCTACGGCTGGTGCGGTCGGGGCCTGGCCATGCGGGCACGCGGCATGGGCGCCCAGGTCATCGTCACCGAGGTCGACCCGGTCAAGGCCCTGGAGGCCGTCATGGACGGCTACCGGGTCATGCCGCTGCAGGACGCCGCCCGCGAGGGCGACATCTTCGTGACCGTGACCGGAGACATAAACGTCATCGACGAGGGGCATCTCAAGATGATGAAGAGCGGCGCGATCATGGCCAACTCGGGCCACTTCAACGACGAGATCAACCTCAGCGCGCTCGACGGGCTCGCCAAGAGCGTGCGCTCCGTGCGCGCGTCGCTCGAGGAGTACGCCCTCCACGATGGACGCCTCCTGTTCGTGCTCGCCGAAGGGCGGCTGGTCAACCTGGCCGCGGCCGACGGGCATCCCGCGGCCGTGATGGACATGAGCTTCGCCAACCAGGCGCTCTCCGCCGAATACCTGGCCACCCACGCGAAGGAGCTCGAGGCCCGGGTCTACCCGGTGCCGGCCGAGCTCGACCGCGAGATCGCCCGGCTAAAATTGGCCGCCATGGGCATCGCGATCGACACGCTCACCCCCGAGCAGGAGCAATACCTGCGCGGCTGGGAGGCGGGGACCCGATGACGGCGAAGACCCGCCTCTTCACCTCGGAGTCGGTGACCGAGGGGCATCCGGACAAGATCGCCGACCAGATCTCGGACGCGATCCTGGATGCGATCCTGGCCGCGGACCCGCGCGGTCGGGTCGCCTGCGAGACCGCGGTCACGACCGGCCTGGCCTTCGTCATCGGCGAGATCACGACCTCG
>DASQGL010000048.1:0-72723 GCA_035632635.1 Candidatus Limnocylindrales bacterium
GATCAGGCCGTCCTCGATCGCGACCGCGACCCCGATGTTGATGTCCTTGTGGAGGACCACCCGCTCGGCCTGGAAGCTGGCGTTGAGGATCGGGTTCGCCCGGAGCGACTCGACCACGCCCTTGATCACGATCGGCACGAAGGTGAGGTCGATGCCCTCGCGCTGCTTGAACGCCTCCCGGACCTGCTGGCGCTGGCGCACGACGGCGGTCATGTCGACCTCGGCGACCGTCCAGGCGTGCGGGATCGTCTGCTTGCTCTTCGTCATGTTGGCGGCGATCGCCCGTCGCATCGGCGAGAGCGCGGCCGGCTCCCCGGCCGCCGAGGGGTGAGCCGGCGCCGCCACCGCTGCGCCGGGTCGCACGTCGGGCCTGCCTTCCTCGCCAGGCTGCCGTCCCCTGGCCAGGTAGGCCTCGACGTCCTTCTTGCTGATCCGGCCGCCGATCCCCGAGCCCGGGATCTCGGCCAGCTCGGCATCGGAGAGACGGTGCTCGTCGACGATGGCGCGGACGGCCGGGGACAGGCGGTTGCGGCCGTTGCCGGCCGGTAGCGCGCCCGCGAGCGTGCGCTCGCGCGGCGGTCCCGCCATCGGCTCGGGGATCATGCCGGCGTGGCCGCCCAGGCCCTCGGCCTGCGCTGCCGCCTCCCCACCCCGGCCCTCCGCCGTCGAGGGGGCGGGAGTCCTGGGCGCGGCGACCTCGTCGATGACGCAGATCTCGGTCCCGACGGCGACCGTCGTCCCCTCGGGCACCTTGATCTCCTTGAGGGTGCCGGCCAGCGGCGAGGGCACCTCGGCGTTGACCTTGTCCGTGATCACCTCGACCAGGCTTTCGTACTTCTTGACCTGGTCACCCGGCTGCTTGAGCCACTTCGAGATGGTGCCCTCGGTGATCGATTCCCCCAGCTGCGGCATGGTCACGCTCGCCATCAGGCTGCCTCGCTCAGTAGGCGGCCAGCTCGCGCGCTCTGGCCAGGATCCGGTCGACGCTGGGCATGAAGGCCGCCTCCAGGATCTGGTTGAAGGGCATGGCGGGCGAGTCCGGGCCGCACATCCGCATCACCGGGGCGTCGAGCGCGTCGAAGGCGCGCTCCATGATGATGGCCATCACCTCGGCGGCGATCCCGCCGAATCGGTTGTCCTCGTGGACGACCAGCACCTTCCCGGTCTTGCGGGCGGTCTGCAGGATGGCCTCCTCGTCGATCGGCTTGATCGTCCGCAGGTCGAGGACCTCGGCGGAGACGCCGTCCGCGGCCAGCTTCTCAGCCACCTCGAGGCAGTGATGGAGCATCAGGCCGTAGGCGATCAAGCTGAGGTCGGTCCCCGCACGCTTGACCTCCGCCTTGCCGATCGGCACCACGCCGTCGCCGGCGGGCACCTCGCCCCGGACCAGGCGGTAGGTGCGCTTGTGCTCCAAGAAGAGCACGGGGTTGGGATCACGGACGGCCGCCTTGAGCAATCCCTTGGCGTCGGCCGGCGTGCCGGGGGCGACGACTTTCAATCCGGGGATGTGGGCGAAGGTGGCCTCGATGCTCTGGGAGTGATACATGGCGCCGTGCACGCCTCCGCCCCAGGGCGTCCGGATCACCATCGGCAGGTTGAAGTCCCCGCCCGACCGGTAGCAGAAGCGGGCCGCCTCCTCCACGATCTGGTTGTAGGCGGGCGCGATGAAATCGGCGAACTGGATCTCGGCGATGGGGCGCATGCCGTTGACGGCCGCGCCGATCGCGACGCCCACGATCAGGGACTCCGCCAGCGGGCTGTCGATCACGCGCTGCTCGCCGTACTTCTTCTGCAGGCCGTCGGTGGCGAGGAAGACCCCGCCGCGCTTCCCCACGTCCTCCCCGATGATGAAGACCGACGGGTCGCGCTCCAACTCCTCGTCCATCCCCTCGCGGATCGCCTCGATCACGGTGCGGACGGCCATCAGCCCTGCCCCTCCGCGTAGACGAACTTGCCGAGGTCGTCCGGCGACGGATCGGGCGCCTGCTCCGCGTACTCGGTGGCCTCGTCGACCTGCTGGGTCAGGCGGTCGGTGATCTCCTGCTCGACCGAGTCGGAGAGCACGCGCGCATCCCGCAGGTAGCGAGCGTAGCGCTGGATCGGATCCTTCTGCCGCCAGAGGGCGACTTCCTCCGCCTCCCGGTAGCGGCGGTCGTCGTCGTCGCTGGAGTGGGCCGTGAACCGGTAGGTCTTGGCCTCGATCAGGGTCGGCCCCTCGCCGCGGCGCGCGCGGGCGACCGCCTCGCGGCTGACCTCATAGACCGCGAGCACATCGTTGCCGTCGACCACCACGCCCGGGAAGCCGTAGCCGGCCGCCCGGTCGGCCAGGTCCTTGATCGCCATCTGGTGGCTCTGCGGCACCGAGATCGCATAACCGTTGTTCTCGCAGACGAAGAGCACGGCGAGCTTGTGGACGCCGGCGAAGTTCATCGCCTCGTGCACGTCGCCCTCGCTCGAGCTGCCCTCGCCGAAGTAGGTGGCCACCACCGTGTCCTCATGGCGCATCTTCGCCGCCAGCGCGACCCCCGCGGCGTGCAGGGTCTGCGCCCCGACCGGGCTGCCGGTGGTGACGATGTGGCGCCGCCGGCTGCCGTAGTGGCCGGGCATCTGGCGCCCGCCGCTGCTCGGGTCCTCGCGGCGCGCGAAGAAGGAGAGCATCTGGTCGCGGGCGGTCATCCCGAACCAGAGGACGACGCCCGCGTCGCGGTAGTAGGGCACCACCCAGTCCCGCTCGGGGGCGAGCGCGGCGGCGCTGCCCACCTGGGCGGCCTCCTGCCCCTGGCAGGAGATGACGAAGGGCGCGCGTCCCTGGCGGTTGATCAGCCACATGCGCTCGTCGATCGCGCGCGCGAGCCGCATGACCTCGTAGAGCTTGAGCGCCGCGTCGTCGCTGAGCCCGAGCGCCCGGTGGCGCTCCTGGCCCTTCTGCTTCGCGATCTCCCCGGTCTTGAGCGCCATGCCTGCGCCTCCTCAGACGTGGATGGCCGCGCCGTCCACCGCGAGCGCGGCTTCCTTCACCGATTCCGAGACGGTCGGGTGCGGATGGATGCTGGCGCCGATCTCCCAGGGGGTGGACTCGAGCAGCTTGGCGAGCGCGGTCTCCGAGATCAGGTCGGTCGCGTTCGGCCCCAGGATGAAGACGCCGAGCAGGTCGCCGGAGTCGGCATCGCTGATGATCTTGACGAACCCCTCGGTCTCCCCGAGGATGACGGCCTTCGCGTTCCCCACCATGGGGAACTTGCCCACCTTGACCTTCAGGCCGCGCTCCTTCGCCTGCGCCTCGGAGAGGCCGAGGCTGGCGACCTGCGGGTAGCTGTAGGTCGCGCGCGGCACCCGGTTGTAGTCGAGCGGCTTGGGGTCCTTGCCCGCGATGTGCTCCATGACGTGCTCGCATTCGTAGTAGGCGACGTGGGCGAGCAGGTAGTTGCCGATCACGTCGCCCGCCGCGTACACGTGCGGATGGCCCGTCCGGTAGTGCTCGTCCGTCTTGATGAACCCCTTCTCGACCTGCAGGTCGAGCTTCTCCAGCCCGAACCCCTTGGTGACGCCCTCCCGACCGACCGCGACCAGGATGCGCTCGCCCTCCAGGGCGCGGGTCTCCGACCCGATCTTGGCGCTGATGCGGACCTGGCCGTTCGTCTTCTTCAGCGTGTCGGGCTGGACCTGGGCCCCGCTCAGCACGGTAATCCCCCGCTTGCCCAGCACCCGGGCCAGCTGCTGGCCCACCTCCGGGTCCTCGAGCGGCAGGATGGTCGGCATGTACTCGACGAGGGTGACCTGGGCGCCATAACCGTTGTAGACGCAGGCGAACTCGGTCCCGACCGCACCCGCGCCGACGATCACGACCGACTTCGGCATCCTGGGCAGGGCGACGGCGTGGTCGCTGTTGATCACCCCGTCGCCGTCCATGTCGAGGCCGGGCAGGGACTTGGGCGCGGAGCCGGTCGCCACCACCAGGTTGCGCGCCTGGATGGTCTGCCCGCCCGGCGTGACGGTCACCCGGTTCTCGGACTCGATCACGCCCTGGCCCTGGAAGACCTGGATCTTGTTCTTCTTCATCAGGAACTCGACGCCCCGGTGCAGCTGGGAGACGACCGTGTCCTTGCGCTTGAGGACGGCCGCCCAGTCGACGTCGACCTGGCCGACCTTGAGGCCCAGGGCGGCGGCCCCGTGCATGGTGTGGACGAGCTCCGACGAGTGGAGGAAGGACTTGGTCGGGATGCAGCCCCGGTGGAGACAGGTGCCGCCGAGCTTGTCCATCTCGACGACCGCGACCTTCAGCCCGAGCTGCGCCCCCCGGATCGCCCCGACGTAGCCGGCCGAGCCACCGCCGATGACGGCTACGTCGAACGACTCATCGGGCACGCCTCGATTCTACCGACTCCCCGGTGCGCCAGCCCAATTCGGGGACTCGCCCGGCCGGGGTGGAGCGGGAGCACAACGTCCCCACCCAGCCGTTCCATATGGCCCTGGCCGCGGCGGGCCGCGGGCCGGAGCATGCAGGCGGAGGTATCAAACATGACTGCCGAAACATCCGACATGATCGAGATGCCGCAGACGCCGGAGGGACGGCGGGCGCTGGCCATCAAGCGGATCAAGGCGAAGAACGACTTCAAGATCCACCTGGCCGTGTACCTGATCGTCAACGCGATGCTGGTCGTGATCTGGGCGTTCACCACCGCGGGGCAGCCGTTTCCGCAGGGCTTCTTCTGGCCGATCTTCGTGATCGCGGGCTGGGGAATCGGCGTCGTGATCAACGGCTACGTCGCCTACCGGGGGAACGTCTACACCGAAGCGCAGATCCAGCAGGAGATGAAGCACCTGCCGAGCTGAGGGCGTACACGGCCGACCGGGGCCATGGCCGCGGGACCTGAGAGTCGACCGAGCTCAGCTCTCGGCGAGGGTGAGCGCGGCCTGGAGCTGCGTGTCCTTGGACGGGTCGGAGTTCGGCTGGTCGACGGCATACTCATCGGTCGGCTGGGCGAGGGCGACCGTGCGATCAGGGGTGATCCCGATGTTGTCGATCGGGTGCAGCTTCGGGGTCAGCCAGTGCGCGATCGTGAGGTGCAGGTCGTCGCCGCCGTTGAGGAGGTAGTCCTGCTGCACCGAGCCCTTGCCGAAGGTCTTGACGCCGAGGATGGTCGCCCGCCCGTAGTCGTGGAGGGCGCCGGCGGTGATCTCGGCGGCGCTCGCGGTGTCCGCGTTGACCAGCAGCACGACCTTGTTCTGGAAGGCGCGGCCCGATCCCGTCACCGGATGCGGCTGCTGCTTGCCGTCCCGACCCACGAGGACGACCGCGTTGCCTTTGGGCACGAACTCGCTGATCACGTCGACCGCCGCGTCGACGAAGCCGCCCGGGTTGCCCCGCAGGTCGAGCACGATCCGGTTCACCGATCCCTTCAGGTTGGCCTGCAGCGCCTGGTCGACTTCGCTCGACGTCCGGTCGCCGAAGTCGAAGACGTGGATGTAGAGCACCTGGTTGGCGAACACATGCGTCCCGATGCTGGGGACGTTGATCGTCTCCCTCACCAGGTCGACCTGGAACGTGCGGGTGCCGCGCTGCAGCCCGAGCACGACGTGGGTGCCGGCCTGGCCCCGGATCTTCTGCACGGCCTGGTCTTCGGTCCAGCCCTTGGCGCTCACGCCGTCGACGGTCAGGATCACGTCACCGGCCTTGATCCCGGCCCGCTCCGCGGGCGTGTTGGGCAGGACGCCGGCGATCTGGATCTGCGTCCCCTGCTGCAGCACCGAGGCCCCGATCCCGGCGAACGACCCCTGCAGGAAGCTCTGGCTCTGGTTGAACTGGTCCTTGGTCTCGAAGCGCGAGAAGCGGTCGTTGAGCCCCGTGATCATGCCGGCGGCTGCCCCCTCGGTCAGCTTGAGCCCGTCCGGGTTGGGATTGACGTAGTGCTGCTGGATGGTCCGGAACTCTTCGGACAGCAGGTTCAGGTCGAGCTGACGCTGCGGCGGGTGATAGAGGAGCAGCGTCTGCACCCAGCCGGGAGCGAAGCTTCCCCACTGGAACTCGGTAAGACTGCCGAGGTAGAAGGCGGCGAGGGCGACGGCGATCAGCATGACGACGTTGCGGGCTCGTGGCATGCCGTTAAGCTTACGGGCCGGGCAGGTAGATCATGGGGTCGACCGGGGTGCCGTTGACGTCGATCTCGAAGTGCAGGTGAGGTCCGGTCGAGGCCCCGGTCGAGCCGACGTAGCCGATCACGGTGTCCTTGTTGATCTGCGTGCCGTCCGCCACGGCGAAGCCGCTCAGGTGCCCGTAGAGGCTGGCGAAGCCGCCCGCGTGGACCACGATCACGTAGCGGCCGAAGCCGCAGAGCAGCCACGGGTTCCAGGAGCATCCCATGACGTAGGTGTGCGCGATGCCGCCGTCGGCCGCGTGCACGGGCGTCCCGGAATCGTTGGCGATGTCGACGCCGGTGTGGAAATGGCGGAAGGGGCAGTTCGGGTCGTACGGCTCGAACGGGTAGCTCGTGCAGCCGAAGCCCTGCGTGATCACGCCGTCGATCGGCCAAACCCAGTGACCGGAGGAGCGAGCTCGCAGACTCTCGGCGACCAATTGCTGCAGCTGGGCCGCAACCGCCGCCCGCTGCGCCTCCATGTCCTGCAGCTGCTGCTGGAAGCTCGCGATCAGCGCCGTGACCTGGGCCTGCGCCGCGACCCGCTGCTGGCGCAGCGCCTGGAGCTCGGCCTGCTGAGCCTGGATGGACTTGACCACCTGCTGCTGCTGGGCGCGCTGGTCTTCGAGCGCGGCCTTGAGCGCCTGGATGTGCGCCCGCTCCAGGCGAAGCTGCTCGACCTGGCGCCGGTCGTCGCGCACGATGTCGCGAAAGAAGAACACCCGGTTGAGCAGGTCGTTGAAGTTCGCCGCCGAGAGAACGAGCTCGAACCCGCTCACCGTCCCGGTCTTGTACATGACCCGCATCCGATCGCCGAAGTCGCGCAGGTGCTGGGCCAGCTCGCCCTCCTTCTCGGACAGCTGGACCCGGGCCGCGTCGACCTGGAGGCCGAGCAGCTCCAGCCGCGCGGTCTCCTGCTGGATCTGCTCCGCGACCTGGGTCAGCTGGCCGTCGAGCGCGGCGATCTGCCGCTCCAGCGCCTGCTCCTGGCCCAGCATCACGCCGAGCTGGGTGCGGGTGGCGAGGATCTGCCCGTTCAGCCCCTGCAGCAGCTGCTGCTTGTCGGTGATCACGCTCGACACGCTGCCCAGCAGCAGCGCGGCCAGGATCGCGGCGGTGAGGGCGAGGCGGAGGCCGGGTCG
Organism: Candidatus Limnocylindrales bacterium; assembly: GCA_035632635.1. GTDB lineage: Bacteria > Chloroflexota > Dormibacteria > CF-121 > CF-121 > CF-120. The sequence goes on from DASQGL010000048.1 coordinate 7,277, forward strand.
GGGCGAGCCCGCGCCGCGCCCCGGGCTCACTGGCGCAGGAACCGCCGAACGCCCAGGTAGCTGCCCACCGTGCCCAGCGCCAGCCCGAAGGCCATCATGGCGGCCAGCACCAGCCGCAGGTAGGCCGGGTCGTAGGAGAGCGGCACGAAGATGAGCACGCTCTGGAGGTTGCTCACCGCCGGGTGGTAGCCGAAGCCGACGATCAGCACCGCGGCGACCGCGCCGACCACGCCCACGATCAGGCCCTCCACGATGAACGGCCAGCGCACGAACCAGTCGGTCGCCCCGACCAGCTTCATGACCTCGATCTCCTTGCGCCGCAGGTAGATCGCGGTCCGGATGGTCAGCATGATGATGAAGACGGACAGCCCGGTCAGCCCGATGATCAGGGCCAGCCCGGCGATCCCGGCCACCCGGGCGAGCAGGATGATCTTGTCGATCACGTTCGGCTCGTAGTTGGTGGCCGGCGACTTGTCGACCAGCGGGGAGGTGCGCACCTCCTGGTCGATCGCGCCCAGGTCGCGGATGTCCCGCACCGTGACGTCGAGGCTGGCGGGCAGCGGGTTGGTGCCGAGCGAGTCGATGACCTGTGGATCGAGCGCCGGCATCTGCCGGAAGCGGGCCATCGCCTGGTCCTTGGTGACGTAGGTGACCGCGGTCACCCGGGGATCCTGCTCGAGGTGCAGCTTGAAGTCCATCACGCTGCTGAGCGGGGTGTTGTCGGACAGGTAGACCGAGATGGCGCTGGCCCGCGTCTTCTCCAGCGCCACGATCTGGTCGAGGGAATGGAGGACGAGCAGCAGGCTGCCCAGCGCGAGCAGAACCACCCAGACGATCAGGACGCTGGCCACGCTGACCGCCGCATTCCGCCAGAAGTTCTGCCAGGCACTGCCGGCAGCGAAATCAATGCGGTTCCAGATTCGCCGGAGCATGGTAGCCTCCTGCATCCTCGTCGCGGACGATCTCGCCGCCGTTGATGGCGACGACCCGCCGGCGCATGACGTCGACGATCTCGCGGTTGTGGGTCGCCATCAGCACCGTGGTGCCGCGGGCGTTGATCTGCAGCAGCAGCTGGATGATCTCCCAGGAGGTCGCCGGGTCGAGGTTCCCGGTCGGCTCATCGGCCAGGAAGATGCGCGGGTCGTGGACCAGCGCCCTGGCGATCGCGACCCGCTGCTGCTCGCCGCCCGAGAGCTCGTCGGGGAACTTGGTCTCCTTGCCCTCCAGGCCGACGATGCTGAGCACCTCCTCGACCTTGGGGCGCAGGTGGCGCAGGGCGCCCTCGGTCACCCGGAGCGCGAAGGCGACGTTCTGGAAGACGCTCAGGTTGGGCAGCAGCTTGAAGTCCTGGAAGACCATCCCGATCTTGCGCCGCAGGAAGGGCAGGTGGCGGCGGCGCAGCCGTCCCAGGTCCTGGCCGTCGACGAAGATGCGCCCCGCGGTCGCCTTCTCCTCCCGGATCAGGAGCCGGACCAGGGTCGACTTCCCGGCCCCACTGGGCCCGACCAGGAAGACGAAGTCCTGGCGCGGGATGTCGAGGGTGACCTCCTTGAGCGCGGTCGTGCCGTTGGGATAGGTCTTGCGCACGCTCTGCAGGCTGATGAGCGCCGGTTCCTGGGCGATGTCGCTCAGGGCCGCCATGACGCCCTCCGCCAACCGGAAGCCGCCTGGCCGATGTCAGCTCGTGCTGGAACGAAAGCTGGATCCATGTGATTGCGGGCGGACCGAACGGGGCCGCGTGGCCAATCGACAGTCGCCCAGTATACGGCATTGCCGCGCGGGGCTCGCCGGCCGTCACCGACCGTGGCCGCCGCGCGGACCGCGGTCGATATACTCGGCCGGTGATGGCGCCCGCCGCGGTCGACCTCCTCGCGGTCGACCGGGGTGTCGTTCGGGAGGGGACGCACGCGGGTCACCTGGTCGTCAGCGACGCCGCCGGCCGCCTCCAGGCCGCGCTCGGCGATGTGGGACGGACGACCTACTACCGCTCCTGCCTCAAGCCCCTGCAGGCCCTGGCCGCCCTGCGGACCGGCATCCAGCACCGGTTCGACCTGCAGGAGGAGCAGATCGCCATCATGTGCGCCTCGCACAATGGGGAGCCCCGCCACCTGGCGACGGTCCGCAGCCTGCTGGCGCGCTGCGACGTGCCGGAGTCGGCGCTCCAGTGCGGCGCCCACTGGCCCTACGACGAGGCCGCGGCGCTGGAGGCCCGCCGGACGATGGCGGCGCCGCTCGCGGTCTTCAACAACTGCTCGGGCAAGCACGCCGGGATGCTGGCCGCCAGCCTGGCGCTGGGCGCGCCGCTGGAGAGCTACCTCGAGCCCACGCACCCGCTGCAGCAGGCGATCCGGGGCGTGGTCGAGGCCTACACCGGCTGCGCGGCGTCCGAGATCGCCTACGGCATCGACGGCTGCAGCGCGCCGAACCCGGCGGCGCCACTTAAGGCGATCGCGCGCAGCCTGGCCGCGCTCGCCCAGGACGACGACCCGATCGCGCGCGGGATCGTGGCGGCGATGACGGCGCATCCTTACCTGGTGGGAGGCACGGGACGCTTCGACACCCGACTGATGGAGGCGACCCACGGCCGGCTGCTGGCCAAGGGCGGGGCGACCGGATTGCACTGCACCGTGGACCGGCGCTCCGGCCAGGCGCTCGCGGTCAAGCTGGAGAGCGGCGACGGCAGCTTCACCAGCGTCGCCGTGATGGCCGCGCTGAGCCAGCTCGGCTGGCTCGAGGACGCCGAGGCCGCCACGCTCGCGGACCTGAGCCGGCCGGTGCTCAAGAACCACCGGCAGATCGCGGTCGGGGCGGTCCGCCCGCTGTTCCGGCTCTGACCCGGAGCTCGTGTAACGGAGGTGTGACGGCGGCGCGGCTTCCAGCGACGGGACGGTTATAGCTCTGTGACCTCCGCGCAGCGGCGCCGCCGCGTCCTCGAGCTGGCCATCATCGGGATCCTCCTGGCGGTCTACCTGATCCGGTTCGTGCTGCCCATCCTGACCGAGCATGGAACCCCGCGCGCCGACGACTTCCACGATTACCTCAACGCCGCCCACCAGATCGCCTCGGGCCAGGATCCCTACGCCGATTTCATCCGGACCCACGTACCCTGGGACTGGTCGCTGAACAGCGGCTACATTTACCCGCCGGTCTTCGCCGCGATGCTGATCCCGTTCACCTGGCTCAGCATGGACACGGCCGTCCGGCTGTGGCTGATCCTGATCCAGCTCATGGTGCTGGCCAGCTTGATCGTGGTCTACCGTGGGATCGGACGCCCGACGCGGGCCGAGCTGCTGGGGGTGACCGCGGTGACGACGTCGTTCTTCCCGCTGGCCGCCAACGTGTGGACGGGGGCGATGAACACCGTGTCGCTGCTGCTGCTCACGCTCGCCTGGGCCGCCTGGCGGCGCCGGCGCGATGGGCTGGCGGGCGGACTGATCGGGTTCGCGGCCATCGTCAAGATCTTCCCGGTGGCCCTCCTCCCCTATCTCGCCTGGCGCCGGCACGCGCGGCTGTGCCTCGCCATGATCGCGACCGGCATGGTGGGCATCGGCCTGTGCTTCCTGGTCACGACGGTGGACCACAACCTCTATTACTTCCGGGTGCTGCTGCCCCACCTGTCGACCGGGACCGGATACCGCGAGAACCAGTCGCTCGCGGGCATGGCGGCCCGGCTGTGCGATCCGTCGACCTCGGAACACGGCGGCGCGGCGGGCTGGTGCGGCCGGATCGTGACCTGGCCGGCGGTCGCCGGGGTGGTCGCGCTGGTCCTGGTGGCGACCCGGCGGACGACCCGGGTGGGCCTCGAGTTCGGGCTCGCGGTCTGCGCCCTTCCTCTCCTGAGCACGGTGACCTGGAGCTTTCACCTGGTGCTGCTCCTCTTCCCGATCGCCCTGCTGATCCGCGAGGTCGTGCGGGGCACGGTCACCCGGGGCCAGCGGCGCCTGCTGCTGGTCGCCTGGGGGTGCTTCGCGCTCGCCCCGCTCGTCCACTACGCGCTGATCCTCGACCCGATCACGGTGTCGCCGGGACCCGCACAGGCGCTGCTCTCGGCGGTCAGCACGGTGTTCGCCGACGCCTACTTCGTGGGGACCTGCCTGCTGTTCGGGGTGCTCTGGGTCACGGTGAAGCGCCTCCACCGGGCGGAGGCGTCCGCGGCCGTGGAGTCGCTGGCGGCCTGAGTCAGGCCGCGCTGGCCGCCTCCCGACCCGCCTCCCAGCGCAGGGCGGCTTCCATCAGCGCCTTCAGGTCGCCGTCCAGCACCGCCTGCACGTTGCCGACCTCGTAGCCGGTCCGGTGGTCCTTGACCAGGGTGTAGGGATGGAGGACGTAGCTGCGGATCTGGCTTCCCCATTCGTTGGACTGGTGCGCCCCCTTCAGCTCCTGTCGCTGCTCAGCCCGCTGCTGCTCCTGCATCGCCGCCAGCCGCGAGCGCAGCACCTTGAGCGCCGTCTCCCGGTTCTTGATCTGGGAGCGCTCGTTCTGGCAGGTGACGATGATGCCGGTGGGCAGATGCGTGATGCGGACCGCGGACGAGGTCTTGTTGACGTGCTGGCCGCCGGCCCCGCTGGAGCGGAAGGTGTCGACCTTCAGGTCCTCCGGGCGGATCTCGATGGCGACGTCGTCCGCGATCTCGGGAATCACCTCCACCAGCGCGAACGAGGTGTGCCGCCGGTGGGCCTGGTCGAAAGGCGAGAGGCGGACCAGGCGGTGGACGCCGCGCTCGGCGCGCAGCCAGCCGAAGGCGCGCCGGCCGGTGATCCGCACGGTCACGCTCTTGTAGCCGGCCTCCTCGCCGAAGGACTCGTCCAGGATCTCCGCTTTCATGTGCTCGCGCTCGGCCCAGCGCAGGTACATGCGCAGCAGCATCTCGGTCCAGTCCTGGGAATCCGTCCCGCCCGCACCCGCGTGGATGCTGACCAGCGCCGGATGGTCCGCGTAGGGTGTGGCGAAGAGCAGGTCGATCTCCTGCCGCCCCACGTCGGCCTCGAGCTGAGCGAGGTCGTCGCGCAGCCCGGGTTCCAGCGCGAGGTCGTCCTCGTGCATGGCCATCTCGGTCAAGCCGACGAGGTCGCGTGCGCGGGCCTCCAGCCGCCGCCAGCCGGCGAGCTCGTCGCCGAGCGCCTTGGCCTCCTGGGCCAGCACCTTGGCGCGGGCCGGGTCCTGCCACAGGTCCGGGTCGTTTAGCTGGCGCTTGACCTCGTCGAGCCGGGTCGCTTTGCGGTCGAGGTCAAAGATGCTCCTGGAGCTGCAGGATCCTGGTGAGGAGCTCCTGCGCTCGCGTGAGGATGTCGTCCATCAGCTAGCTCCCATGACAGTTCTTGAAGCGCTTGCCGCTGCCGCAGGGGCAGATGTCGTTGCCGACGCCCGCGAAGTTCCAGCTCTGCGGCCGGCGAAAGAGCGGACGGGCAGGCTCGGACGCCGGCGTGGGCGCGGCTGCCGGCGTGGGCGCGGCTGCCAGCTTGGGCGCGGGCGTCGCCGCCCGGGGCGCCTCGGCCGCCTGGGCGGGCTTGACGGGCTTCGCGGCCGGCGCGCTGGCGCGCGGGCGCGCGCTCGCCTTCGGCTTGGACGCCGCCTTCCGGGTCGTCGACCGCACTTTCTTCTCAGCCATGCTGGCCGTCCATATTAGCGGCCATGGCATTTCTTGTATTTCTTGCCGCTGCCGCAGTAACAGGGATCGTTGCGCCCGATCTTGCCGGCGGGGACGGGCACCGGGGCGGCGCCCCCGTTGGGGGACGCTGCGGGCGCCGGCCCGGGCGGGAGCGGCCGGCCGCCGGCCTGGAGCGGCGGCGGGGGCGCGGGCGGGATCAGCTGGACCCGGAACATCACCGACGCGATCTCGAACTGGATGTCCTTGAGTAGCTCCTGGAAGGCCTGGAAGGCCTCGTTCTTGTACTCGACGAGGGGGTCCTTCTGCCCGAACGCGCGCAGCCCGATGCCTTCCTTGAAGTGCTCCATCATGGTCAGGTAACTGATCCACTTGGCATCGATCGTCTTGAGCACGACGATCTGCTCGATCTTGCGCATGACGTCAGGCGTGAACTCGGCTTCGCGGGCGTCGTAGGCCGCATCCGCGTACTGCATCAGCCGCTCGGCCACCGACTCCTTCGTCTCCCCGAACTCCTCCACCGGGATCTCGCCCAGCGGCGGGAGCGGGAAGACCGCCCCGAGCTGCTGGTGCAGGCCCTCCAGGTCCCAGTTGTCCGGATGCCGGGACTCGCAGCGCTGCGCGACCGCCTCGTCGACCACCTGCCGGATCCAGCCCCGGATCTTCTCCTTGAGCTCGACCCCTTCGAGCACGGCGCGGCGTTCGCCGTAGATGATCTCGCGCTGCTTGTTCATGACGTCGTCGTACTCGACGATGTAGCGGCGGGCATCGAAGTTGTGCCCTTCGACCTTGGACTGGGCTCCCTCGATCTGGCGCGAGACCAGGCGGGACTCGATGGGCTCGTCCTCCTTGATGCCGAGACGGTCCATCATGCCGCGGATGCGATCGCCGCCGAAGATGCGCATCAGGTCGTCGTCGAGGCCGATGAAGAACCGGGACGAGCCGGGATCGCCCTGCCGGCCGGCGCGGCCGCGTAGCTGGTTGTCGATCCGGCGGCTCTCGTGGCGCTCGGTGCCGATGATGTGGAGTCCGCCCGCCTCGACCACACCCGGGCCGAGCACGATGTCGGTCCCCCGGCCCGCCATGTTGGTGGCGATGGTGACGGCGGCCGGCTGCCCGGCGTTGGCCACGATCAGCGCCTCCCGCTCGTGCTGCTTCGCGTTGAGCACCTCGTGCGGGACCCCGCGTTTCTCGAGCATCCGGCCGAGCTTCTCCGATTTTTCGACCGAGACCGTCCCCACCAGCACGGGCCGCCTGGCCTGGGACATCTCGACGATCTCGTCGACGACCGCCTGGAACTTCGCCTGCTCCGACTTGTAGATGATGTCCGGGTAATCGATCCGCACCATCGGGCGGTGGGTGGGGATCTCGACCACCTCGAGCCCGTAGATCTTGTGGAACTCCTCGGCCTCGGTCAGCGCCGTGCCCGTCATGCCGGCCAGCTTCTTGTAGAGGCGGAAGAAGTTCTGGTAGGTGATCGTGGCCAGCGTCTGCGTCTCCTGCTGGATCTCGACCCGTTCCTTGGCCTCGACCGCCTGGTGCAGGCCGTCCGCCCAGCGACGCCCCGGCTGCTGGCGGCCGGTGAACTCGTCGACGATGATCACCTCGCCGTCCTTGACGATGTAGTCGCGGTCGCGCTTGTAGAGCGTGAATGCCTTGAGGGCCTGGTTGATCTGGTGCGCCTCTTCCACGTGCTCGAGCTCGTAGACGTTCTTGATACCCGTCCATCGCTCGACCTTCTCGATCCCCGACTCGGTCAGCGCCGCCGACTTGGTCTTCTCATCGACGGTGAAGTCGTCCTCGTTCAGCCGGGGGATCAGCTGCGCGTACTGCTTGTACTTCTCGGTCGACTCCTGCGCCTGGCCCGAGATGATGAGCGGCGTGCGCGCCTCGTCGATGAGGATGCTGTCGACCTCGTCGACGATCGCGTAATTCAGGGTGCGCTGAGAGCACATGGCCAGGTCGACCGCCATGTTGTCGCGCAGGTAGTCGAAGCCGAACTCGCTGTTCGTGCCGTAGGTGATGTCGGCCTGGTAGGCCTCGGGGCGGGTGACGGGCCGGAGGTGCTGCAGGCGCGGATCGGGATGGGTCTCGTCGAGGAAATCCGGGTCGTAGAGAAACGACATCTCATGCCCGATGACGGCGACCCGCAGGCCCAGCCGGTGATAGATCGGGCCGTTCCACCCGGCGTCACGCCGGGCCAGGTAGTCGTTGACCGTGATCAGGTGCGCGCCCTTCCCCTCGAGCGCGTTGAGGTACAGGGGCAGGACGGCGACCAGGGTCTTGCCCTCGCCGGTCTTCATCTCGGCGATCTTGCCCTGGTGCAGGACGATGCCGCCGACCAGCTGGACGTCGAAGGGGCGCAGGCCGATCGCGCGGCGGGCCGCCTCGCGGGCCACGGCGAAGGCCTCGACCAGGAGGTCGTCGAGCGCCTCCCCGTTGCTCAGCCGCTCGCGGAACTCGGCCGTCCTGGCGCGCAGCTCGTCATCCGAGAGCTGCGTCAGCAGCGGCTCGAGCTCGTTGATCTGCGCCACCGTCTGCAGGTGGCGCTTGACCTCGCGGGCATTCGGATCGCCGAAAACGGCTTTGAGGACGCTCATGATTCGGCAAGAAATCGCCACTGGGAAGCATACCCAGTAGGCGCGCGGATGACGCGTACGCGACGGATCAGGTCAGGTCGGTCTCCACCAGGCCGAGGCTGCCGTCCGTACGCCGGTAGAGCACGTTGACCTCCTGGCTGTCCTCGTTGAGGAAGACGAAGAAGGAGTGGTCGAGCGAGCGCATCTCCTCCTGGGCCTGGCCTTCGGACATCGGCTTGAGCTTGAAGCGCTTGATCTTGGCGACCCCGTTGGCGCGCGCCGGTTCCAGGGCGGGCGCCAGCGCCTCGACCGGCGCGGTGGGGCGGTGCCGCTTCAGGCGTTCCTTGTGGTCCCGGATCTGCCGGTCCATCTTGTCGATCACGAGGTCGATCGCCTCGCGGACGTGCTCGGCCTCCTGGACCGCCTTGCGGATGGCGCCGCCGCGTCCCGCCATGTGGACGGTGAGCTCGGCCACCTTCCGGCTCTCCACGCTCTTCTTCTTCTCGGTGCCCAGCTCGAGCCTGGCCTCGAGCACGTGGTCGAAGTGGCGCGCCAGCTTCTCCAACTTGGCCTGGGCGTAGGCCTTGATCCGCGGGTCGGTGGCCCCGTCGCGGGCCTGGATCAAGATCTTCATGGTTGCCTCCACCGCTGAGATCTCGAGGTCCTACGAGTATAGTCGCCCCTTTCCGCCACCCGCCAAGGCGCGGCGCGCCGTCTACGCGCGGTCGGTCGCGCGGCGGTCGGGGAAGACCCGGGAGAGCTCCGGCGGGATCGGCACGCCCGCGGCGAACAGCTTGTCCATGATGTGCGGGCGGATGCCCGTCGGACGGAAGACGCCCGTCATGTTGCCCTGCTTGTCCACTCCGTGCGACTCCCACATGAAGATGTCCTGCATGGTGACCGTGTCGCCTTCCATGCCGGTGATTTCGGTGATCGAGATGACCCGGCGGGCGCCGTCCCGCAGGCGGGCCAGTTGCACGATCAGGTCGATGGCCGAGGCCACCTGCTGCCGGATCGCCTTGGCGGGCAGGTCGATGCCGGCCATCATGACCATGGTCTCGAGCCGGGACAGGGCGTCCCGCTGCGTGTTGGCGTGGAGCGTGGTCAGCGAACCGTCGTGGCCGGTGTTCATCGCCTGGAGCATGTCGAGCGCCTCGCCGGCACGGACTTCGCCGACGACGATCCGGTCCGGGCGCATGCGCAGCGCGTTGATGACGAGGTCGCGAATCGAGACCCGGTTCTCGCCGTTCAGGTCGGGAGGCCGCGACTCGAGCCGGCAGACGTGTTCCTGGTGAAGCTGCAGCTCGGCCGCATCCTCGATGGTCACGATGCGCTCGTCCGGGGGGATGAAGCCGGAGCAAACGTTGAGGAACGTCGTCTTCCCGGTCCCGGTCCCGCCCGAGATCATGATGTTGGAGCGGGCCATGACGCAGGCCTTGAGGAAGCCGATCGCCTCCTGGGTGATGGTGCCGAAGTTGACGAGGTCTTCGGCCTGGTACGGATCGCGGGAGAACTTCCGGATGGTCAGCATCGGCCCGTCCAGCGCGATCGGCGAGATGACCGCGTTGACGCGGGATCCGTCGAGCAGGCGGGCGTCGACCATGGGCGTCCGGAAGTCGATCCGGCGGCCGACCGCGGAGACGATGAAGTCGATCACGCGCAGCAGGTGATTCTCGTCGTCGAACTTGCGATCGGTGAGGAGGATCTTGCCTCCGCGCTCGACGTAGATGTTGTCAGGCCCGTTGACCATGACCTCGGTCAGGCTGTCGTCGAGGACGAGATCCCGGATGGGTCCCAGCGCTTCGTAGTACCGTGCGAGCTCGTCCTGCGAGACTTCGGACGCGTTGACCATGTCGGCAAACTCCCCACACGTGTGATCCGCGGACGCAGCCTGCCCGCGCCTACAGCACGGGCGAGTCCGGGAATGTAACGCCGGGCGCAGCCAAAGTTTGCGGCGCCCGCGCCCGGGCCCCGCCCCGCACCGCCAGGGCGAGCGCCGCGCTGACCCGGCCGCCCGCCTGCTGGACGGCGGCCGCGGCGGCCTCCAGGGTGGCCCCGGTGGTGACCACGTCGTCGAGCAGCCCGAGGCGCCCCACGGGCAGCGGGCCCTCCCAGCGAAAGGCGCCGTCGAGGTTGGCCCGCCGCGCCGCCTCGTCCAGCCGCACCTGGGGCAGGGTCGCGTGCACGCGGGTCAGCCCGGAGGCGAGCCCGCAGCCGAGCGCGGGCGCGATGACCCGGCAGAGCCGCTCGGCCTGGTTGAAGCCGCGGGCGCGTTCGCGGGTCTCATGCAGGGGGACGAAGGCGATCGCGTCCAGAGGCAGGCGCGCGGCCCGGGCGGCCCGGATGAGCGGCGCCGCCAGGCTGCCGGCGAGTTGCGGCCGGGGCCGGTACTTGAACTCGTGGATGGCGCGCTGCCAGGGGCCGTCAAGGCGGCCGGCCGCGATCAGCGGCACGCCCGGCCACACCCGCCACACCTGGGGCGTGAGGGAGGCGTCGCAGGCGGCGCACCAGGCGACCCCGGGCGCCCCGCAGCCGGCGCAGCGCGGCGGAAAGATCCAGTCGAGCAGCGACACGCGCCGGTCAGGTCAGCCGGCGATCCGGAGCTCGTCGCCGGGGCGGATGCCGGCGCGGTCGGCCGCTCCGGCCGGCAGCTCGGCCACCCGGTCGGCCTTGAAGACGAAGGGGACCAGCCCGATCCACGGGCGCAGGCGGCGGAAGACCTTGACCACCCGGCCGGAGCGATCGAGGAACACGGCGTCGATCGGGAATCGCATGAACATCATGTGGATCCCATTGCAGTGTTCGATCAGGAGGCCGCCGCGTTCGGGCAGCCCGGCCCGGCCCATCAAGCCGAGGCCCTGGGTCAAGAAATTGGTCGCGACCTCGAGCGGCTCGGCCACCACCGTCCCGTCAGACTTCAGCAATCGCATAACTACAGGTGTGTATTATACCGCAGCCTGGCGGTGGGGGATTCGATCCCCCACCCGCCTACTTGTGCTGGAAGGTATGGATGATGATGATGACGGCCGGGCCCATCAGGACGATGAACAGGGTCGGGAAGATGCAGCCGATCATCGGGAACAGCATCTTGAGCGGGGCCTGGGCGGCCTGCTCCTCAGCCCGCTGCCGGCGGCGGCGGCGCATCTCTTCGGACTGGATCCGCAGGACCTTCGCGATCCCGACGCCGAGCTGCTCCGACTGGATCAGCGCCTGGATGAACGTGTGCAGCTCTTCCACGCCGGACCGCCGTCCCATCTCGTCGAGCGCCTCGAGCCGCGGCCGGCCGAGCCGGATCTCGTTGAGCACCTGGGCGAACTCGTCGGACAGGGCGTTCTTGAACTTCTCGGTGAGACGCCCGATCGCGGCATCGAAACCCAACCCGGCCTCGACCGAGATGGTCAGCAGGTCGAGCGCGTTGGGCAGCGCCAGGCGGATGTCCTTCTGACGCCCCTTGATCTGGTTGTTGAGCCAGACGTCGGGCAGGTAGCGCCCGATCAGGAAGCCGACCGCGAGGCCGCCGAACTTGAAGAGCGTCTGCAGGCCCATCAGCCCGGTCAGGCCGAAGACCAGGATGGCGACGATCACGCCCGCGATCACCTTGAGGACTTCGAAGCCGTTGACGCTGAGCCCGTAGGGGCGGCCCGCCAGGTTGATCTTGTTCTGGATCACGAGCTGGCGGTTCTTCGCCATGCGCGAGGTCAGCAGGCTGCCGATCCGCTCCAGGGCGGGCTTGATGAACCGCTCGCTGAAGGGCAGTGACAGCTCGATTTCGTCGAGCGTCAGGTTGTGATCGCGATACTGCGCCAGCCGCTCGGCGATCAGGTCCTGCCGGGGCTTGGCGGTCAGCGCCTGGAAGGCGATGTAGAAGCCACCGGCCGCGATGAAGGCAAAGACGAGACTGATTGGATTCATTCGCTACACCTGGATGTTCGTGATCTTGGAGATGATGCCGTAGCCGATGGCGATGGACACGAGACCCATCCCGATCAGGACATACCCCAGCCACTCGTGGAAGAGCGGCGTGATGTAGCTCGGGCTGATGAAGGTCAGAAGCAGGGCCAGCGCGAAGGGCAGGCCGGTGATGATGTACCCGGAGGCGCGCGCCTGGGCGGTGAGGGTGCGGATCTCGCCCTGAATCCGGATCCGCTCCCGGATGGTGAAGGCGATCGTGTCCAGGATTTCGGCGAGGTTCCCGCCGACCACCCGGTGGATCTGGACGGCCGTGACCATCAGGTCGAAGTCCTCGCTCTCGATGCGCTTGACCATGTGCTGGAGCGCGTCGTCGACCGACACGCCCAGGTTCATCTCGCGGACGGCTCGGCTGAACTCGTCAGCCATGGGCGGCGAGGCGCTCTTGGCGATCGTCGCCATGGCCTGGGCGAAGGAGTAGCCGGCCTTGAGCGCGTTGGAGAGCAGCACGATCGTATCGCCCAGCTGGTTGTTGAAGGCCTTGAGCCGGCGGCGCTGGCGGAACTTGATGAAGAAGCCGGGCGCGAAGTAGCCGACCGGGATGCCGATCAGCATCAGGATCGGGTTGTGGAAGCGGAGCAGGAGCACGAGGCAGAGCAGCAGGATCAGGCCCACGACCAGGACCACGTACTCCGAGACGCGGAGCTTGAGGTCGGCCTTGGCCAGGTCCTCGGTGAGCTTCGAGCTGCGGCCGCCCCGGCGGGTCAGGCTCTTGTTGAAGCCTTCGAGGATCGTCTCCAGGAAGCTGCCCCTCTTGGTGGCGGCGGCCGCGGCCGGATTGAAGCTGTCCATGTGCAGCTCGGTCTCGGGTTGCCGGTTGGCGGCCAGCCCCATGACCACGATCAGCACGCCGACCGCGCCGAGCGCGCCGAAGAGGAGTTGAAGGGACACCTAGTTGCCTCCTTGTCCGGCAGGATCCGGCACGGGCGTGAAGAGGTCTTTGGCCACGCCCTCGCCCGACGACTGCAGGTGCTCGAAATACTTCGGAATGATGCCGGTCGCCGTGAAATAGCCGAGGACTTTGCCCTCTTCGGTTACGCCGGTCTGCTTGTACACAAAAATGTCCTGCACCTTGATCTGGTCTCCGTACAGCCCGAGAACTTCACTGACGGCCGTGATCTTGCGGGATCCGTCGCGGAGCCGGCTCTGCTGCACGATGACGTTTATGGCTGAGGCGATCTGTTCCCGGATGGCCCGAGAGGGCAGCTCCGCACCCGCCATTAACACCAACGTTTCCAGGCGGTTCAAACTGTCACGCGGGGAGTTGGCGTGGATAGTCGTCAACGAACCGTCATGACCTGTATTCATCGCCTGCAGCATGTCGAGGGCCTCGCCGCCGCGGCACTCGCCGACCACGATCCGATCGGGCCGCATGCGGAGGGCATTGACCACCAGGTCGCGGATCGCGATCCGGCCCCGGCCTTCGACGGTCGCCGGCCGTGACTCAAGCGTTACAACGTGCTCCTGGTTGAGCTGGAGCTCCGCGGCGTCCTCCACGGTCACGACCCGCTCTTCTTCGGGGATGAAGCTGGACAGGACGTTGAGGGTGGTGGTCTTCCCCGACCCGGTCCCGCCCGAGACCAGCATGTTGAGCCGCGACCGGACGCAGGCTCGCACGAACTGCGACATCGGGTCGGTGAGGGTCCCGAACTTGATCAGATCGCCGATCTTGTACGGGTCCTTGGAGAACTTCCGGATGGTGAGAACCGGGCCGTTGAGCGCCAGCGGCGGGATGATGACGTTGACGCGGGAGCCGTCCTTGAGCCGGGCATCCACCATGGGCGAGCTCTCGTCGATGCGCCGGCCGATGGTGGACACGATGCGGTCGATGACCCGGCGCAGCTGGGCCTCGCTCTCGAACTGGACGTTGGAGAGGGTCAGCTTGCCCCGCTGCTCGATGAACACCTGGTTCGGCCCGTTGACCATGACCTCCGTGATGCCGGGATCGGCGATCAGCGCCTCGATCGGACCCAGGCCGAGGAAGTCGTTGAGCACCGACTCCAGCAGCCGTTGCCGCTCCGGCTTGGGGATGGACAGGCCCATCTCGGCGATCGTGGCGTTGAGCGCATCCGAGATCCGGGCCGCCCGCGCGTCCCGGTCCTCGTCCTCGGCCTCGTCGATGTTCTCGATCAGGCGGGCCTGGATCCGGTTCTTGATCCGTTCCGCCTGCTGCTCGGCGGGCGTCCGGGGGCGGGCCTGTGGGGCCGTTGCGGCCCGAACCGACTGGGTGCCCGCCTGGGGAACGTAGGCGCCCTCGGGGACAGTCCCCGGGTCCGGACCCTGCTGCTTCTGGACGCGGTCGAGCAGCGACACGGCTAGCGGCCGCCCCGGGTGGCGCTACAGCCCGTGCTATACCCGGTCACTATCCGTGGCGCGAGGAGGTGCGGTGTCGCGGCGGAACACATCTCTGTAGGTGCTAACGGCGGGCGAACAGTCCCTTGCGCGCTTTCGCCGGCTCGGCCTCCTTGGCGGGGGCCGGCGGGATCAGCTTCGCCACCAGCTCGCGGACCCGCTGGCTGATCTCCGACTCGGGATGGGTGGTCACGAAGGGATTGCCGCGGTTGATCGAGTTGATCACGAGCTTGGGGTCGTTGGGGATCTGGCCGGCGATCGGGAAGCGGAGGTTGGCCTCGACGCTCTCCCGGTTGAACTCGGAATGCGCGTCCGACTTGTTGAGCAGGAGCACCACCCGGTCCGGCGAGATCGAGAGCGAGTCGAAGATCTTGAGCGCCAGCTTCGTGTTCTTGATCGACGGGATGCTGAGGGAGGTCACGACCACCACCTTGTCGGCGTGGTCGAGCACCTCGAGGTTGATCTCGCCCAGGTGGCAGCTGCTGTCGACGATGATGTAGTCGAACATCTTGCGCAGCTCGGAGAAGATGCGGCGGACGTGGTCGACCGTCACCAGGTCGGCCAGCTCCGGGCTGATCGGGGTGAGCAGGACCTTGATCCCGAAGGGGCCATCGACCATGACCTCCCGGATGAAGTCCTGGTCCATGTGGTCGATGTTCTCGATCAGGTCCGTGATCCCCTGCGAGTGGTCGAGATTGAGGAGCACGCCGATGTCTCCGAACTGCAGGTCGAGGTCGACGAGCGCCACCTTGGCCTTGGTCTCGTTGGCCATCGAGACGGCGAGATTGGCCGCGATCAGCGACTTGCCCACCCCGCCCTTGCCCGAATAGAGGAAGAAGACCTGGCCCTGCTCGGCGCCCCGCGGGGGCTTGGCGGGGGAGGGCAGCTCCGCCTGGCCGTCCGGGGCCGCCGTCTTGGCCAGGAAGGATTCCTTCTTCTGCTCCAGCTGGAAGACCCGGCGGATGCTGGCGATCAGCTCGTCGCCCGAGAAGGGCTTGATCAGGAACTCGCGGGCGCCCGACTGCATGGCCCGGCGCAGGTAGTCGCGCTCGCCCTGGACGGACATGATGATGACCGGGGCGTTGGGGGCCTCCTGGGCCAGCGCCTCGGTGGCCTGGATGCCGTCCATGACCGGCATGTTGACGTCCATCAGGATGATGTCCGGGCTCAGCTTGCGGGCCTGTTCGATGCCTTCCTTGCCGTTCTGGGCGGTGCCCACCACCTGGATGTCCGGCTCGAAGGAGAGCAGCTTCTGGAGGTTGTCCAGCGTGCTCGGGATGTCGTCGACGATCAGGACCTTGATCAGGTCAGCCATGCAGTTTCGATTCCTTCGAACTCCGGGTACTCATAGAAACGAGGCATCCCCGCGAAATCTTCCGATTTCGCGGGGAGCCTGTCAACACAATTGTCGGGGGCGGCGTTCGTCAGTTTAGTGCAGGTGGTAGGTCGCCTTGAAGGAGTTGACGTCGGTTCCGGCGCCCGTATCGGGTGCGGGCACATCGTAGTCCTTGACGGACTCGAGCACGTACTTGTACGAGGTGTTGTCGATCAGGTACTTGAGGTCCTCCGCCTGCTTGAGCGTGACCAGCACGGTCAGGCTCGAGGAAATGCCCCGGGTGTTCGCACCCCCGGCGGGGCCGACGCGCAGCACATGAAGGTTGGAGAAAGCCGTCTTGGTCGTGCTCCCCAACGTCACGATGATGTCGATCCGGTCGTCGGGCTGGATGTAGCCGCCCGCGCCGACCAGCTCACCGGTCGGAATCTGCATGGCGACCATGCCGGTCGGGATGGCGAGGTAGGCCTGCTTGACCGCCTGGACGTCGGTCGACTGGTTGACGAGCAGGTTGTCAGAGAGCGCCTGGCCCTGGTGGATGGGCACGTTCGCGAACTTGCCGAGCACGTTTTCCTTGGCGCGGAAGCCGAAGGGCGGCGCCTGGTCCGTACTGAAGTTCTCGACCGTCACCATGTCGGTCGTGATCTGGGTCGCCGACGGGATGTCCTTGAGAGCCACCACGACGGGAACGTTCTTGGGTCCTCCGACGAAACTAGTGCCGCCACTTGGAGTTCGCGCGAGAAGCAGATTGAGCCCGAACGCCAGAGCGGCGAGGAAGATGCCAAAGATCAAGAGGATCCGATTGCTCTTCGGCTTGACCTCCGTCGCCAATGAACTCACCTCCTGAAATCTTTGCGCCAAGTCTCCACGGGCGGACGTGACGCTCCTGTCGGATGCTGTATCCATAAAGAGGAGGGCTTCCTTGCGCGGGAATCCCTCCTTCGTGTCTGAGCCGTAGCCGCAGCCACCCTCGTCTGGTCGGTCGAGCCGCGGATGGAGCGCTCCTCCGGCGGGCGCGGCGCCCGGCGGAGAGGGCTCCCACCGCGACCGCGCTGGGAGCCACGCCCGGACGGCGGGCCGTCCGGCGGGGCAACCGGCGCGGGAGAAAAACGAGAGAGGGTCTCCCGACGGAGACCCTCTCGATGGTTCTGCTTGCGCAGATCGCTTACTGCGACAGACCGCCCGAAATGTTGCAGAACACGTTCTTCACCTGGTTGCCCAGGATGATCAGGACCACGATCACGACCACCGCGATCAAGACGAGAATGAGGGCGTACTCTACCATGCCCTGCCCTTCCTCACGGTTGAGCAGCTCACGGAGACGGAGGTACAAGCTGGTCAGCATTTTGCGATTCACCTCCTTTCGCGAGTCTTCGCGTGACCCGATCGTTCCGGGCCTCTCGCGTTTGGACGAGCCCAGTGTCGCACTGGCCCGACGCCATAGCAACGCGCTTCCAGCCACTGATTGGCACTGACTTTTTAACGACTGTGTAACAGCCGCATCCGTCCCGTTACGACCTGCCTTACGACGCCCCGCGGGGGCTCTGGGACGGCTTCGGGTCGGTCCGTCGTCAGCGTTTGCCGAGTGGGATCTCGACCTTGACCTCGGTGCCGCGCCCGGGCTGGCTGCGGATTTCGAGCGCGCCCTTTTCCAGCTCGGCGCGCTCGCGCATGCTGAGCAACCCCAGGTTCTTGTTCTTGTGCAGATTGGCCTCGGTGCGGGCCACGTCGAACCCCTGTCCGTCGTCTTTGATCGTGACCGATACTCGCGCCGGCTGCAAGCTCATAGTCACCTCGGCCATCTTGGCGCGGGCATGCTTGTGCACGTTGGTGAGCGCCTCCTGGATGATCCGGAAGAGGACTCCCTCGATGTTGCCCGGCAGCCGCCGCTCCTGGCCGACCACGTTGAACCGGGTCGCCAGGCCATAACGGTCACCGTATTCCTTGATGAACTTGCGCAACGTCGGGATCAGGCCGAGGTCGTCGAGAGTCATCGGGCGCAAGTCGAAGATCAGCTGGCGCGTTTCCTCTAATGCGTTGCGCACACTGTTCTTGAACTCGGCGAGCTCGGAGACCAGCTGCTTGGGGTTGCGATCGAGCAGGCGCTCCAGGATCTCTGCCTGGAGAACGAGGTTGGCCATTGACTGGGCCGGCCCGTCGTGCATGTCGCGGGCGATCCGCATCCGCTCCTCTTCGATGATCTGGAAGACCTGCCGGGAGGCGTCCCGGAACCGCCGGTCGCCCGCCTCCGCGGGAGCCGCGTGAGCGCCGTCCTCCCCGTACATCCGCTGAAGGTCCATGAGGATCTGGTGGGTCGAGCGGAGGAACTGGACCTGGTCTTTGAGCTCGGCGCGCCGGCCGACGAGCGCCTCGTACTCGAACTGCGCCCGTTCGACGGAGAGCTGGGACTCGAGGATGTTGCCGAACGTGGTCCGGACCTCCGCCGGCGAGAATTGCTTGAGGTTGTTCAGGAGGTGCTTTTCGACGATCCGCGACTCGTCCGCCCGCTCCCGGGCCTGCTCGAGGGCAGCCTCCAGGTCACGGGCCTTCTGCTCGGCGGCCTCCAGGTCGGCCTCGACCGTCTGGATCCGAGCGGTGACCGACTGCTGGACGAGCGCGAACGGATCAAAGACTTCATCCGTTGCTCTGGTCGCACTCATGCTGGTGGGAGCTCGGTCTCGGACGCCAAATCCCAATTTGGCGGTCAATATGTTAGCACGGATTTCCGCGAATTCCGCCTGATGTCATGAGCACGATGCCGACACGGAGTGAATTCCTTTTTGGACGGGCGCTGCCGCTTGGCGCATACGGCCTCCTCATCTACATCCAGGGCACCCTCGCCATCGACGGCCTCCAGCACGCGCTGGCCGGCCAGACCGACCGGGCGACCACCATGTACCTGGTCAACCGAATCCTGACCCTGCTCTTCTTCAGCTTCCTCTTCGCGATCTACATCGTCCGCAGCCGGGCGGTCGGGAAGGACCACTCGGTCGGAGCCGTGGCCACCGCGATGTTCGGGACCCTGGTCCTCTATTCCCTCTGGCTGCTGCCGGCCCCACGCACGGACAATCTCTACCTGCTGGCCACGAGCGACATCCTGCTCAGCTGCGGCATGCTCCTGGCCGTCTACTCGGTGAGCTACCTCCGGCACCGGTTCAGCGTGGTGCCCGAGGCCCGCGGGCTGGTGACCACCGGACCCTACGCCCTGGTGCGCCATCCGATCTATCTCGGCGAGATCGTCGCCGCCCTGGGCTTGATCCTGCCTTCGTACGCGTCGTTCCAGCTCGTCATCTTCGTCCTGTTCGTCGCCGCCCAGCTGCGCCGCACCGCCTACGAGGAGAGCGTCCTCCGGAAGAGCTTCCCCGAGTACGCGGCCTACGCCGCCCGGACCCGCCGGCTGATTCCGTTCGTCCTGTAAAAGTCGCAATCCGGGCGCAGATCGGCCGTTACACTCCTGTTAACGTGGCGACTCCGGCTGCCGCTCCTCCCCACGCATCCCCCGCCGGCGCCGCCTCCCTCAAGGGGCTGGCCGGCTGGTTCACGCTCCCCCGGCTGTTCAGCAGCGCGATCTTCCTCATCCTCCTGATCCCGGCGATCCAGCCCCTGACCGACCCCGACTTCTGGTGGCATGTGACCGCCGGCAACTGGATGCTCGCCCACCACGCGATCCCGCGCTATGACCTGTTCACCTACACGGTCGCCGATCACCGCTGGATCACGCACGAGTGGCTCAGCGAGGTTTCGCTCGCGGTCCTCTTCGCCCTCGGCCGCCTGCCGCTGGTCAGCCTGGTGCTCGGGCTCTGTACGGCGGCGGGCTTTCTGCTTATCTGGCGCTCGATCGATCGCCGGATCAACTTCCTGATCGCAGCGCTGGCGGTCGCCCTGGGTGTCGCAGCGGCCAATCCGATCTGGGGGCCGCGAATCCAGATGATCACCTTCACGCTGGCCGCCCTGACCTATCTGTGGATCCAGCGCTTCTGCGAGGGACGCAGCCGGGCCCTGTTCTTCCTCCCGGCGGTCGTGCTGCTCTGGGCGAACCTGCATGCCGGCTTTGCGATCGCCTACGCCTTCCTCGGCATCGCGCTGGTCGCCGAGGCGCTCAAGCTCCTCACCCGCCGGCCCGACGCCATGCCCTGGCGCCGCCTGCGCCAGATGGCGGTCGTGCTGGCGGCCAGCCTGGCCGTCGCGGTGGTCAACCCCAACGGCTGGCTGATCTATCCGTACGCGCTGCAGACCCAGGCGAGCGCCGTCCAGCAGAAGCTGATCGTGGAATGGTTCGCGCCCAACTTCCAGATGCCCGAACTCTGGTTCTTCGAGGGCATGATCTTCCTCCTGCTGCTGGGACTGGGGGTGGCCCGCCGGATCGAGCTGCGCCAGCTCCTGCTGCTGCTCGCCGGCCTGGGCCTCGCGCTGCATTCCGTCCGCCATCTGCCCCTGTTCGTGATCGTGGCCGTGCCGCCGCTCAGCGAGTTCGCGCAGCAGGCGCTCGAGCGGTGGGGCGCCGTCCTGCGGCGCCGCCGCCCCTTGCCGGCGAATGCGCTCACCCTGACGGTGAACCTGGTCGTCCTGCTCGGCGTGCTGGCCACCGTGCTGATTGCGATCCGGCCCGCGCTCATCGAGCGTCCCGACAGCAAGCTGGTGGCGCGGGACTTCCCGATCGCCGCCGCCAACCTGCTCGCGGCCCACCCCGCGCCCGGACACATGCTGAACCAGTACGGTTGGGGCGGATACCTCGTCTACCGCCTGTTCCCCACCCAGCCGGTCTTCGTCTACGGGGATGCGGCCGTCACCGGTGACCGGCTGCTCCAGGACTACGCGGACATCATCTATCTCAGCCCGCGGGAGCCCGATCTGCTCGATCGGTACGGCATCAACTGGGTGATCTTCAAGGCGGACGACCCCCTGATCACGTCGCTCCGCCAGCAGACGGCGACCCCCGGGCATCCGGGATGGTTCATGCTCGGCACCTACGGCCAGGCAGCCATCATGATGCGCGACACCCCGGCCAACCGGGCCTACGCCGCGACCGTTTCGGGATGAGCGACCGCGGCGAGCGGCGCGCCCGGTTTCGGATGCGCCTCCTGGTGCTCTTCCTGGTCGTGCTGACCATCCCCTACGCCCGGCAGCTCGCCGTCTCCAGCACGGCCGGGCAGGACTTTCGGGTCTTCTATGCGGCCGCGGGCGTGGTGGCGTCGGGTGGCAATCCGTACGACTGGAGCGCGCTCGCCCGGACCGAGGACCGTCTCTACAACGCGCCCGCGCACCTCCGGCCGGCCGATCCGGCGCACTACGACTTCCTGGCGTTCCCCGAAGGCCCCTGGCTCGCGCTCGCGCTCGTTCCGCTGACAGGACTCCCCTGGCAGGCCGCCTTTGCCATCTTCGACCTCATCCTGCTGGCCGCGATGGCCGGCGGCGTGCTGCTGATCGGCGGCCGGCTGGGCTGGCCCCCGGGGCGCCGTCGCCTGGCGGCCCTCTGCGTGGTCCTCTCCCCCATCGGCTTCCTCAACGTCTTCATGGGGCAGGCGTCGGCAATCGTCTTCGTCGCCCTGGCAGGCGCATGGGCCCTCAGCGCCCGCGGGCGGCCGGGCTGGGCCGGGGCGCTTCTGACGCTCAGCTGGATCAAGCCGAACCTCGGCCTCCCGCTGATCGTCGTCGTCATGCTGCTCGAGCCGACGCAATGGCCCCGCCTGCTCCGCAGCTTCCTGCTCTCAAGCCTCGCCGCCTTCGCCGGCGCCTTCTGGTGGCTGCACCTCGGCTTCTTCGGATGGCCGCTGCAGGTCCCCCGCATGTGGCAGGCCGTCCAGGGTCCGCAGCCCGACATCTCGTCGCTGGAGAGCTTCTTCTACCCCGGGCTCGCCGGCCCCGTCCGTACGGTGGCGCTCACGCTCGCCCTGGTCGCCGCCACCGCATACGGCGTCCTGGCGATGCGCCGGTCGACCGGCGTCCGCCGCGGCCTGACCCTGCTCTTCCTCTGGCTCGCCGCCCTGCCGTTCGTTCAGTCGTACGACCTGGTCCTGCTCGCCCCGGTCGTCCTGGTGCTGCTCGAAGCCGACCTCCACGGCTTTCGAGACCCTCTCCTCGAGACGGCGATCTGGGCGTTCGCCGTCTTTCCCTTCTTCTATTTCCTGGGCGCGCGGATCGGATTCTTCAACGGGTTCACGGCGATCCCGGTCGCCCTCCTGCTGTACGCCTGGCACCGCCGTATTTGGCCACGGCAGCGCCGCCGCGCCGGGGAGGCGGTCGCGGCGTGAGGCACTGGGTGGGAATCCGCCGGCTGTACGAGCCCCGCTTCCAGTCCCTCATCATCACCGGCCTGCTCGCCGTGATGGTCGCGTACTACGCGGTCTTCTCGGTCGTCAACTGGGTCACGCTCGATGCCGCCGCGCTGCGCTTCGACTTCGTCAACTACTTCGGGGGCGCGCAGGCGGCCGCCCACGGCTCGGACATCTACGCGGAGTTCAAGCGATCCTGGGGCACGCAGGCCTGGACCGTGGCCTACATCTACCCGCCGTTCTTCGCCCTCGTGCTCGCTCCCCTGACGCCCCTGGGCCTGGTCGCCGCCGGCCGGATCTGGCTGATCGCCATCCAGGGGGCGTTCATCGCGTCGCTCTGGCTGCTCCTGCGCATCCATCCGGAGCTGTCGCCGATCCAGCGTCGCCTCTTCCTGCTCGCGGCGCTCGCCTTCATGCCGGTCTATGTGAACGTCAAGTTCCAGCAGGTGGCGACGGTCTGGCTCCTCCTGCTGACGGCGGCGCTGTGGGGTGCCTTGCGGCGACGCGGGGTGCTGGCGGGCCTGTTCCTGGCGCTGGCGGCCTCGCTCAAGGTCATCCCGATCTTCTGCATTCCGCTGTTCGTCCGGCTGCGCCGCACCTCGATCGCCGTCGCCGCCGCCGGCTTGCTGATCGCGATCACGACGGTCACGGTGGTCGCGTCGCCCGGCAGCTGGCAGTTCTTCACGGTCGTGCTGCCGCGCATCGGGCTGGGCAATGCGAACTGGGACAACGCCTCGATCGACGGGCTGGTGAGCCGCTTCGTGGAGCTGAACCCGGCAGCCTTCGGAAGCGCGACCGTCACCGTGGGCAAGCTCGCGGTGGCCCTGGCCGTCCTGGCGGTGCTGGGGGTCACGCTCTGGCAATCCGGTCAGGGTGGCGCCGAGTCCTGGCAGCTGCGGCTCAGCATGGCCGCCACGGTGACCGCCCTGCTCATGGTGTCAAGCGTGACCTGGCAGCACCATCTCGTCATCGTTCTGCTGCCGCTGGCCTGCGCCATGGCCTGGATCAGCGCCCGGCGGCCAGGCGCTCGCTATGCCTGGTGGGCGCTCACCGGCTACGTGCTCTGCTGGATCGACCGGCGCTCGTTTCCGCTTCCGGCCGACCATACCGTCCACTCGCTGGCCACCACGGTCGGCGTGTTACTGGGAACGTCGGTCAAGCTCGTCGGCCTGGCGGTGCTCTGGGCGCTGCTGCTCACCATGATGCGACTCGAGGCGCGTCGCGTCAGGCAGCCGCGCCACGATGCGCAGGGATCTGCGCGGCCCGCCGCCGCCTGAAGGCGACCGCGTAGAGGATCAGCGCCGCGGTCATCAGGGCCGGGGCGAGCAGCACGGGCGGTCCCAGCTCGTCGATCACCAGCGCGGCATCGCACAGCACCAGCGCGGGCAGTGGCGACGGCAGGCGTGACTCTCGGTGCAGCGCGGCCGCACACCAGGCGGGAACCGCGAGCAGCACGAGGTCGTGGGGGAGGCAGTGGGGTGAGGCCAGCACCCCGGCCCATCCCGCCACTGCCAGAAGGGCCAGCGGCTCGCCTCGAAGGCGCGGCCCGACCCAGAGGATCGCGATCGCGGCGGCCGTCATGATGGCGAGCGCGACCGGCGTATCGAACCGGGCGGGCAGGACGCCCGCCAGCCAGCCGGCCCAGCTCTCGCTCAGCCGGACCGGTGTCACCTGGTCCGTGCCCAGCATGGCGCGGATCATGGCTTCGAGCGCCGGCACGCCCCCGGCCATCAGCGGACTCATCAGCACCGCACCCGCACCGAGCAGGGCGCCCGCGATCAGCCTCGGCTTCCGCAGGACGACCAGGACGGCAAGCGCGGGCAGCAGGTACTGGGGCTTGATCGCCAGCAGTGCCGCCCCGGCCAGCGCCGCAGCAGGCCGCCCGCGCAGCACCGCGACGGCGACCAGGCTCGCGCCCAGCAGGAGCACGGCCGAGACCTGCCCTTCGATCAACGTCGACCAGGTCGGGGCCGCGGCCAGCAGGCCAAGCACGCCCAGCATCGTGGCGCGTCTGCCGAGCGGCGCCGCCGACTGCAGCAGCCAGATGGCCGCCACGAGGAGGAGGAGGCTGATGCCCTGCCAGACCCGCAGCGCGATGGTCGCCGGCAGCGCCGCCAGGAGACTGAACGGCAGGAGCGCCGCCAGCGGCTCGTTGAAGGGGAGTCGCGAGTCGAAGGCGACCCCGCCGGCCACCCGCCTGATGACGGGACCGAGCCACGCCTGGTCGTAGACGCGATCGGCATGCCCGCTGAGCACGAGACGGCCGGCGCTGTAGAGGACGGTGAAATCTGCGGACGCCCGGGCGCGCGGCGGCTGAACGGCGACGAGCAGGAGCCCGGCGATCGCCAGGCCGGTGACGAGCGCGAGACTCCAGCGCTGCCCGCGGCTCACGGCTTGACCCGGTAGAGCGTCTCGCCGCCCGAGGCAGCCACGACCTGAAGCCGGGCGTCCTGGCCCAGCCGGGCGCTGGCCCGGGCATCGCCCGCGAGCACGTAGTCGATCCCGTTGTTGACCACGAAGGCGTCTCGCTGCTGCATGTCCCATTGCTGAAAGAAGGCCTGCGCCAGGCCGGCCTTCGCCCCCACGTCCACCGTCTGGTCCGGATGGCCGGCGTAGACCCGGGCGTTCGACTGCGCCGGGACGAAGATGCCGTCGAGGTAGGTGGTCAGGACCAGGTCGGCCGGGTTGCTCCGAGGCTGAAGCCAGTCGAGCAAGGCGGCTTCCCCACGACGCTCATACTCCGCGTTGGGATCGAGGCGGAACAGGGCGATGGCGTACGGCTGGATCAGGCTGAAGACGCCGAACAGGCTGGAGAAGGCCAGTGCCAGCATCACGGTCCGGCGGCGTCCGGCACCCGGCCTGAGCCGCCTCGCGAGCGAAAGCAGGCCGGCCGCGGCCAGCAAGCCGAAGGGGATCGAGCTGACCAGGTAACTCCGTCCGACGACCGTGCGAAAGCCCGGCAGGAACATGAACCCGGTCATCACGACGATCCAGGCCGCCGGCAGAGCGAGGTCGCCGCGGATCCGCCGGGTATACAGGGCGACTCCGATCAGCCCGCTGGCGACGAGATGAGAAAGCAGGAGGAACCCGATCGGATCCCCGACGTCGAAATGGAAGGGCACCTGCGCCGTCGCGCCGACCCCGATGAAGGCCGAGGGATCCGCATGCTGGGCCAGGCCGAGGTACGCGAGATACGGAGCGCCGGCGGCGATGATGACCGCGAGGAAGGTCGCCGCGTGGCGCGGCCGGCGCACGACCGCCCAGCCGAGGATGGTGGCGACCGCCAGGGCGTAGAGCTGTGGGTAGATCAGCTCCAACCCCAGCGCCATCACCGCACCCAGCACCAGCCGGCGGCGGACGCCGTCGCGCGCGAAACGCAGGCAGGCGACGAACACGCCGCACAGGAGGGCCGCGGCCAGGGGTACGTGCGGGGCCATCGCGATCGCATCGGCCACGCTCGTGCCCGAGACGAGCACCTCGGTCGGACGCAGCGCGATCGGGCCGAGGTGGGCGGCGTGGCCGAGCAGCAGACCGATGCCGCCCCCGAAGACGGCCAGGACGAACGCCCATCGGCGCAGGAGCACGGGGTGGTAGAGCACCCCGGTCAGCTTCCAGATGCCGGCAATCGCCACGATGATCGCCCCCATCCGGGCGCCGTGGTAGAGCAGCGGCCCGGGGAGCCAGCCGAGCCCGTGCCCGCTCCAGAGATACCAGGCATAGATGAGGATGCCGGGCTCCGGCTCGCCGGAGTACAGGGGGTGGAAGAGCCACGCCCCATGCCATCCCGCCCGCCACAACGCCTGATAGACGAAGGCGTCCCGGGCGATCACCACGTACCCGGTGAACACGTGCCCCGCCGGCGTCCGCGCCAGGGCGATGCCCACCGGCGCCATGGTCACGGCCAGGAGCAGGGTCAGCCCCCAGGCCCGGCGGATGGCAGCAGGTCGCGCGATCGGTCGAGAGGGCTCCGGCTCCCGGCTGATCGCCTGCCGGGCTAGCGCCATGTCCGACGCACCGCAGCCGTGCTGCGGGGACGGCCAGCCCGAGCCGATGCCATGACAGTCGTGTAACGGCGAGTGTGAGAAACCCCTTCGCCCGGGCGTTATAGCGCTCGACGGATGGCCGCCTCTCGACCGGCAGTCTCACTGGACCCAAGGCCGCGCGATCCGGCCGGCCGCCTGCGCCGTGCGGCGCTCGCGGCGCTGATCGCGGCCGCCGCCACGCTCTATGCCGTCGTGCTGGTCCAGGCCGCGGGCAGCCACCAGGACCTGACGACCTACCTGGGCGCGGCCGGCGACCTCCTGCAGGGCCGGCCGCTCTATGCCGCCTTCCTGCACCATCCCTTCCCGGACCCGACCCTGCGCCCTGCCTACATCTACCCGCCGGTCTTCGCGCTGCTCGCCGTCCCGTTCGCCCTGCTGCCAGGTGGCGTCCAGGCCTGGGCCTGGATCGTGGTCATGCAGATAGCGGTCGCCCTGGCCTTCGTAGCCGTCATGCGCGCCCTCCGGCCTGCCTGGCCCGCCGCTGCCGTCGCGGTCGCGGCAACCTTGACCTTCTATCCACTCTGGGTGGATAGCGTCCAGGGTCAGGCGAACGCGCTCGTCCTGGCACTGACCACGGTCGGCGTGGTGGCGGTGGCCCGCGGGCGTGAGACGGGCGGGCTCGCGCTGGGGGCGGCGACCGCGCTCAAGCTGACCCCCGTCCTCGCGCTGGTCTGGCTCGGCTTCGAGCGACGCCTGCGCGCGGCCGCCTTCCTCGCCGGCGGCGTCGCCATCCTGTCCGGGATCGGCGCCCTGGCCCGTCCCGCCGACTCGCTGACCTACGTTCGCGACGTGGTCCCCCAGCTCGCCCGGGGCAGCGCCTTCTACAGCAACCAGTCGCTCTCCGGTGTGATGAGCCGCCTGTTCACCGCGAATCCGTACACCGATCCATGGGTCCGCTTGCCGCTCGAGCCGCTGATCGCGCTCGCGTTCGGAATCGGCCTTGTCGGCTACTGGGCGATCACGCTGCGGGGGCACGATCCGTTGACCCGTGCCCTCACGTTCCTTCCCCTGCTGCCGCTGCTCTCGTCGGTGACCTGGGAGCACCACCTGATCGTGATCCTGCCGTTGTGCTGGCTCGTGATCGTCGAGCTGGCGCGGCGCGGGTGGCCCCGGCCCCAGACGGCGGTCTTCGTCGCCCTGCTGGGCGCCGTCGATCTCGTGGCCCGCTGGCGACCGGGCCCCGGGCCGCTGGCGCCGGGATTCCGCGCTGCACAGACGGGAGATCCGTTGGTCCTTCTGTGTGCCAACAGCCTGTTCCTGGCCACCCTCGCCTTCCTCCTGCTGAGCCCATGGCTGCTGCGCGCCCGCTGATCCACGCGCGGCCGGCGCCGGGGGCAGGGGTGCGCGTCCACCTTCCATTTCCCCTGGTCTTCGCCGGCCTCCTGGCGCTGGTTTCGCTCATCCCCTACGGGCTCGCCTACGCCGTCGCACCGGCGGGTCACCACTTCGCCGGCTTCTTCTTCATCGCCGACGACGCCACGACCTACCTCGCGAAGATGCGCCAGGGCGCCGAAGGATCATGGACGTGGAACGATCCGTACACGAGCGAGGCGCACGCGGGCGTCTTCCTGTTCGCCTTCTACCTGCTCGCCGGACACATCGCGGCCCTGCTCCACCTGCCGCTGATCGTGATGTATCACGTGGCCGCGGTCGCGGGCGCCTTCGCGCTGGTCTACGCCATCGATCGACTGGCTGGGTCGGCGCTCCCCGCCGGCGATCGCCGGCTCGGGACCGTGCTCGCCGTGCTCGGCTCGGGTCTGGGATTCGTCGTCCAGGCCCTGGGCGACCCGAGCGTGCTCGGCGTCCGCCTGCAGGCCCTCGACCTGCACCTGCCGGAGCTCAGCGGGTGGTACTCGATCCTGGCGATCCCGCACTTCGCCTGGGCCACGGCGCTGATCGTCTTCAGCGTGCTGGGCCTGCGCGCGATCGCGCAGGAGCCCTCCCCGCGCCGCGTGCTGGCAACCGGCGCCGCGCTCCTCGGGCTGGCGGCGATCCATCCCCAGATGGTGGCGGTCATCTTCCTGGTCTGGCTGGCTGCCCGCATCGTGCTCTGGACCTGGCAGCAGCGGCCCGCCTGGGGTGCAGTGGCCGCCGAGGCGCTGGCCTTCGCGATCCCGGGTCCCCTGCTCGCCTACAACGCCTGGATCCTGTATCGCGATCCCACGATCGCCGCCTGGGCGAGTCAGTGGCGGCATCAAGCACCGGATCCGCTGAGCCTCTTCCTGAGCCTGGGCCTGCCCCTGGCGGCGGCGACGGTCGCGATCGTGGCAGGCTGGCGGCGACGCGACCGAGTCACGGCCGTGCTCCTGGTGTGGCCCCCGCTCGTGATCGTGCTCCTCTATCTCCCGAACATCGCGAACATCCAGCGGCGCCTGCTGGATGCGGTTTACGTGCCGATCGGGCTGCTGGCCGCGGTCGGGCTGCGGATCGTGCTCGAGCGGCTTCCGCCGCGGCGCCGGCGGTTCGCCCGGCGGCTGCTCGTGGTCCTCTGCTGCTTCTCCTCGGTGCTGGTGCTGGCGATCGCGCTCCGCTTCGCGTCGGGCGCCTTCCCGGACATCTACCTCACGGACGCACAGTGGCAGGCCATGACCTGGCTGTCCGCCCACCACCAGGCGGGCGATCGGGCGCTCTCGTCACCGCAGGTTGGTCTCTTCCTGCCCGCCGACAGCGGGGTGAGCGTGTACGTCGGACACTACAGCGAGACGCTCGATTACTTCGCGAAGATCCGCCAGGCCAACGCGATCCTTCAGCCAGCAACCACGCCCGCCCAGTTCGACGCGTTTGCGCACGCGAATGGAATCACCCTGCTCTACTGGGGACCCGACGAACGCAAGGGCCGGGACTTCGACCCGGCGCGGCAACCGTCGCTCGACCGGATCTACGACGGAGGTGGCGTCCAGCTCTATCGCGTGACGCCGCGCCGCTGATCGGTGGCCGCCGCTGCCGATCCGGCGCGCTGGCCGGCTGCACCAGCCCGAGCCCGCCGTCCCGCCCGCCAACGGATCGTCATCGCGGTCATCCTGGCGCTGATCGCAGCCGCGCTCGTGCTGCGGTTCGGCGCCGCCCCGCTCGATCGATACGACGAGGGCCTGACGGTCATGAACGCCATGCTGATCAGCGACGGCGCGGTGCCCTATCGCGATTTCTGGACGAACTACGGCCCGCTTGACGGGCTGGTGCTCGGCCTGCTCTTCCACCTCCTGGGCATGCAGGTGCTGATCGAGCGCCTCCTGGCCGCCGCCGTCGCGATCCTGTTCACGGCCGCGAGCTGGTGGCTCACCGGGATCGCGGGCCTGCGGTCCCCGATGCGCGTCTTGATGACGGGCTTGCTGGCGTTCGTCTCCGTGTCCGTCCCCGCGCTCTCGACCGCGGTGCTCGCCGACCTGATCGGGGTCTGCGCCTTCGCCTGCTACTTCCGCTTCCTGGACCGTCGCGGCCTCGCGCTCCCGCTCGCGTGCGGCGCGCTCACCGGGCTCGCCGCCTTCACCCGGCCGGAGTTCGCGGCGGTGCTCGCGCTCGGGCTCGCCAGCGGGTTCGGCCTGCTCGCGATCCGGCGGCAGGATGGGGCGCGCCCGGCACTGGCCGGCTATCTCCTGGCATCGGCGGCGACCGCCGCGATCCTCTGGACGCCGGTCGTGGTCACCGCCTCCTGGTCGACGGTGTACGACATCCTGGTCGTCCACACGCTGACCCTCTACCCGCAGGGCCGGCACATTCCGCTGGGGCAGGGCCCAGACGCGGCCGCGGTGCTCGCCTTCAGCGGCGGTTTCGCCCTCGTCTGGGTGTGGAGCGGCGTCCGGGCGCTGCGGCGCCGGCGCAGCCCGGTCGAGGCGGCCCGGCTGCTCGCGCCGCTCCTCTCCGCGGTCCTCGTGTTCGACTGGGTGCTGGCCCGGGCCGATGCCCCGCATGCGATCGGAGCCTGGCCGCTCACGGCCGTCCTGCTCGCGGTCCTCATCGGGCAGCGGCTCGGGGGCCGCCCGCCCCGGCGGGCCGACCTGGCCGTCTCCGCGATCGGGGTCGCGCTCTTCTGCGGCGCGATCGTGGCGCTGGCGGCTCGCGACCTGGCCCGGCCGTCGGACCCCACGGCGGTCATCCCCCGTGCCGCGCTGGTGGGCGCGAGAGCCTGGATCCCGGCGGCGGATCTGGCCTCGGTCGTGCGCACCATCGATGGCGCCGCCGCGCCGGGCCAGCCGATCTTCGTCGGCCTCCAGCACAACGACCGGGTCGTCTTCAACGACGCGATGCTGTACTTCCTGGCCGGCCGCCATCCGGGGACGCGCTACGAGGAATACGAGCCGGGGCTGACCACGCTGGACCGGGTCCAGCGGGCGATCACCTGCCAGCTCGCCCGCTCGGGCACGACGCTGGCCGTGCTCGGCCCGAACACCGTGGGTGAACCGTGGAACGCGAGCTCGCGGCCGGGATCGTCATGGCTCGACGACTGGCTTACGGCTCACACCGTATCTCGTCTCGAGCTCTCGCCCTACGTCCTGCTCCGCCTCCGGCTCCTGCCGCAGGACCGCGACTGCCAGCCCTGAGCCCCCGCCGCGATCAGGAGGGGTGCTTGCGAACCCGCCCCGGGATTGCCATGACCTCCAGGAAGGCCTTGAGGCCGAGCAGCGGCCGCACCTTCGTCTGAGGCGAGTTCACCCACCGGGTCGGCACCTCGGCGATCTTGTATCCCGCCTGACGGGCCCGGTAGAGGACCTCGACGTCGAAGCCAAATCCGTCGGTCTGGAGTGGAGCGAAGACGCGCTCCGCCGCCTCCGCCGTGAACCCCTTGAAGCCGCATTGGGTATCGCCGATTCCGCCCAGGACGAAGATTCGCACGATCCGGTTGAACACCTTGCCCATCAGCTCCCGATGCCAGGACTGATGGAGTTGGACGTCCGAGTCCGGGAGCGCCCGGGAGGCGATCGCGACTCCCGTCCCGTTGCGCAGCGGGCCGAGCACGCGCTCCAGGTCGTCGATCGGGACGCTCAGATCGGCGTCCGTGAAGACCCGGAAGCGTCCGTGCGCCGCCGCCATCCCCAGCCGCACGGCGGCCCCCTTGCCCCGATTGCGGTCCGCCGAGACCAGCCGCAGCGCGCCCCAGCGCCCGGCCCGTTCGCGCACGATCGCGGCCGTGCCATCCTGGCTGCCGTCGTCGACCACGAGCACCTCCGCGTCGAGACGGTGCTCACCGAGATAACGCTCGATCTTGTCGAGCGTCGCCGGCAGGCGTTGGGCTTCGTTGTAGGCCGGGATCACGATCGACAGGTCGGGCGTCATGCCCTGCCCACCCGGCGGCGAAACGCGACCAGCTCGGCGAAGGCGCGCAGGACGACGCGCGGGTTCGCACCGGTCTGCTTGCCGCTCTCCCGCGGAAAATGGTGAACGGCGACCTCCTGGATGCGGGCCCTGCGCCGGCGACCGAGCACCAGGATCTCGGTGTTGATCAACGCGCCGTTCGACTGGAGATCGAGGCCGGCGAGCAGCTCCCGGCGCATCAGCTTGAAGGCGCAGTTGACGTCCCGCACCAGCCGGCCGAAGAGCAGGCGGACCAGGGTGAAGAAGGCGAGCGCGTTCAGCCGTCTCACCATCGGGTCCTTCCGCTCCCGCCGGAACCCGGCCACGATGTCCGCTTCCGCCGTGTACGCGAGCAGCATGCCGATCTCGTTGGGATCGAACTGGTTGTCCGCATCCATCATGAAGATCCACTCGTAGCGGGCCGCCGCGAAGCCTGACCGGAGCGCCGCTCCGTAGCCACGGTTCTGCGGATGGGTCACCACCCGGAGCGTCGGGTGCCGCCCCTCGAGGGCGGCCAGCAGCTCGGCCGTCCCGTCGCGGCTGCCGTCGTCGACGACGACGACCTCGTGCGCGGAGGTGGTCTCGGACAGCGCCGCGACCGTGCGGGCAACCGACTGGGCGAGGTTCGCTTCCTCGTTGAAGGCGGGTAGAACGGCGCTGACCCGGACCGCCCGCACGCCCGCCATCAGGGCGCCCCGGCGCGCACGAACAGGGTCGCCACGCGATCCTGCGCCTGCTTGCGCCAGGTCGGGTCCTGGCTGAGCAGGGTCGTGAGCGGATGGCCGGTGGGAAACAGGACGGCGTCCGGCTGGTAGCGATCGAGGACCTGCCGCCAGCTCGGGGCCAGGTTGTTGACCGCGAGGTAGTCCTGGAAGACCGCCGGGCCGTAGACCTCGACGCGGCCGTCGATGAACACGCGCACGCCCGCGGATCGGCCGGCGCCGATCAGGTAGCCGCCCCAGTCGTAGGCGTTGAAGACGCGGACCGGGCGCTGGAGCGCGATCAGCGCCTGCGCGGTCTCGACCGGGAACACGGCGTCGATCGCAGCCTGCTGGCTCGCCGGCCGGATGCTGGGAAGCGCGCGATCCACGATCATGCCCGTCCCCACGGCCAGCAGGAGTGAGACGTTCAGGATCCCCACGGCCAGCGTCGGCCGCCGCGAGGCAATCGCCCGGGGCAGGAAGGCGACCCGCTCGGCAGGCAGGGCAGCCTGGCGCGGCGTCCATGCCGCAAGCCGCGCCAGCACGGCTTGCGCGCAGCGTCCGTAGAGCGGCGCTGCGGCGAGCACGAACAGGGGGACATGGCGCTGCGACGACAGGGCCAGGAAGAGGAGCGCGAGCGCCCACAACCACTCGCTCGTCCGGGCGCGCACCGCCCGCGTGGCGAGCCCGGCGAGCATGAGGAAGAGCAGCGCCTCGAGCAGGTATCCGGGCAACGTCTGGAAGTTGGGGGAGGCCCACTCCTGGATGTTCGCCTGGATCAGCGGCGAGGTCAGCGTCCCGAGCGGAAACAGCAGCGTCTGGACGCCGTAGGGATTGACGAGTGAGAGCAGCAGCCCGGCACCGGTTGCGATCGCCGGCCGGAAGGTGGCGCGCAGCCGCTCCGGATCCGCCGCGCGCCAGGCATCCCAACCCTCGCCCGCGCAGAAGAGCGCCGCAAGCGCGACGCCGACCAGGAACCCGGAGTGGAGATTGGCCCACAGCCACAGGTAGGGCGCGATCCAGAACGCGGGCAGGCGTGAGACCCTGACCGCCCGAAGACCGAGCAGGAGGAGGCCGGCCAGCACCAGGTTGAACACCTGCGGCCGCGCGCCCCAGGTGGTAGAGGAGGCAAGCGCGCCGACCAGCGTCACGACCACCGCGGCGGTCGGATGCAGGCCGACGCTCCGGAGCAGGCGATAGAGGCAAACGCCCGCGACCGTGGTCAGGCCCGCGAAGACGACCACCAGCAGGGACAGCCCGCCCAGCCTGACGATGCCGTACATGAACAGGTCGGCGAGCCATTCGTGCATCACCCAGGGATGCCCGGTCGCGGAGAAGGAGTACAGGTCGGTGGTCGGCCAGCCGTGCAGCTGGAGCAGCAGCTGCCCGTTGGCGAGGTGCCAGAACAGGTCCGGATCGGTTGGCGGCAGCACCGCAAGGCTGAACAGCGCACAGAACAGGAGCAGCCTGAGCAGACGACCGCTGTCGAACCCCCGGATCATCGAGGACGCGGTCGCGATCACGGAGGCCCGGCGGAACGCAGGCGGTGACGGATGGCCGCGTAGCGGCTGAGCAGGTGGATCGCCGCGGGTGACCTGCGGGCATGCATGAGACCCTGCTGCAGGCAGCGTTTCAGGCCCGGGGCATCCGAAAAATCCGGCCCTTCGACGTAACTCCGGCCGATCTCGAAGAGGCTGTGGGCGTCGCTGGCCGCCGACCGGGCGACCGGCAGCAGATCGGCCAGCCGGGCGGCGGCCGCGTTGGAGGAGGCGCGGACACAGCGCGCGTTGAAGACCTCGATCACGTCGATCGCGGGTCCGAGCTCGCGAACGCCGGCTTCGCCAAGTCCGTGCCGGAGGGGATCTAACGGGTGCGGCACGTACACGAGGCCTCCTTGCTGGTGGATCATCTCGGCCGTCTTGTGGGGAGACATTCCCGGCGGCACCAGCTCACTGAGGAAGAGCCCGATCATCTCGCCACGGGCGGTCATGATCTCCTCGCCGACTATAACGGGCAGGCTTGCGACTTCCTTCATTCGGAGCGCCCCGGCGATCGTGTTGTGGTCGGTGACCGCCAGGTGGGTCAGGCCGACCCGCTGGGCCCGCCGGTCGACCGCCTGGAGCCCGCTGACCGAGTCCGGCGAGTACTCCGTGTGCAGATGCAGGTCGACCCGCGCCATCAGGCCTCGCGCAGCACCCGGTAGACGAACCGGGGCAGGGCCAGCATCCGCCGCCATCGCCAGGGCTCGCGGGCGAGGCGATGCAGCCATTCCAGCCCGCGTTCACGCATCCAGGCCGGCGCCCGGTGGGTCTGCCCGGAGAGGAAATCGAAGGCCCCGCCCACACCGATCGCGACCCGGGCCCCCGTCCGGTCCAGGTTGCGTGCGATCCACAGGTCCTGGGTTGGGGCGCCGAAGGCGACCAGCAGCAGGTCGCAGCCGGCCGCCCGAACGGCCGCGGCCGTGGCCTCGTCCTCGGCCGGCTGAGGCGAGCCCGAGAGCGTGCCGGTCACGACCAGCGCCGGGGAGTCCCGACGGAGCGCGGCGGCCGCCGCGGCGGCGACGCCGGGGCCCGCCCCAAGCAAGAAGAACCGCCAGCCGGACGCGGCGCCCTCGCGGGCAAGGGCGCGCACCAGGTCGACCCCGGCGACCCGCTCCGGGATCCGCTGTCCACGGTGCCGGGCCGCCCACAGCAGGCCGGCCCCGTCCGGGATGGCGAGGCCGGCACCTTCGAGCACCGCCCGAAACGGCGGATCGACCTGGGCCCGCATGACGAACTCGGGATTGACGGTCACCACCTGGCGGGGTGGTCCGTGCGCGATCGCAGCCTTGACCCACAGGACGGCTTCCGATTCGGTGACCGGGTCGACCGGGACGCCCAGGATCCGGAGGCGGCTCACGCGGAGAGGGCCTGGCGGTAGACCGCGGCGGTCTGCTCGCCGAGGCGCCGCGCGGAGAACTGCGAGGCTCGCACGAGGGCGCGCTGCTGGAGGTCTTTGCGTTCGTCGTCGAAACGCAGCACGCGCTCGACGGCCTGGGTCAGGGCCTCGACCTCAGGCGACGACACCACCACGCCGGCGTCTGCGACCAGCTCACGGAGGGCGTCCGCCCCGGAGACGATCACCGGGGCGCCGCACGCCATCGCCTCCAGCACCGGGAGCCCGAACCCCTCGTAGCGGGACGGATACACGAAGACGGCCGCGCCGGCGTAGAGCGCCGGAAGCGACTCGCGGGGCACGTAACCGATCGTCAGCACATGACCGTGTTTGCTTCCCCGACGCAGCTCGCGGGCCAATCGCTCGGCGCCGTGCGCCGTCCGCCCGGCGATGACGAGCGCCGCATCGGAGAGGTCGGGGGGAAGCAAATCGTAGGCCGCGCGAAGGCGGGCGAGATCCTTGCGGGGATCGATCGTGCCGACGTACAGGACGTATCGCTCCGGGAGGCCGTACCGCTTGCGCACGTCGACCACGACCTCGGGCGGCTGGGGATGGAAGATCGCATCCGCGCAGAGCGGCACGCGAACCACCCGGTCCGGCGCGATATGGTACACGTCGATGACCTCACGCCGGACCGCCTCCGACGAGACCATGACGCGGCGAGCGCGCCGGATGCTGCGCGGGACCAGCGTGGCGAAGTACCAGCGCGCGCGGGGATGGAGCTGCTGGGGGGTGGCACGATAGGTCAGGTCGGGGACCGTGAGCACGAGCGGCAGGTCCAGCAGCAAGGGCGCCACGCCGATCACGCCGTGGAGCAGACGGTAGGATCGCGGGTGCACGCCGAACCTCCAGGGTATCGCCCACTGCTCGCGCCCGAGTCGCAGCGCCCGGGGCACGCGGGGAAAGGGAATCAGCCGGTGGCCCTCGGCCGCTTCCGCAATCGCCGGCGCCACGTCCTCCTGCACGAAGACGTCCACGTGCGTGTCGACGTCGTTGAGGCCCCGCAAGATGTGCAGCGCATGATGCTCGAGCCCGGTGAAGGGCGGCGCCGCGAAGAGCAGGTCGATGCCGACCCCATCCAGCGTGCGCGCGTCCAGCACGCCGGAGATGCTAGCAGAGGGGCCGCGCCATTCCGCGCAGTTCCCGGCCCGTGATCGTCGCAGTCGACGCCGCGCCGGCGCTGCGGCCGCAGCGCACCGGCACCGAGGTCTATGCGCGTGCGATCCTCGAGGCGCTCGCCCGCTCGCGCGGTGATCGGATCCTCCGCGGATACGTGAATGCGCCGGTGGCCCCGGCCTGGCTGCTTGGCGACGTGGAGTGGCGGCCGATCCCCTTTCCCCGGCTTTGGACCCACTGGCGATTTGCCCGGGCGATCGCGCGCGACCGGCCCGACGTCGTCTTCGTCCCGAGTCACGTGCTTCCCTTCGTCCTGCGAGCGCCGGGGGTGGCCACCATTCACGACGTCGGGCACCGCTACGATGCCCGGGCCTACCGACCGGCCGACTGGCTCTACCTCGAGCTGACCACCCGGTGGATGGCGCGGCGCGCCCGTCGGCTGATCGCCGTTTCCCAGGCAACCGCCGACGACCTGCAGCGCCGCTACGGAGTCGAGGCGAGCCGTGTGACGGTGATCCACTCCGGGGTCGACCCGGCGCTGCGCGAGCCGGCTGCTGCCGAGGTGGCGCGCGTGCGCGAGGCATATGCGCTGCCGGCCCGCTACTTTCTGTACCTCGGACGGAACCACCCGCGCAAGAACCTGCCGTTCTTGCGGCGATCCTTCGTCCAGGCCCGACACGATGGGATGCGGGCCGGGCTGGTGCTGGCCGGGCCCGGTCACCCGCCTGCAGCCGAGGACGGCGTTCGCGCGCTGTCCTATGTGCCGCCGCAGGACCTACCCGCGCTCTACGCGGGTGCGATCGCGCTGGTCCTGCCTTCGCGCTTCGAGGGCTTCGGCTTCCCCGCGCTGGAAGCGATGCGCTGCGGCACCGCAGTGATCGCGTCTACAGCCGGCGCCCTGCCGGAGATCGTCGACAGCGCTGGCCTCCTGCTGGACCCCGCCGACGGCCCCGGATGGATCGCCGCCATGCGCCGTCTGGACGAGGACGAGACGGAGCGGCAGCGGCTGATCGCGGCCGGCCGGATCTGGAGCGCGCGGTTTTCCTGGGCGGACGCGGCCGCCGCGACCTGGCGGGTCCTGGAGGAAGCCCGCGATCAGCGGGCCGCGGCGCGGTAGGCGTCCGCGTGTGCGCGCGCGCAGGCGTCCCAGGTGAAGGAGTGGACGCGCTCCCGACCGGCGGTGACGAGCCGTTCCCGTAGCGCCGGGTCGCGACCAAGCTCGAGCAGCGCCTGCGCGAGCGCCTCGTGGTCGTCCGGCTCGACCAGGATCGCCGCGCCTTCCGCCACTTCGGGGATGGCGCCCCGGCGGCCGGCCACCACGGGGACCCCGGCGGCGAAGGCCTCGAGGACGGGCAGGCCGAAACCCTCGTCGTAGGAGGGGAACGCGAGCACATCCGCGAGCTGGTACACGCCGGGGAGCTGGGCCATCGCGAGCGGACCCAGAAAGCGAACCTGCCCCTGGAGGCCGAGATCCTGGACCGCGGCGATCACGGGCTCGTATTTCCAGCCCAGCGCGCCGACGATGACGAGCGGCACGCGCTCGGGCGACGGGATGCTCGCCAGCGCCCTAAGGGTCGCCAGCACGTTCTTGCGCGGCTGCACCGTCCCGACCATCAGGGCATAGTGGGGCGGCAGTCCGAGATCGGCGCGCAGCGCCTCGAGGCGACGAGCCTCCAGCGGCATCGAGAAGGCCGCCTCCACGCCGTGCGGGATGACGCGACATCGGTCCTCGGGCACGTGCAGGTGACGGATCACGCCGCGCCGGGTTGCCTGCGAGGGGCAGATGACGATCGCCGCGCGGGCCGCCGCCCGCGGGACCAGCACCCGGGTGGACAGCCACTGCCGCCCCACAAACCACTCGGGATGGTCGTAGATCGCGACATCGTGGATCGTCACCACGCCCGGAATGCCAAACCGAACCAGGGGGAGCCCGTTCGCCGGCCCGTGCAGCACGTCGACCCCGGCCCGTCGCCAGCGCAGCGGCATCAGCAGGTGCGGGCCGAGCAGCCGGGGCCCGGGGTCCTGGATCAGACGGAGATCGAGGTCGGGCAGGCGGGCGAGCGCCTCGGTCAGGCAGCGCACGTAGCGGGACACGCCGGTCAGCGACGCGGGACTCAACTCCCGTGCGTCGATGCCGACCTTCAGGCGGCTGCGCGCCGGACGCGACCCCCCGACGCCGCCCCTCACGTGATGTAGTGCTGGCCTCGGCGGATCAGCTGGAGGTTCTCCAGCGCGAGCCCGGTGCCGGTCGCCACACAGGCCTGGGGGTTGCGCGCGGCCCGAGTGGGGAGGTTGAGCCGCTGCGCGAGGAAGCGGTCGAGCCCCTGCAGCTGCGCCGACCCGCCGGTGAGCACGAGACCGTTGCGCCGGACCGGTCCGAGCAGAGCGGGCGGCAGGCCATCGAGCATCGCCTGCAGCCCCTGGGCGATCTCTTCGAGCACCGGCGCGATCGCCGCGCGCACGTCCTCGGCGTCGACCCGAACCTCAGCCTCTCCTCCCGAGGCATCTCGGCCAGGAACCGGCGCTGAGCCGGCGCCGGCCGGCGCCCCCGCCTGCCCGAGCTCGATCTTCAGCCGCTCGGCATCGCCGCGGGTGATGATCACATCGTGCCGCTGCCGGACGCGCTCGACGATGGCCTCATCCAGGCGGTCGCCTCCAACCGGCAGCGCGGTCGAGGTCACCATCTCGCCGTGCGCGATGACGGCGGCCTCGATGGAGCCCGCCCCGAGGTCACAGATCGCGATGCCGTCGGTCGATCCGATCGCAATGCCGGCTCCGATCGCGGCCGCCAGCGGCTTCTCGATCAGGTACGCCGTCTTGGCGCCAGCCTGCATGGTCGCCTCGAGGACCAACCGGCGCTCGACCCCGCCAACCGTGGACGGGACGGCCAGCATGACGTCCGGGCGAAAGATTCGCTGCCGACCGCATACGCGCAGCAGGATGTGCTGGAGCATCGCCCCGGCGCCCCGGTAGTCGACGACCGCGCCCCTGGACACTGCGCGCACGACCTTCGGGGCGGGCGCCCGGCCGGCCAGCTCCGACGCCGCCGCACCCACCGCGACCACCCGGGTGCCGGCGTCGTCCGTGGCGACCACCGAAGGCTCGCGGAAGACGATGCCCTCGCCCTTGACGTAGACGGTCACGGCGGCAGTGCCGAGGTCGATGCCAATCTTTTTCGAGAGCACCTGAGGCTCAGTCGCCGACGACTTTCGAGAGATCCGGCCGCTCGCCGTCGTGACGATCCGCCTCCCGGTGAATCCGGGCGCCGAGGGATCGCAGCTTGCGCTCGATGTCTTCGTAGCCACGGTCGAGGTGGAAGACGTTGTCGATCGTGGTCGTCCCGCTCGCGCACAGAGCGGCGACCACCAGCGCCGCTCCTGAGCGGATGTCGGGGGCAGCCACGCGCGCCCCGCGCAGGGCGGCGGGCCCCGAGACGATGGCGCTGCGGCCTTCGACCACGATGTCCGCACCGAGGCGGTTGAGTTCCTTGACGTGCTGGAAGCGGTTCTCGAAGACGGCCTCCGAAACCACGCAGCGGCCCTGTGCCTGGGTCATCAGGCTCACGAAGGGCGCCTGGAGATCGGTCGGAAAGCCGGGGTGCGGCCAGGTCGTCACGTCGACCGGCCGGAGGTCGCCGCTCCGGCGAACCGCGAGACTGTGACCCTGCTCGACCACGTCGACCCCGGCGGCCCTCAGCTTGAGGATGAGCGCCCGAAGGTCCTGCGGCTCCAGCTCCTCGAGCAGCACCTCGCCACCGGTGGCCGCCGCCGCGATCGCGTAGGTGCCCGCTTCGACGTTGTCCGGGATGACCCGGTGGGTCGCCCCGCTGAGCTCGGGAACGCCCTCGATCTGGAGAATATCGGTGCCGATGCCGCGGATCCGGGCGCCCATGCGCCCCAGGAAGTAGGCCAGGTCGACGACGTGGGGCTCGCGCGCGGCGTTGTGGATCGTGGTCACGCCATCAGCCATGGCGGCGGCCATCATGAGGTTCTCGGTGCCGGTCACGGTCGGCATGTCGAGGTGGATGGTGGCCCCCTGCAGGCCGTCGGCCCGCGCCACGTACTGGCCGTCCTCCAGCTCCACGCTCGCGCCCATCAGGCGGAGGCCGTGCACGTGCTGCTCGACCCGGCGCATCCCGATGTCATCGCCCCCGGGTTTCGCGACCCGGGCTTCACCCCGGCGCGCCAGCAGCGGACCCATGAGCAGGAAGGAGGCCCGCATCTTCGTGGCCAGCCCGGCGAGCACCTCCGCCCGCCCGAGCTGGGAGGCGTCGACGGAGAGCTGGTGCCCGTCCAGCCAGCGAATCTGGACGCCCATGCCGCTCAGCAGGTTCGCCATGGTGACGACGTCCTCGATGCGAGGGACGTTCTTCAGCCGGCACTCCTCGTCGGTCAGCAGGCATGCCGCCAGGATCGGAAGGACGGCATTCTTCGAACCGCTGGTCTGAAGGCGCCCGCTGAGGCGTGATCCCCCCTCGATCAGGAGCTGGGCCACTGCGCGCTAGCTTACCAGCGGTGCGGCTTCACGACGGGGAGGCGCCCTGGCTTCTAGGTGCGGCGGCGGCGGCGGAGCTCGGCCAGCCGCAGGCGAGCCTCGGCGCGGGCCAGGGCGGCGGAGGCGGCGGCGACATCCGTATCGGAGAGCTGCTGCTGCAGCATGCTGGCAGCCCGACGGCGAGCCTCCTCGGCTCGGGCTTCATCGATGTCCTCCGCCCGTTCGGCGGCGTCCGCCAGCACCGTCACCCGCTCGGGCAGCACCTCGAGGAATCCGCCGGAGACGAAGAAGAACAACTCCTCCCCGTCATTGCGAACCTTGATGGTGCCGGCCGCGAGGGGGGTCAGGAGCGGGATGTGCCGCGGCAGAACGCCGAGCTCGCCCTCTGACCCGGGGGCGAGCACGAAATCCGCGTCGCCCTCATAGCGACGCCCCTCGACCGTGACGATGTCGACGTGCAGTTTCGCCATCTAGCCGGATTTCTTGGCTGCCTCGACCGCTTCCTCGATGGTCCCGACCATGTAGAACGCTTGCTCAGGCAGATCGTCGTGCTTGCCGTCGAGGATTTCGCCGAATCCGCGGATCGTCTCCTTCAAGGGCACGTACTTGCCGGGGCGGTTCGTGAACACCTCGGCCACGAAGAACGGCTGCGACAGGAACCGCTCGATCTTGCGGGCTCGCGCGACGATCAGCTTGTCGTCTTCGGACAGCTCATCGGGGCCGAGGATCGCAATGATGTCCTGCAGCTCCTTGTTGCGCTGAAGCACTTCCTGGACGCCACGCGCCACCCGGTAATGTTCGTCGCCCACGACCTCGGGCGCCAGGATGCGCGAGAACGAGTCCAGCGGATCAACGGCCGGATAGATGCCGCGCTCGACGATCGCGCGGGACAGGCTGACCGTCGCGCCCAGGTGGGCGAAGGTGGTCGCGATCGCGGGATCGGTGTAATCGTCCGCGGGGACGAAGACCGCCTGCACCGACGTGATCGATCCCTTCTTCGTCGAGGTGATGCGCTCCTGCAAATCGCCCATCTCGGTGGCGAGCGTCGGCTGGTAGCCGACCGCGGACGGCATCCGGCCTAGCAGCGCGGAGACCTCGCTTCCGGCCAGCGTGTAGCGGAACACGTTGTCGATGAAGAGCAGCACGTCGGCGCCCTCCTGGTCGCGGAAGTACTCAGCAAGCGTCAGGCCGGTCAGCGCGACCCGGGCCCGCGCCCCAGGCGGCTCGTTCATCTGGCCGAAGACGAGCGCCGTCTTGTCGATGACGCCCGATTCGTTCATCTCGAGCCACAGGCTGTTGCCCTCCCGGGTCCGCTCGCCGACGCCCGCAAAGACGCTCGAGCCGCCGTGCTCCTGGGCGATGTTGCGGATCAGTTCCATGACAATGACCGTCTTGCCCACGCCCGCGCCGCCGAAGAGGCCGATCTTGCTTCCCTTGGCGAACGTGCAGACCAGATCGATGACCTTGATCCCGGTCTCCAGGATGCTCGTCCCCGTCTCCTGTTCACTGACCGGCGGGGCCAAACGATGGATCGGCAGGCGCACCTCGGACGTGATCTCGCCCTTGCCGTCGATCGGCTCTCCGATCACGTTCATCATGCGTCCCAGGACGCCCTTCCCCACCGGCACGGTGATCGGCTGACCGGTGTCTCTGACCTCGGTGCCGCGTGCGAGCCCGTCGGTGGACTGCATCGCGATCGTTCGCACCACGTTGTTGCCGCGGTGCTGCTGGACCTCGAGCACGAGCCGGCCGCCCTCCCGGTCGATCTCGAGCGCATGATTGATTTCGGGCAGGTCCTCGGACTCGAAGGCGACATCGACCACCGGTCCGATGACCTGGGCGACACGTCCGAGCCGGGCTTTCTTCGACGCCTGCTTCGTGGTGGCTCTCTCGGCAACAGCCATGATTTCGATTACCCTCCTGCAGCGAGCGCCTCGGCGCCGCCAACGATTTCCATCAGCTCTTTCGTGATCGTCGCCTGCCGCACCTTGTTGCGCAGCAGGGTCAGGTCCTGGATCAGCTCACCGGCGTTTTCGGTGGCATTGCGCATCGCGATCATCTGAGCGCTGTAGAAAGCGGCGAGATTGTCGAGCACCGCCGCGTACACCTGCGCCTCGACGTAGCGGGGCAGCAACCGGGTGAGCACCTCCTCGGGCTCCGGCTCGTACTCGTAATCGGTGTGCGGCCCCTCGCTCTTCCGCTCCGGGACCGTCACCGGAATCAGGGTCGTGATCGTGGGATTGAGCCGCGTCATCGACACGAACTTCGTATAGGCGAGCGCGACCTCATCCACGTTGCCGGCGAGGTACTCGTCCATGGCGACCGTGATGACGGGCAGGATCGTGCGCAGCTCGGGCCGGTCGCCCACCTGCGAAACCTCGGCC
The DNA here is from genome assembly GCA_035632635.1 of Candidatus Limnocylindrales bacterium. Lineage (GTDB taxonomy): Bacteria > Chloroflexota > Dormibacteria > CF-121 > CF-121 > CF-120. The sequence goes on from DASQGL010000048.1 coordinate 50,348, forward strand.
ACGATCGGAACCCCCAGCCGCCGGAAGAAGTCCCGGCCCTTGCGGCCGATCGTATCGAGCACGGTCGGAGGGCCCTGGCGCAAGTACTGGAGCGCGGCGCGCTGGATGTTCACGTTGAGCGCCCCGGCCAGGCCACGATCCGCCGTGACCAGGATGAGCAACCGCTTCTTCACCTCGCGCCGGTTGAGGAACGGGTGCCGGCCGGACGAGCGCGCCGCCACCTCGATCAGGACCTCCTCCATCCGCTGGGCGTATGGCCGCGCCGCATCCGCCCGGGCCTGGGCCCGGCGCAGCTTGGAGGCCGCCACCGCCTGCATGGCGCGCGTGATCTGCTGCGTGTTCTTCATGCTGGCGATCCGGCGGCGGATGTCGGCGAGGGTGGCCATGGAGGGCTAGGCCGGCCTCTGGGGCTTGGTCGGACTGGCCGCTTCGGCCGGCACCTGGACTTCGACCTTCTGACGGGCCTTCTGCAGCGGCCCCTGGGGCGCCGGCACGGCCGTCTTCGCTTCCCCTTTCTCGACGAGCTGGCTCCCCCGGCGGAACTCCTCGATCGCTGCCCGGAGCGCCTTGTCCATCTGCTCCGAGATCACCTTCTCCTTGGCGATCGCCTGCTCGATCTCGGGGTGCGAGCCGTCCAGGAAGCGGAGCAGGTCGCGCTCGAAGATCCGGACGCGCTCGACCGGGACGTCGTCGACGTACCCGTTCGTCCCCGCGAACAGCACGATCACCTGGCGCGCGATCGGCATCGGCTCGTACTGGCCCTGCTTGAGCAGCTCGGTCATCCGCTTGCCGCGCTCGATCTGGTCGCGGGTGCGCTTGTCGAGGTCGGAGGCGAACTGGGCGAAGGCGGCGAGATCGTTGTACTGGCTCATGTCGAGCCGGAGACGGCCGGCCACCCGGCTCATCGCCTTGATCTGGGCCGCACTTCCGACGCGGGACACCGACAGTCCGGTCGAGATCGCGGGCCGGACTCCGGCGTTGAACAGGTCGCGCAAGAGGTAGATCTGTCCGTCGGTGATCGAGATGACGTTGGTCGGGATGTAGGCGGAGATGTCGGCGGCCAGTGTCTCGATGATGGGAAGCGCGGTGAGCGAGCCGCCGCCTTGCTCCTTGCTCATGCGGGCGGCGCGTTCGAGCAGCCGCGAGTGCAGGTAGAAGACGTCGCCCGGATAGGCCTCACGGCCCGGCGGACGGCGCAGCAGGAGGGAGATCTGCCGGTAGGCCCAGGCGTGCTTGGAGAGGTCGTCGTAGACGAGCAGGGCGTCCTGGCCCTTGTCCCGGAAGTACTCGCCCATGGAGCAGCCCGCATAGGGGGCGATGTACCAGAGCGGGGCGGGATCGCTGGCGGTCGCGGCCACCACGATCGTGTAGTCCATCGCTCCGTACTTCTCGAGCGTGGCGGCCACCTGGGCCACGGTCGCGGCGCGCTGACCGATCGCCACGTAGATGCAGATGACGTCTTGGCCTTTCTGGTTGATGATGGTGTCGAGCGCGATCGCCGTCTTGCCGGTCTGGCCATCGCCGATGATCAGCTCGCGCTGGCCGCGACCGATCGGGATCATCGAGTCGATCGCCTTGATCCCGGTCTGGAGCGGGGTGTCGACCAGCTGCCGCGTGATGACACCGGGCGCCACCTTCTCGACCGGACTGAACTCCTTGGCTTCGATCGAGCCCTTGCCATCGATCGGCTTGCCCAGCGGATTGACGACCCGTCCCACCATGGCCTCGCCGACCGGGACCTCCATGATGCGGCCGGTCGTCCGAACCTCATCGCCTTCCCGGATCTCCTCGAAGGGGCCGAGGATGATGGCGCCCACCGAGTCCTCCTCGAGGTTGAAGGCGACCCCCTGCACCCCGTTCTGGAACTCGAGCAACTCGAGCGACTGGGCCTTCTGCAGGCCGTAGACCTGGGCGATCCCATCGCCGACTTCGGTCACGATGCCGACATCGGCGCTCAGCACCGGGACGTCGAAATCCTTGAGGCGCTTGCGGATCAGGCTGCTGATTTCGTCCGAACGAATACTCACGGTTCCTCCTTCCTCTCTGACGACGTCATCCGGTCAGCTGCTGGCGCAGGCGCTGCAGCTGCGTGCGCAGGCTGCCGTCCACGACTCGGTCACCGATCTGAATCTTCGCGCCCCCGATCAGCGCCGGATCGCGCGCGTACTCGACCCGAACCTGCCGGCCGAGCCGGCTCCCCAGCTGATGCGCGTAGCGTTCGCGGTCCTCGGTGGCCACGTCGCCGGCCGTGGTCAGGGTCACGTTGAGCACGCCGGACGCCTGGTCCGCGAGCCGGTCGAACTCCCGGCGGATGGCGGGCATCTCGCTGGTTCGCTGATGCTCGATGAGCAGGCGGAGCAGGTTCTCGCTCCCCGGCGTGAGATCAGGCGCCAGCCGGCGGGCGAGCTCCATGCGGCGCACCATGTTGACCGCGGGGTTGTTAAAGGCCGACTTGAGCACGTCGTCGTCAAGGAGCGCCTCCAGGGTCGCCAGCTCCGCGCGCCAGCCGTCGAGGTTGCCCTGCTCGCGGGCAAGCTGGAAGGCGCCCTGCGCGTAGCGGCGGGCCACGTTACTGCGCGGCACTCGGCTCCTTCTCCACCTGCGCGATCGCCTGCTCGACCAGCCGGCGCTGGCGATCGCCGTCCAGGGTCTCGCCCAGGACCCGCTGCGTCGCGCTGATCACGAGATCGCCCATCTGCTGGCGAATCGCCTGGATCGCCCGCTGGCGCTCCGCGTCGATCTCCTTCTTCGCCTGCTCGACGATCCGGCGCGCTTCCTCCTGGGCCTTCTCCTGTGCCTCCTGGCGAAGCCGCTCGCCGGAACGGCTGGCGGCATCGATGATCTGCTGCGCCCGTTCCCGGGCTTCCTGCAGGATGCGCTCCTCCTCCTTGCTCCGAGCCTCCGCCTCCTGCCGGGCCCGCTCGGCGGCCGCGAGCTGGTCGGCGATCTGCTTCTGCCGGGCTTCCGCGGCCCGCATGATCGGCGGATACACCCAGCGGGCCATGATCCCGAGCATGATCAGGAACGCGACCATCTCCACCAGGAACGTGGCGTTGAGCTGGAGCGGCCCGAGCGGCGCCTCGGCGAGTCGCACCATTCGCTACCCGACTCCGTTCGCGATGACGAAGATGAACAGGATCGCGAGCGCGAAGTTGATGAAGTACATGCCCTCGGCGAGCCCGATGATCAGGAACATGATCGTGCTCAGGCGGCCCTGGGCTTCGGGCTGGCGGGCGGTGCCATTGATGGTCGCGGCCCCGGCGAGCCCGTCTCCGACGCCGGCGCAGATGGCGCCCCCACCGAGCGCCAGCCCCGCCGCCACCAGGCCCCCGGCGACCGCGATGGCATGCGTCATAGTCGTGCCCGCGAGCAGCACCCCGACGAGCGCAGTTGCGTACGTCATTGTCCCTGCATCCTCCTTAGCTAGGCCGCTGCCGCATGCTGCGCGCCGTGCCCGGCATGGCCCTCTTCTTCCAATCCTTCGCGCGCCATTCCGAAGTAGATGATGGTCAAGAGCATGAAGATGAACGCCTGGATGGTCCCGATGACGAAGACGTCGAAGAACTTCCAGACGACGAGCGGCAGCCAGGCGATGACCCCGGGGAGAAGCAGCGTGATCACGAAGATCATCACGGTCCCCGCGAAGATGTTGCCGAAGAGCCGGAGCGCGAGACTGAGCGGCTTCGCGATCTCCTCCACGATGTTGATGAACACGAACGGGCCCCGGATGGCCGGGCTCGCGTCGAACGGCTTGGTGAAGCGGCGCAGGTACCCCTTGACGCCCAGCTCGCGGAAGCTGTACCAGGTGGTCACGATGAACACGACCAGCGCCATCGCGACGGTCTGGTTGATGTCGGCATTCGCCGGAATCAGCGGGGCGGGCAGCGGGAAGAACTCGATCCAGTTCGCCACGAGGATGTAGACGAAGATCGTCGCGGCCAGCGGGATCACGAACGGGGCGGTCGGTCCGATCGCCTCCTCCACCTGCTGCCGGATGTAATTCAGGAGAAACTCCAGGACCATCTGGAGCTTGCCCGGCACGCCGTGGCTGACCCGGTAGGCGACGAAGAAGCCGAGCGCGAGCGTGACCAGGATCGCGATGCCGCTCGAGACCAGGCTGTCGACGTCGAGCGTGCAGAACCACGACCCGCAGAAGCTGATGGTGGGGTGCTGTCCGATCGTCTCGGCGAGCAGGATCATCCAGTCATCACCCGCCAGAACGCGGTGCCGGCGAGCACGAGCTGCGCGGCGGCCAGCCCGACCATGACCAGCCAGAGAACGTCGATGCCCAGCAGCAGGCCCAGCCCGAGGCCCACCGCGGACAGGAGGACCAGGCGGCCGAAGGAGAGCGCCCCGAAGGCGAGGCCGAGGCGAGCCGTCCGCTGGATCATCGGCCCGTTGGCTGCGCCGATCACCAGTCCAAGGTCGAGCGCCAGGCCGGCCCGCAGGTGCCCGGTCAGCGCGCAGACGCCGAGCGCGACCAGCGCCACCGCCACCGTCGCCACGAGCGCGGCGCGCACGACCGGACCGGCCGTTCCAACCATTCCCTTCTCGATCACAGGTAGCGCTTTAGTCTCCCATAGAGACCCACCGTCGCGGCGGCGATTCCCACGACCAGGCCGACGAAGAGAAAGACCGGGGAGGTGTGGAGGAATGCGTCGAGCGCGAGTCCGCCAACGAAGGGCAGGATGAACGCGCTCGCCAGGAAGATGCTCAGACCCGCCAGCTCCGACCCGGTCGGACCACGTTTTCCTGGCGCCAACGCTGTCAACCGCCTTCCAGCTTAGCATCGACCAAATTTGCCCCGCAATCGGGCCGACACCCGACGCGGCGATCAGGGTCGTCCGTTTCGACGAGTCACCCTCCCCAGGATGACGCCGACGCCGACGAGCAGCAGGATGACCGCCCCCAGCAGCACCTTCTTGTGCCCGTAGATGGCCAGGCCGATGGCGGCGCAGATCGCCGTCCCGAAATAGAAGATGAGCACCGTCTCCGGTGCGCTCAGCCCGAAGTCCAGGAGCCGGTGATGCAGGTGCTCGGCATCGGCCTCCGCGATCGACTGCCCGCGGACCCGGCGGCGGACGATCGCCCAGCCGGTGTCGAGGATGGGGATGGCGAGCGCCAGCAGCGGGACGGCCAGCGAGAGGACGACCGCGCCCTTGGCCACCGAGAGCACGGAGATGGCGGCCAGCGTGAAGCCGAGGAAATGGCTCCCTGCGTCTCCCATGATGATCCGGGCCGGGTGCCAGTTGAAGATCAGGAAGCCGACGCAGGCCCCGATCAGGGCGCCGGCCAGGATCACGATGTCCGGCCGGAGCAGGTTGATCGCGGCCAAAAGGATTGCCCCGGCCACGATGGCGACCACGCCGGCGGCCAGCCCGTCCACGCCGTCGATCAGGTTGATCGTGTTCTGCAGCCCGGTAAACCAGAGCAGGCTGACCAGGATCGCGGCCCAGGGCGCGAACGTGATCACGCCCCCGGGCACGCTGACGTACGTGATGTCGAAGCCGAACACGACGATGGCCAGCAACGAGGCCGCGACCTGCGAGGCCAGCTTCAGCAGCGGGGACATGCCATGCAGGTCGTCCAGGACCATCAGGGTCGTGATCACCGCGGCCGACAGCAGGAGTCCCAGGGTCAGCCGGTTCGTGGAATAGACCGCCGCCGACACGCCGAAGCCCACGTACATCGCCAGGCCGCCCAGCCTGGCGATCGGCCGGGCGTGAATATGCCGGCCGCCGGGCTCGGCCACCGCACCCAGGCGGAAGGACAGCCAGCGGGCGGGCAGGACCGCGATCGCGGTGGCCGCCAGGGCGGCCAGGAAGGGAAGCACGGCCGGGGCGAACTTCTGCAACGAGAAGGTCTGGAAGAGCGTCGGATCGAGCGGGAACACGCTCGAAAGCGTCAGTACGGAAGCGGAAATCGTTCGCACAGCGCCCGGCTGCGGGCACGGATCTGCTGATGGACGGCGGCATCATCCAGGTGTTCCAGGAGCGTCGCCACCATGTCGGCGATCTGGCGCATCTCCCCCTCGCCCATGCCCCGGGTGGTCACCGACGGCGTGCCCAGCCGGATCCCGCTCGGATTGAACTTGCTGGCTTCATCGAACGGGATCGCATTGCGGTTGACGGTGACGCCGACCGTGTCGAAGGTTTCCTGGACCTTGCGCCCGGTCAGCTTCAGAGGACGCAGGTCGATGAGCATCAAGTGGTTGTCCGTGCCCCCGCTGACCAGCCGCAGCCCGCGGCGCTGCAACTCCTCGGCCAGCACCCGCGCATTCGCCACGACCCGCTGCGCATAGCTCCGAAACTCGGGCGTCTTCCACTGGGCGAGCATGACGGCCTTGGCCGCCACGGCGTGATTCTGCGGACCTCCCTGGCTGCCGGGAAACACGCTCTTGTCGATCTCGGCCGCGTAGGTCGCCTTGCACAGGATCATCGCGCCCCATGGCCCGCGCATGGTCTTGTGGGTGGTGAAGCTGACGAAATCGGCGTGGGGAACCGGACTCGGATGGGCACCACCGGCCACCAGGCCGGCGAAATGGGCCATGTCGACGAAGAAGTACGCGTCGACGGCCCGGGCGATGGCCGCCAGTCGCTCGAAGTCGAGCACGCGCGGATAGGCGCTGTAGCCCGCCAGCAGCATTTTCGGCGAGACCTCGCGCGCCTGCCGGTCCAGGGCGTCGTAGTCGATGCGCTCCGTCTCCCGGTCGACGCCGTAGGAGACGAAGTGATAGAGCTTGCCGGAAAAGTTCACGGGGCTGCCGTGGCTCAGGTGACCCCCGTGGCTGAGGTCCATGCCCAGCACGGTATCGCCCGGCTTCAGCACCGCCGCGTAGACGGCGTAGTTCGCGGTCGTCCCGCAGTGGGACTGGACGTTCGCGTGCTCGGCGCCGAACAGCGCCTTGGCGCGCTCGATGGCGAGCGACTCGATCCGGTCGACGTTCCCGCATCCGCCGTAGTAGCGCTTACCCGGGTAGCCCTCCGCGTACTTGTTGTTCAGGAGCGAGCCGAGCGCCTGCAGGACGGCGGGGCTGGCGATGTTCTCCGAGGGAATCAACTCGAGCGTGTACTGCTGCCGCTCGAATTCGTCGCGAATCGCGGCGCCGACCTCCGGATCGACGGCGTCGATTTTGCTCGTGAGGTCGCGGGCCTGCAGCACGGTGTCCATTATGACGTGCCGCACCTCCGCCTCCGTGATCGACCCCTGGCGCAGGATGCGCATCGACGGCCCACTCAGATCCACGATGGTCGAGGGGCGCCCGATGGTCACCGCGCCGCCGTCCAGGACGAGATCGACGTCGTCCCCCAGCGCAGCCAGGGCGGCCACCGCATCCAGCGGTGGCGGATCACCGGCCCGGTTCGCACTGCTGCTCGCGAGCGGCTCGCCGAGGCATTGGAGCAGGTCGAGCACCACGGGATGTCCGGGCGCGCGAAACGCCAGCGTCTCACCCAGCGCCGCCGGGGTGCGCATCCCCGGCCGCCGCGGCAGCACGATGGTCAGCGCGCCCGGCCAGAACCGCCGCATGAGCCGGCGGGCGCGCTCGTCCGCCACCGCGAGCGCCTCCACCTGCGCCGCATCCCGGACCAGGAGGATCATCGGTTGCGACCCCGGCCGGCGCTTGATCGCGTAGAGCCTTGAGACGGCGCCCGGATCGCCAGCCAGGGCCCCGACCCCGTAGACCGTCTCGGTGGGAAAGGCGATGACGCCGCCCGCGCGCAGGCGCGCCGCGGCCGCCTCGACGTGCGGCGGGTCGGCCGGCCAGCGCGCGCTCACGTCAGAACCAGCACCTCGACCCCACGCGCCCGCCCGGAGAGATCGTGGAGGACCGCGACCCGGGCCGCCGGAAAGGCCCGCGTCGCCAGCCCCCGCACCCGCCGGGCCTGCGCCGGATCGCATTCGAGGAGCAGGCATCCCGGCGCCCGCAGGGTCGCGGGGGCCTGGTCGAGCAGCCGCCGGATCAGATCCAGGCCGTCCCGTCCTCCGCTGAGCGCCCTGACCGGCTCATGGCGCACGTCGGGCGGCAGGTGGCGCCGCCGATCGAGCGACAGGTAGGGGAGGTTCGCGACCACGCATCGCACTCGCGTCGATCCGTCGAGGAGGTCGCCCTGACGCACCCGGATGCGCGAGCTCAACCCCAGGTCGCGGACGTTACGGCGGGCGACACGCAGCGCGCGGCGGTCCAGCTCCACGGCGTCGACCCGCAGGCGCCGGACCGCGCTCGCCAGCGCGATCGCGATCGCGCCGCTGCCGGTCCCGACGTCGATCACGCGGCGGACGGTGGGATGGGCGCGAAGGAACGCGATCGCGCGCTCAACGAGGATCTCCGTCTCCGGCCGCGGGATCAGCACGGCCGGCGACACGGCGAGGCGGTGTCCGTAGAACTCCTTGATCCCGACCAGGTAGGCGACCGGCACGTGCGAGGCCCGCCGCGTGACGAGCGCACGAAACCGCCGTCGATCCTGGAGCGTGACCGGCGCCTCCGGATAGGTCCGCAGGAATTCACGGGACGTCCTCAACACGTGACCGAGCAGGACCTCCGCATCCAGCACCGGCGTCTGGACGCGGGCCATGCGAAGGCGCCGGACCGCGGCCCCCAGCTCGGCGCCGACCGTGCTGCGGGTCAGTGGCCGCTGCCGTTGGGATCGCTGGCGGTGAGCCGGTTCGACTCTCCCCACTGGATCAGCTTGTCGATGACGGGGTCGAGCTCACCGTTCAAGAACTGCGGCAGCTTGTAGTACTTGAAGTCGATGCGGTGGTCGGTGATCCGTCCCTCCGGGAAGTTGTAGGTGCGCACCTTCTCGCTCCGCTCCCCGGTGCCGACGGCGGAGCGGCGCGCCTGGCTTACCTCGGCATCCTTCAGGGCACGCTGCCGATCGTAGAGGCGTGCCATCAGGACCTTGCGCGCCTTGGCCTCGTTCTTCAGCTGCGACCGTTCGTCCTGGCAGGAGACCACGATCGGCGGTCCGCCGTCCTCCGGGGAGTACGTGAGCCGGACCGCGGAGTCGGTCGTATTCACGCTCTGGCCTCCATGGCCGGTCGACCGGAACACCTCCCGCTTCAACCGGTCCGGGTCGATCGCGACCTCGACCTCGTCCGCCTCCGGAAGCACGACGACGGTGGCGGTCGAGGTATGGATCCGGCCCTGGGCCTCTGTCTCCGGAACCCGCTGGACCCGATGGACGCCGCTCTCGTACTTGAGCCGGGAGTAGGCGCCCCGTCCCCGCACCTCGAAGACGACCTCTTTGTATCCGCCGCGCTCGGTCACGTTGTCCTGGACCAGCTCCACCTTCCAGCGGTGCAGGTCCGCATACCGGCTATACATCTTGAACAGATCGGCCGCGAAGAGCCCCGCCTCGTCGCCGCCCGCCCCCTGCCGGATCTCGACGATCACGTCTTTCTCGTCCTTCGGATCTTTGGGAACCAGCGCGCGCTTGAGCGCGACTTCGAGCCTCGCCCGCTCCGCCTCCTGCCTATCCAGCTCCTGGTGGGCGTATTCCTGCATGGCGGGATCCTTCTCCTCCGCGAGCACCTCGCGCGCCTCGCGGATGGCGCGCTCCGCCTGGCGATAGGCGGTGTAGAGATCGACCAGCTCGCGCAGGCGTGCCTGCTCCTTGCCCAGCCGCTGCAACTCCTGGAGATCGCCATGGATCGCGGGGTCCGCCAGCCGGGCGGTGATCGCGTCGTAATGCGCTCGCACCGATTCGAGCTCCTCGAACATCAGGCGGCGGCCTCGGTCTCCTCCTGGCGGGCGGCGGTGAAGGCGGCCAGAGCCACCTCGAGCTGGGAGTCGTCCGGTTCGCGCGTGGTCAGCCGCTGGGTCGCCAGCAGCGGGATGATCAGCACCTTGATCACCGGGTTGTACCGGTGGCGTCCGGCGAACCGGATGCCCTCGTAGGCGACCGAGGCGATCACGGGGATCAGCAAGAGCCGCGACAGGATGAGCAGGATGAGCGACGGCCGTCCGGCCAGGGAGAACACGAAGACGCTGACGACCATCACGGCGAGCAGGAAGCCGGTCCCGCAGCGGGGATGCAGCATGCTCTGGGTGCGGATGTTCGGCACGTCGAGCGTCAGGCCGTTCTCGAAGGCGTTGATGGTCTTGTGCTCGGCGCCATGGTATTGGAAGACCCGCCGTACATCCGGCGCGAGGGAGATCGCGTAGAGGTAGCCGAGCAGGAGCACGATCCGGACCACGCCCTCGATCAGGGTGAATCGCAGCGCCGAATGCCCGCGCCCGAGGAAGCCGGCGGCGAGCAGCGGCACGCCGAGGAAGAGCCCGAGTCCGAGGACGACGGCGACCCCGATGGTGACGCCGATCGCCCGCGGGCTCAACTCCATCTCCTCGCCGGCGGCCTGGACGTTCGCCGAGTAGGTCAGCGCGGACATGCCCAGGTGCAGCATCTCCCACAGCCCGGCCAGCCCCCGGAGGAAGGGCAGCTTCCAGACCCGCGAGGTGTAGACGACCGACCGGAGCGGCTCGCGCTTGACCTGGATCGCCCCGTCCGGGCGCCGCACGGCAACCGCATAGGTGGTCCGGCCCCGCATCAGCACGCCCTCGATGACCGCCTGGCCGCCATAGAAGAACTGGTCCGGCTTGTTCATGGGCGCCATAAACCTAACATGTGGGAGGCGCCCAACCCTTCGCCTGAAGGTCGCTTATCGCTTGCGCTGCTGACGCTGGGTGAAGCGGTCGACGCGGCCCTGCGTGTCGACGATCCGCTGCTGCCCCGAGAAGAACGGGTGGCAGACGGAGCAGACCTCGGTCTTCAGCTCCTTCTGGGTGGAACCGGTGGTGAAGCGGTTGCCGCAGAGGCAGACCACGACGGCGTCGTGGTAGTAGGTCGGGTGGATGGTGGCTTTCACGGCCAGTGGATTATACCCGCCGGCCCCGCTATTGAACCGACGGCAGGAGCGTGCTCGTGTGCTGCAGGCCCAGAGCGAGCGCGATCAGGAGGCCGAGGTAGAGCGCGCCGATCGCCCATTTCGTCGTGGCCGGAACGGCGTAATAGGCGGGATCCACGGCGGTGGAGCGAAATCGCTGCCAGGTGCCGTAGGCGCCGAACAGGACGATCAGGAGGAGGACCGGGGTGCCGAAGTTGCCGAACCAGAGCAGGGCGCCGGCGATCAGCAAACCGGCGACGTTGAACCACTTCGAGAGCAGCGAAAGGACACGCCCGCCATCGAGCGGGGTCACCGGAATCAGATTGAACAGGTTGATCAGGAATCCGAACCAGGCCAAACCCAGGAGCAGGCTCCCGGTGGAGCTGTCGGGACTCTGCAGGTACCCGAGGTAGCACAGGACGGCCCCGCAGGAGCCCAGGATCGGGCCGCCGATCGCCATCTGCGCCTCCTGGGCCGCCGTCCGCGGACTCTGCTTCATGCTGACGAAGGCGCCCAGGAACGGGATCAGGACCGGCATGGTGACGGGCATGCCAAGCATGCGCGCCACGACCAGGTGGCCGGATTCGTGAATCAGGATGAGCACGACGATGCCGACGGCGAAGGCCCATCCGGACCGCTGGGCGTACAGCAGGATCGTGAGCCCCGCCGAGACGAACGTCAGCGCCAGGCCCTTGAACTTGAGCAGCAGGCCGATCGTCGCGAGCAGCGCGCCGCCCAGCCCCTGGATGGCAGGCCGGGAGGCCGGCTGCCCCGAGGCCGGAATGTCGGCGCGAACCGGGTGCGGGCTGCCGACCCCGTAATCGGCCCCGCCCGCATAGGGCGGTTCCGGCGCCGTGAAGATGGGATCCGCCATCGCTTACACCCTTCCCCACAGACGCCGGTTTTGAATCACCCGTGCGCCACGGCCGCCCGGTCGGATTCGGCAGGCGCCGGCCACGGTCGCGTGAAGTTGCCCAGCTTCAGCCCGGGGCAGCGCTGCTCGAGCATGGCGACGAAGCGCCGCATGCCCATCCCGCGAACCGGCCGGTCGAGCCGGCTGAGCAGCCAGAGGGGATCGACGTTGAGGGTCCGGAGCTGGACCTGGTGCACGCCGTGCTGCGTCACGAAGCCGATCAGCGCCTCGACCTCGGCCGGGGCGTCGGTGATCCCGGGGAAGGTCAGCAGGTTGATCGTGAGCTGCCCGCCGGCTGCCCGGACGAGATCGGCGCAGGCTCGGAGATCGCGCAGACCGTAGCCGACCGGCCGGTAGTAGGCGCGAAAACGCTCGTCGTCGAGTGAGAAGATGCTGATCCGTACCGAGTTGAGCCCGGCCTGGAGCAGCGCGGCCATGGTCCGCGGGCGCGAGGCGTTCGTATTGAGGTGGATGGTCGCCCTGGGGAAGGCGGTCCGGATTCGCCGGGTCGCCTCGACGAGCGCCGTCCCCCGGGTCAGCGGCTCGCCCTCGCACCCCTGCCCGAAGCTGACGAAGTTGCGGCCGCTGCGCGCGAGATGCCAGGCGGCCAGCTCGGCGATCTCGCTGCTGGACGGCGCAAACGTCAGGCGCGTCTGCGGCGACGGCACGTCGCCCCATTGCTCGGAGATACACCCCAGGCAGGCGGCGTTACAGGCCGGTGAGACTGGAATCGCCCCCTCACCCCGGCGCAGGAAGAGGTTTTGGGCGGTGAGACAGCGGTAGTCGGTGGCGCAGGTCTGCAGGTGAGCGACCAACCGGTTGCCGGGCAGCGACCGGTGCGCCTGGGCCAGCGCCTCCCCCAGGCCCGCGCGCGCCGGTGCGTGCGGATCCCAGGCCGCCCACGCATCGCTGCGCATCGCCGCCACCACCGGCCGGCCGTCCGCCGTCCCGACCGCGGCGTACCCGTAGAGCGGCAGGACGGGCGCGCCGGGCGCTTCCTCGTATGCCGGCAACCAGGTCCGCAGGTAGCCGGGCGGCAGGACCGCCGCGACCGCGAGCGCCCCACGCGTCCCTCCCGGCTGCGGCGTGCCGGTTCGGTCCGCGCCCAGCGGCGTCCGGCCCGGCAGGTGCACGAGCGTAGCCCCCTGCGGGAGCGGGATGAACCGCTCGGGCACCTCGAGCTCCCATCCGCTGCGCCCGAGCGCCGATCGCCGGGCGTCGACGCGCAGCTCGCCGGACCGCGTCGCGAACAGGAGATCGGGCACTGGCTACGAGTCTACGGTGCGGGCGATCAGCACCGGTCACCTGGCGGACGCAGCGGATCAGCGCAGGTAATCGAGGGGGTTCCTGGGGACGCCTTGCTGGCGGATCTCGAAGTGCAGGTGGGGCCCGGTCGAACGGCCGGTGGATCCCATCAGGCCGATCGGCTGCCCGGGACGCACCTGCTGACCGAGCGTCACCTGCAGTTGCGAGAGATGCCCGTACACCGTGCTGTAGCCGTTCCCGTGATCGATCTCGACGTAGAGCCCATAGTCGCCCCATCCGGCGAAGACGACGCGCCCACCGTCCGCGCTCACAACCGGCGTGCCGGTGACGTTCGCGATGTCGATGCCGGGGTGGTACTGCCAGAACGGTTGCGTGATGACGCCCTGGGTCGGCCATTGGAAATGGATGAGCGCCGGCCGGTCGGCTGCAGGCGGCTGTGGCACCGGACGGGTCGGGCGACTCAATGCGCCCGGGACCGCGGCCGAGGGGACGAACAGCCGGGCGGGCATCACGCCCCCCGGCTGGACCTGATTGATCGTTGCCAGCAGTCCGGCATCCACCCGGTACTGGTCCGCGACCTGCGCCAGCTGCTCCCCGGGGACCAGGGGAACCATGCTGCCGTCGACCGGCGGCACCGTCAGGGACTGGCCGACCTGGAGCGCGTCCGCCCCGGGCAGATTGTTGACCTGGGTCACGGTCTCGACCGAGAGTCCGTAGCGAGCCGCGATTGCCAGGATGGTGTCGCCGGGCTGCACCATGTAGGTGTGAAGCGGAGTCAGCTGGGTCGACTCGCCGACGGTCGAGGGTGGCCGCGGGACCATGCCGGCCGCGGTCCTGGGCAGCATCGGGCGGACGGGCGAGGCCGAGGCCGAGGCGGCGGCCTCATCCATCCGGCGGTGCGAGGTGAGCGGCGTGAAGAGGCCGATCCCCAACGCGACTGCCAGGATGAACACGTGGCTCAGGGATCTCGGAACAGGGTTGGCCAGGTTCTCCCGCCGTGGCCCGGCGCGCAGCGACGACAAATCGCTGGGCAGTCTAGAGAACGTGCCGACGCGCCGTCAAACGATACGGCCGGAGTTCCACGATTGGTGCAACCGCGCTACCGCACCTTCCGGTGCGCGCCTTCGACCGATTTCAGCGCGTAGTGGTGCTTGGTCGAGAGGTGGCGCACGGTCCCGCTGCTGCTGCGAAACACCATGGACTCGGTCTCGGCCCAGAAATGGTGATAGATGACGCCGTGGAGGAACTCGCCATCGGTGACCCCGGTCGCGGCGAAGGCCACATCCTCGCCTTTGACGAGGTCGTCGACGCCGTAGATGCCGCGCAGGTCTTCGAAGCCCGCGGCACGCGCCCGCTCCTCGTCCTCACGCGAGCGCAGCCAGAGCCGGCACTGGAGATCGCCGCCCAGGCACTTGAGCGCACAGGCCGCTAGGACGGCTTCCGGTAACCCCCCGACGCCCATCATCACGTCGATCCCCGTCCCTTCGAGCGTCGCCATGATGGCGGCCGCAATGTCCCCGTCGCTGAGCAAGCTGATGCGGGCGCCGGTCTGACGGACTTGCTCCATGAGTGCCTCATGGCGCGGACGGTCGAGCATCACGACGGTGAGATCGGAGATCTGCAGCTCCTTGGCGAACGCGACGCGCTGCAGGTTGTTCTCGACCGAGTCGGTCACGTCGATCGCGCCACGGGCCTGGGGCCCGACCGCGATCTTCTCTGCATACAGACCGCTCGGGGCGCGCACCAGCGACCCTCGCTCGGCGGTCGCGATGACGGAGACCGCATTGGGTAAGCCCTTGGCGACCAACGACGAGCCGTCGAGCGGCTTGAGCGCCACATCACAGAGCGGTCCGACCCCATCCCCCACGCTCTGCCCGACGGCCAGCAAGGCGCCCGGCCCCTCCTCGCCGATCACGACGTTGCCGGCCAGGTGGACGCCGGTCAAGGCATCACGCATGGCCGACGCCGCGGTCGAGCGGATTCCGTCCCGGTCGAGATTGCCCATCCAGCGGCCCGCGGAGAGCGCGGCGGCTTCCGTGGTCCGGACGAGCTCCAACCCGACGTTGGGCTGGATCTCGCGAGGCGCGGCGACGCCGCTCGGTGAGCGGCCCGGCGTTTCCGCCTTCACGGGCCTGGCGAGGCGGTCTTCTTGAGTGGCTCCATCGACGGCGTGGCGGCGAGCACGCCGCCATGGACCCCGGCGGCGCGCACGAATTCCCGAAACAGCGGATGAGGCCGGTTCGGGCGCGAGCGGAACTCGGGATGAAACTGCGACGCCACGAACCAGGGATGGTCCTTGAGCTCGATGATCTCGACCAGGCGGTCGTTGGGCGAGGTCCCGGAGAACACCATGCCGGCTTCCCACATCGCCTCGCGGTAGGCGTTGTTGAACTCGAAGCGGTGGCGGTGGCGTTCGTAGACGACCGGCTCGCCGTATGCCTGGGCGGCGCGGGTGCCAGGCAGGAGCTTGCAGGGATAGAGCCCGAGTCGCATCGTTCCGCCCTTGTCGCTCACGTCCCGCTGTTCTGGGAGGAGGTCGATGACCGGGTGGCTGGTGAACGCATTGAACTCCGTACTGTTCGCGTCCGGGGCTCCGAGCAGGTCGCGGGCGAACTCGATGACCGCGCACTGCATGCCGAGGCAGAGTCCGAGGTAGGGCACCTGCCGCGTCCGGGCGAAGCGGGCGGCCACGATCTTCCCTTCGATCCCGCGATGGCCGAACCCTCCGGGCACGACGATCCCATCCACCTCGTCGAGCGCTGAGGCATCGCCGGCCTCCAGCGTTTCCGAGGCGATCCAGCGAATGTCGATGCGCAGATCATGGTGGACGCCGGCATGCCGGAGCGCCTCGGTGACGCTGATGTAGGCATCGGGCGCGGGCAGGTACTTGCCGACCACGCCGATCGTCAGGGAGGCGGCCGGATGCTGAATGCGATGCACGAGCTCCCGCCAATCCTGCAGATCGGGCGCCGCCCCGCCCAGCTCGAGCGCTTCATCGACGAAGGTCCCCAGCCCCGCTTCCTCCAGCATCAGCGGCACCTCGTAGATCGATTGCGCGTCCGGCAGCGAGATGACGGCCCGCCGGTCGACGTCGCAGAAGAGGGCGATCTTGTCCTTAAGCGCACTGTTCACCGGGCGCTCAGACCGACAGACGATCGCATCGGGCTGGATCCCGATGCTGCGCAACGCGGCGACGCTGTGCTGGGTCGGCTTGCTCTTGAACTCCTCGGACGCTTCGACGAAGGGAACGAGCGTGACGTGGAGGTAGAAGACGTTCTTGCGGCCGAGGTCGTTCTTGAGCTGGCGAATCGCCTCCAGGAAGGGCAGCGACTCGATGTCGCCGACGGTACCACCGACCTCGACGATCACCACGTCGGGGTTGTCCTCCCAGGTCACGCGGGTGATCCGCTCCTTGATCTCGTTCGTCACGTGCGGGATGACCTGGACCGTTCCCCCAAGGTAATCCCCGCGACGTTCCTTCGCGATCACCTCGGCGTAGATCTTGCCCGCGGTGACGTTGCTCGCCTTGCTGAGGTTCGTGTCGATGAAGCGCTCGTAGTGTCCGAGGTCGAGGTCGGTCTCGGCACCGTCGTCGGTGACGAAGACCTCCCCATGCTGGTAGGGCGACATCGTGCCCGGGTCGATGTTGATGTAGGGGTCCAGCTTCTGGAGCGAGACGGAGAGGTGGCGCGCCTTCAGGATCGTTCCGATGGAGGCTGCCGTGATGCCCTTTCCTATCGAGGAAACGACGCCGCCGGTCACGAAGACGTACTTCGGCACCGGGACTCTATTGTACCCCTGCGCCTGCCCTACAAACAGCTCCCAGCATCAGTCGACGTTGGCGGCGGCCGCGGCGCCGCGCGCCTCGAGGAGGACGAGCTTGGGCTCCTCCTGAGTCGGCGAGCTGCTCAGCTGGAGTTTGGGCTGGGTCGTGAGGTCGGTGGCGCCCATCTCCTTGGCGAACTTGTCGACCGGTTCCAGGTCCTGGGCCAGCAGCGTGAGCCCGGGCAGGCGGTAGGAGATCGGAATCACGAGTTTGGGCTCGATCTGGTTCACGATCTCGGTTGCCTGAGCCGACCCGATGTGGCTGCCGCCGCCAACCGGCACGCAGAGGACGTCGATCTTGCTGCCGATCGCGTCCAGCTGGCCCTCGTCGAGCGCATGCCCGAGGTGCCCGAGGTGGCAGACCCGCAGATCGTCGACCTCCACCACGTAGACGAAGTTCTTGCCCCGTTTTTGGCCCTTCTGCCCGTCGTGATAGGTCTGGATGCCGCGCAGGAAGATGCCCTTGATCTCGAACTCGCCCGCTCCGGTGACCAGGTGATAGTCGCTGCCCAGCCCTTGCATGCTGAACTGCGTCGGGTCGTCGTGGGTGAGGGCGACGATCTGCACGTTGAGCCGCACGGGAGCGAGCCCCAGCTTCGGCTCGTATGGGTCGATCAGGAGGGTGGCGTCGCGGCCACGGATGCGGATGGCGTTGAGCCCGAAGTAGGTGATTTCCATCGACGCTTTACTTTACCCGCTCACATCCGGTCTGGCGCCCGGACCCCCATCAGGCCGAGCGCGTTGGCGATCGTGGTCCGCGCCGCCCGGGCCAGGCGCAACCTCGCCGCGGTCAGCGGCAGGTCATCGGTGACGACCCGGCAGTTCTTGTAGAAGCGATGGACCGCCGCGGCCAGCTCATCCGTGTAGAAGGCGAGGCGATGGGGCTCCAGTGCCTCCGCGGCCTCCCGGACGACATCCGGCCAGCGCAGGATCGTCCGGATCAGCTCGAGCTCGAACGGCGAGTCGAGCCGGTCCAGCGCCGGCGCGGCGGTCACCTCGCCCCCGAAGGTCAGCACGTTCTGAAGACGGGCATGCGCATACTGCGCGTAGTACACCGGGTTCTCCGACGATTGCTGTTTGGCCAGCTCGACGTCGAACTGCATGTGCGCATCCGCCGAGCGCAAGAGGAAGAAGTACCGCACGGCGTCGGGGCCGACCTCGTCGAGCATCTCTTTCAGCGTGATGCCGACACCCGCCCGCCGGGACATCCGCACCGAGTCCTCGCCACGCTTGATCGACACGAGCTGGACGAGCAGGACCTGCAGCCGGACCGGGTCGATGCCGAGTGCGGCCAGGGCTTCCTTGAGCCGGCCGATCTGTCCCTGGTGGTCGGCGCCCCACACGTCGATGACGCGCGCGAACCGGCGACGCTCGAGCTTGTCCCGATGGTAGAAGACATCCGACGCGAAATAGGTCGGGTAGCCGTCGCGCCGGATCAGGACTTCGTCCTTGTCCGTATCGGACTTGAACCAGGTGGCGCCGTCCTTTTCGACGATCCGGCCGCGACTGCGGAGGAGATCCATGGTCTCGCGGTCGAGCCCCTGATAGAGCGCGCTCTCGTAGAACCAGGCATCATGGCGGATGCCCAGCCGCTCCAGGTCCTCCAGGATGCCGCGCTTTACCCAGTCCATGCCGAAGGCTGCCAGGGCCGTCGCCTCGGCCGGCAGGCCGCGCTCTTTCGCCGCCTTGGCGATCTCGGTCACGTACTCGCCGCTGTATCCGCCCTCGGGCGCCGGCTCGTTCAGCATCCGTGCCCGGATCGATTCGCCGAACAGACGGACCTGCTTGCCATAGTCGTTGACGTAGTACTCGCGCTGCACCTGGAAGCCCGACGCCTCCAGAACACGTGCGACGACGTCTCCGACCACCGCCCCGCGCGCATGGCTGAACAGGAGCGGCCCAGTGGGGTTGGAGCTGACGAACTCGACCTGCACCGGCACGGCCCCACCCGTGGCTCGACCCCAGGTGGGCCCTGCCGCAATCACAGGGTCGAGCTGCGCCTGCAGCCAGCCGGGCTTCAGCCGGAAATTGATGAAGCCCGGATTCGCGACCACGATGTCGGCGAACCCGGCGGGCAGCTCGAGCGACGCCGCGAGATCATCCGCGATCTGGCGGGGCGGCCGCTTCAGCGCGCGGGCGAGCCTGAGCGGCAGCGTGACGGTGTAGTCGCCGTGCTCGGGGTTCTGCGTCCGCTCCACGATCACATTCGGGAGCGCGCTCCCCTCCGCCATCCGGCTCAGCGCCTGGCGGACGGCACGGTCGATCACGGTCGAGGGCGAGATCGCGCCGACGTCGTCGCTCAGGGGTGCGTTCCGAGCGTGACCTGGACGGTCAGGGTCTGGCCGCCACGCTTGATGGTCACCGTGACCTGATCCCCCGGGTGCGACTGTCGCAGGACGTCCTTCAACGGGTGCGTGTCGTCGATCGTCTGTCCGTTGAACTGGACGATCATGTCGTTCACCCGGATCTTCGCGTGATCGGCCGGGGAGCCGGGGGTCACACCCGTGACGAGCGCCCCGACCTGCAGGTTGTAGGTGGCCGCGGTCGTCTCGTCGACCGGCTGGTAGCTGAGCCCCAGGTAGGGCTGATTGACATGACCGGTCTGGATCAGCTGGGTCGCGACGTCCCGGGCGGCATCACCGTCGAGTGCGAAGCCGAGCCCAGGCCCCGCTTGCGCCTGCTCGAGCGCGAAGTTGATGCCGATGACCTGGCCCGCACTGTTCAGGAGCGGGCCGCCGCTGTTGCCGGGGTTGATCCGGGCATCGGTCTGGATCGCGTTCAGGATCGTCTCCGTGCTGCCGGTCAGGGGATCGGGCACCTGGATCGATCGATTGAGCGCACTGATGACCCCGGTCGTAACGCTGTTCTGCTGTCCGAGCGGACTCCCGATCGCAATGGCGAGCTGGCCGACGCGGAGATTGTGGGATTCGCCGAAGGTGAGGGCTGGCAGGTTCTGGCCGTCGATCTTGATCACCGCGACGTCGTCATCCGGACTCGTTCCGACGATCCGGGCGTCGAACGGCTTGCTCTGGTCCCGGAGGATCACCTGGAGCTGGCTCGCATTCTCGACCACGTGATTGTTGGTGACGATGTAGCCGTCGGGGCTGACGATGAACCCCGAGCCGATCCCGACCTGAGACTGCTGCAGGAGCTGGTCGGTGGAGGTTGCCCTGGTCTTGATCTCGACGACCGATTTGCCCGCGCTCGCGGCGACGTTGATGACGGCGGATTCCTCGGTCAGGGTGTTCGTGATCGGCGCGAGCGGGGCGACCAGGTTGCGCGCGGCCGGGCTGTTCGCCTGGCTGAGGCGCTGCGCGATCAGGATGGTGGCGCCCACGCCGGCGAGCGCGCCGACGAGCGCGCTGAGCACCACGATGCCCAGCAGTCCGAGCAGAGGGCGCGACCGCCTCCGGCGCACCTCGGCCACGGCGGG
The DNA here is from genome assembly GCA_035632635.1 of Candidatus Limnocylindrales bacterium. Classification (GTDB taxonomy): domain Bacteria; phylum Chloroflexota; class Dormibacteria; order CF-121; family CF-121; genus CF-120. Next base: position 70,669 of record DASQGL010000048.1, read on the forward strand.
GCCGGGGGTCGGGCCGGGCGCCCCAAAGTCCGGCTCGGTGGCCATGCCATCAGTCTAACTTTCGAATCCGCCGCCTCCGATATCAGCGGCCGGGAAGCGGCAGCCAGGTGAGCACGACCTGTTCGGTGCGCCGAAAGCCGGCCTGCTCGTACAGATGGACGGCTTGCGGGTTGTTCTCATGCGTCCAGACGGAGGCGAAGGTCACCTGCCGCTCACGAAAGAGCTCGACAGCACGCCGGAGCAGCCGTCGCCCCACGCCCCGGCCGCGGAATGCCGGCCGCACGTAGACCTCGGCGACCTCCGCTTCCAGGCCGGTGCCCGGGTCGAAGAAGACGCACCAGCAGAAGCCGACGGTCTCTCCGGTCGAGGTCCGGGCGGCGAGGATGAGATTCTCGCCGCGGAAGTCGGAACGAGGCGTATCCTCGACGTCCGCCGCGATCTCCTGCTCGGTTCGCTGGGGATGCTCGTAGAGTCGCTGCTCCTCCAGCATCAGCTCTCGCAGCAGGGGCCGGATGTCCGGGAGGTCGCCCGGTGGGAGGACGACAATCGCCGGCTCGACGTCTTGGGCTATGGTTTCGCGCCGCCGGCCGGCGCCGCGTCCAGCACGCCGCGCAGGGCCTGGGCGGCCCCCATCAAGCCGGCGCTCTCGAAGGGCACCACGATCTTGCTGTTGTCGCTCTCGGCGAACTTGGACAGCGTGTCGAGCTGCAGGATCGAGACGAGGGTCGGATTCGGATTCGCGTCACTGATCGCCTTGTAGACGGTGGCCACCGCCTGGGCCCGCCCTTCGGCCTCGAGGATGGCGGCCTGCTTGGCACCCTCGGCCCGGAGGATGGCGGATTGCTTGTCGCCTTCGGCGGTCTTGATCTGGGCTTGCTTCTGGCCATCCGCGATGTTGATGGCGGACTGCTGCTGGCCCTCCGACTTGAGGATGAGCGCGCGCTTCTCCTGGTCCGCCTGTTTCTGGAGGGCCAGGGCGTTGAGGATCGTCTGCGGCGGCGTGATGTCGACGATCTCGATCCGATTGATCCGGATCCCCCACTTGTCGGTCACGGATTCCATCTGCGCCTGCAGCTGCGCGTTGATCCGTTCGCGCTGGCTGAGCGCCTCGTCGAGCGTCATCCCACCGAAGATCGCGCGCAGAGTGGTGCGGGAGAGCTGATCGATTGCGATGAAGTAGTTGCTGACGCTGAACAGCGCCAGCTTCGGATCGACCACCTGGCTGAAGATCGTCGCGTTGACGCTGACGGTCACGTTGTCCCGGGTGATGACCTCCTGCTTGTCGCCGGTCCGCGGCGTCTCCCGGATATCGACCAGCATCATGTCATCGACGAGCGGGACCAGGAAGGTGATTCCAGGCTGGCGGGTCGAATGGAACTGGCCGACCCGTTTGACGATGCCAACGTATCCCTGTTGGACGATGTTGACGGTGCGGGCGATGATCACGATCGCAAGCAGAACGATGATGCCGATGATGATCAGCGACGCAGGCATGACTACTCCCTCTTGGTGAACTTCAGGCCGACGGGGCCTGGATGGAACGCGGGCCTTCGACGTCAACGATCAGCGTCGTGCTGCGAAGCGCCCGGACGACGACCGGGGTATCCGCGGGGATGGCGGCGCCGGTGGCCGACAGCGCCGGCCAGAGCTCTCCGGCGATCTTGACGTGGCCCGGATGATCGGGGCCCAGGATGGGATCCTGGAGGACCGCCTGCTGGCCGATCATGCTGTCGGCGCCCGATCGCAGCAACGGCTCGGGACGGCGGCCGAGGAGCCGCAACAGGGTGGGCCGCGCAACCACGATGCCGCCCACACCGACCACGCCGAAGACGACCGCATCGAGGAGCGGCGGGAGCCCGAGCAGGCTGGCCAGCGCCGCGCCCAGCGCGCCGAGCGCGAGGAACGCGGCAAAGAAGGCGAGCGTCAGGACTTCGGTGATGACGAGCACGCCTGCAACCACCAGCCAGAACCAGAACAGTCCCATCGCGGCACATTGTATGGCGTCATCGCCGTCCGCGCACGCACGGGCCGGCCGTCGGGATCAGGGCGGGGCGA